>JASJCJ010000283.1 GCA_030066045.1 Calothrix sp. MO_167.B12
AACCCAACACCAGTAAAGCTTTGTTGGGTTTCCCTACCGCTCAACCCAACCTACATTTTTAGGCGTGTCAGTCCACTACGTATATTTCAAAAATCAATTAGGATTCCTATATATATCATTTATTGGGGACTAACTTTATCAATTACCTTGATTTTGCCATCATCCCCTACTGTCCACACATCGTAAACACCAAGCACATCACCATTGGCATCAATGTCTACATTACCGCTAGCTCCCTGGTAGTTAATCTCTTTTCCTTCTTTAAGTAACTTCAAACCTTGACAAACATCACTTACCTCTTCACCAGGAGCATTAGCAACTTCCCTAATTTTCTGAGATATACCAACACCTGTATTATCTTTTGCTGCTTGGGCTGCCAATGCCAACAAAGCAGCAGCATCCCAAGTTTGAGGTGCAAACTCTCCTGGGGAACCACCTTTTTTCTCTTTCCACAGCTTGTTTAAAGCACCTAATGCCTTCCCATCGGAACCTGGTACTGTACCAATGGCTCCAGAAATGATGTACTTGCCATCGCTAGTCTTACCAACTTGTCCCGGGAAAGAGTCTGACTTCACCCCATCTGTGAGCAAAATCTGCACTCCTTCGGTTAAACCTTTCTCATAGGCTGATTTAAACAACAAACTGCCAGTTTCGGGGTACACCGCAGCAATCACCGCATCAGGCTTACCTGCAAAAGCTGCGGAAGCTTCAGTATCAAAGGTTTGAGCTTTTGTATCATAACGCACTGGTTTATTCTTATTAATTACAGTTCCCCCCAATTTTTCAAAAGCTGGTACAAATGCTTTTTCAAAGCCCACACCATATTCATTATTAATTACAACGGTGGAAACACGCTTAAATCCTTTTTTCCTTGCAAGTTGGGCTAAAGCAGGGGCTTGATAGGTATCTGGGGGAGCAGTACGTGCCCAAAACCCTTTAAAGTCACCTTTCTTTGCTTTTTCGGTAAATGAAGGACCAGTGCTACCAGGAGAAACCAGCATAACCTTATTTTGTACAGCAATGGAAACAGCTGCTGTAGATATTTGGCTGCCAAATGCTCCTACTACCCCTGCTACCTTATCCAAGTTAGAGAGCTTTGACATTCCCTGAGCGCCATCTCTGGGATTGCTTTGACTGTCTACTTCTACTAGGGTAACTGGTTGACCATTGACACCATCGCAGCTGTTAACCGTTTCTACTAACAAAGGAACTGCACCCACCATCTTTTGACCGATAGAAGCTAAATCCCCGGTAGTGGGTAACAGTGAGCCTATTTTTAATCCCTTATCACTTGTATTTGTTGAATCGGGACTGGTTGTACTTGGTGTATCGCAAGCTGCCGCCAGAAAACCAACTGCTAAGGCTGTAACACTAAGGGAAACAGCAGCATAAATTCTAGCCATATTCTTCTTTCACTCCTCATTAGTTCAGGAGCCTATTAGTATATGTTAAAACTTGATATGAGAGTTTTACTGATCTATAAAAGGCTCCAAGTGTCCAATAATAGCATTCTTCACATGTAGCCAAGGATAGTTATGAAATTTTACTGAAAAAATTAGTTTGGGAAAAAACACTCTCAAAACGGAGAGGGAGGGATTCGAACCCTCGGTACGGAGTTGCCTGCCGTACAACAGATTAGCAATCTGCCGCTTTCAACCACTCAGCCACCTCTCCTGGGTCACGAATAATAATATTAGCCTACCTCGTAATTATAGTCAAGAGCCTGAAGACATTTCCCGAAGGACTGTTTCACCAATAATAATCTGAATTTCTTACAGAGTTTGGTGCAAAACCCATGAACAGCAAAACTACGGGCGCAAGGGCACGGCGTGGTAAATATAGTTGTATGTACCAAGAGATTGCGGATGCCGTGCCCCTAGTAAAATGGCTTTTCCCTGGGGTCAGTCATGATTTTACAGGCGCGACTTTAACTATGTAAATGTGCTGACAAATCGCTAATTTGACCGAAAAATAAACTGTATACAAGCCTCCGGATTTATCCGTGGAGAAAAACAAAGGGTTCTATCATTATTTCAAGCCTCCGGGCTTTAGATATGGGGTCAATCCAAAATCCAAAATCCAAAATTGAATGACTTGTTAATGGGGCTTAAAGTACTTGCGATCGCAACCAAGCTATGGGTAAGGAACGTAATTTTTGCCACTGGGGTACATAGGCACGTTGACTAAATACATCATAGTCGTTACGTTCAATACTCTTTAAAATCCGGCTGTAATGCATTAATGCCGCCCACACTGGTAACCTAGCGTCAGGAGATAGATAACTAATCCCTTTTTCTGCCTGACGGTAAAATTTACGGGTTCTGGCAATTTGAAATCGCATTAAATTACGCCAGCGCTCATCCACCACACCCTGTAATAAATCTTGCTCTGTGTAATTGAACTGGGCTAAATCATCCAGAGGTAAATAAATTCGACCCCGGCGAGCGTCTTCCCCTACATCCCGCAAGATATTGGTCATTTGACTGGCAATTCCCAGGGCTACCGCTTCATCTGTGGGAATATAAGGATTTATTTTCCGATTCCAAGGTGATGTATTGCTTCCTCGGTCAACTCCCATGACGGATGTTGACATCAAGCCTACCGTGCCGGCAACACGATAGCAATATGAATATAACTCCTCAAAAGTTCGGTAACGTTTACGGTATAAATCCATACGCTGACCTGCAATCATATCCCGAAAGGGTTGAATGTCCATAGGAAAGCGTTGGAGGGTATCGACTAAAGCGACATCAAAATTATCTTCTGGTTGTCCGGTAAAAATTGATTCTAGGCGTTTTTCCCACTGATCCAGGGTTTCTGGAGTGGTAATATCAGCACCAGGACCGTCTACCAGTTCATCGGTACGGCGACACCAGGCATAAATTGCCCAAATCGCTTGACGCTTGCTCTGGTTCATCAGCAAAGTACCTAGATAAAAAGTCGTGGCGTATTTTGCTGTTAGCTGACGACATAGTTCGTAGGATTCTTCCACAGATACCGATGGTTTCATGGACGGGGGGGAATCAGACAGTTGCAGCATTCGTTGCAGGCTGGAGAGTTGTCATTTGTAGATTAGAGGAGTTTGCCTCAGGATGGGCTTTGGTAATAGCCCGTGCTGTCAGCTTACCAGAAAGTACGGCACCTTCCATACTCGCTAAGTAGCGTTGCATGGTGTAATCACCAGTTAAATAAAAATTACTAATCGGTGTTTCTTGGGATGGGCGGTATTCTTGACGACCTGGTGTTGCTTTGTAAACCGATCGCGGTGTTTTAACTACGTGATATTTCAACAATTTGGCTGTATCTTCTCCAGTAAAATGCTGGGGAAAGAGCTTTTCTAATTCTGCCAGAGTTACTTGGACAATTTCTTCATCTGATTTGGAAATCCAATCTTTCGCTGGAGCTAAAACTAATTCCAACATGGAGCGATCGCTATTGGCATATTCCCGGCAGGTGTTGCTCATGTCAGCATAAACACTGAGTAAGGGCGATCGGGAAAATAGCAAGTGATCGATATCCGTAAGTTTACGGTCAAACCACAGGTGTAGGTTAATAACTGGCACACCTTCTAAACCATCCAATTGTTGGAAAAATTCTTGTTGTTTCCAAGGCTTGGGCAGCATGACTTTCAAGGGATCGACGGGCATGGCAGAAACGTACATATCGGCAGTTTCCACATAATCAGGTTCCCCATTTAATCCCCGCATCAAAAACCCTTGAACTGTGCCATCTGGGTTCAATAAAATTTCTTTCAAGGGGGCATTTAAACGAACTTCCCCACCACGCTCGGTAATATAATCAACCATCGGTTGACACAGGCGTTCCGTGGGAGAACCGTCCAGAAAAGCCATTTTAGAACCGTTTTTCTCCTGGAGAAAGCGATTTAGGGCAGTTAACAAGATAGTTGCTGAAATTTCCTCTGGTCCAATAAAGTTTAACGCTTTGGACATGGCAATGAAAACTTCCTTTTCTACCCTAGGAGGAATGTTTTGCTTTTGCATCCATTCCGACCAAGAATATTTGTCCATCGCTTCCACATACTTCTGACCCTGGATCATAGCCGGTAACAAACCGATGCCAAACCGGATTTTTTCAGCCCAGGTGAGCATATCATTATTACGTAAAATTGCCACTACACCATTGAATGGAGCTGGCAAATCTGGAAAATCAAACCGGCTATAAGTTCCGGGTGCATTGGGTTGATTGAAGATCATGGTGTGTTCTTTCCACTGCAACCGATCTTCAATGTCTAATTCTTTAAATAACTGCAACATATTCGGATACGCTCCGAAAAAGATGTGTAGACCAGTTTCATACCAGTCTCCATCCGCATCTTTCCATGCCGCAACCTTACCACCGAGTACGTCTCGACGTTCCAAGACAATTGGTGTATGACCTGCATCTGTGAGATATTTTGCACAGGAAAGCCCTGCTAGTCCTGCTCCCGCGATCGCTACTCGCATGTAATTCTACTACTCTTCAATATTTCTTAATGGTGTGACCGTTCTCATTATACTTTGCAATCCGTTACATTTGATAAGTTTTGTGATTTGTTATTTGTGAATGGGGAACAAAGGATGATGATGGGGTGATGGTTGACGGTTGACAGTTGACAGTTGACAGTTGACGGTTGACAGTTGGGATTACCGAAGAAGATAAATTTAATTTGTATATTGGACGCGGGCAAGATGCCCGCACTACAATCATTTAACATTTTTGTTTTATACAATTAAGCTGCATAGCAGCTTAATCCTCCCTGACTCCTCCCCTCCATCAACTAACAACTAACAACTAACAACTAACAACTCTCAAACAAACTCTCCCTTCGCGACTAAAATCACCTTTCCTCCCACATTCACATCAATACCTGTATTGTTTTTTTTAGCTTGCAGTAACAGTAAAGAGGGTCTGCCAATTTCATATCCTTGTTCCACTCGAATATCGATATGACTTTCCCCGAAATAAGCATATTCAACCAAGTAACCAGCTAAACAACCATTGGCACTTCCCGTTGCTGGATCTTCTGGAACGCCGACATAATCGCAAAATACCCGCACATGCAAATCATTCTCCGGGTGATATGTTTCTGGGCAAAAAGCGAGGATACATTTAGCTTCGGTGTTAGCAATTAGCTGAAAATATTTATCCTTATTAAGATTAATTTGCTTTAATGCAGAGATATTTTTCAAAGGAACAATTATGAAAGGTAAGCCTGTAGAGACTTCCTGAATTGGAAAACGAGAATCTATATCACTTACATTTAATTGTAAAACTTCAGCAATAGGCTCTCCTGGAAGCTGACGGTAGAAGGTTGGTGTATTTTGTCGCATCCACAGCCATTCCGGTAAACCGTTGGCGTAATTGATGGTGACAGGGATTTGCCCAACTCCTAGATTTAAGACAACCTTTGCCACAGGTTGTTGAATAATTGCTTGTTGCAGAATATATGCCGTTCCTAAAGTGGGATGTCCGGCAAAGGGAATTTCTTGATTGGGTGTAAATATTCTCACTTCATAGCCTCCATTTTTCTCTTGAGGTGAAGTGATAAATGTGGTTTCTGAATAGTTGATTTCTCTGGCAATACTTTGCATTTCCTGAGTATCTAGGTTTGTGGCATTGGTAAATACTGCCAGCTGATTACCCGCGTACTTATTCTCAGCAAATACATCGACAATATAGTAGTAATTACTCATGATTGGGATTGTATCAAGAAATTAAGTTATTTCAAAAAGAAGCTCTTTGTGTTGAATCAGCCAGTGCCGATGAAAAATGTTTCACCACTAAGCATGAAAGGGAGTTCTTCCCCTACACCCTACACCCCATACCCTCTTTCAAGTCAGCCCTCCACGAGAAAATCTCACAACCTGCCCATGAAAAACCTCACCCTCGCTTTTTGCTACACAAAAATCTTTCCCTCTCCTTATTAAGGAGAGGGATGTCCGCTCTTGTCAGGTTGAGGTTCCCCTCAAGTTAGCCTCCTACGGGAAAATCCCACAACCAAGGATCTGAAAATACTTCCTTCACTCCTTCACTCCTTCACTCCTTCACTCCCTATTTTCTAGCTAGAAGGCAGAAGGTTTCGTGCTTTCAATCGGCGTTATAATTCAGTTATTATCCTCATATCACTATATGCGATCGCTCAAAGTATAATTTTTTGAGGTTTTATCATGGCTTCACCATTTTTAGGTATGAATCCATATTTGGAAAATCCCTTATTTTGGTCAGAAGTTCATAATCTTCTTATCGCCGGAATTTTTCGCCGACTTAATCCCCAATTGCGCCCCAAATACAAAGTTGCGATCGAAAAAAGAGTATATCAAACAATAGACGATGATTCACTTTTAATTGGCGTTGCGGATGTAGCAGTTCAGAATGTACAAAAAATCCAGATCCCAGAGCCAGTAAATGTTGCTGTCGCATCTCCTATAGTTGAAGCAGTGACTGTTGATTTGGAAATGCCAGAAACAGTCAAGGAAACTTTTTTAGAAGTACGAGATGTGGTGACACAAGAAGTTGTCACTGTTATTGAAATTCTTTCTCCTAAAAATAAACGTTCTGGAGAAGGAAGAAATTCCTATATCAAAAAACGCCTACAAATTTTAGGCAGTAATACAAATTTAATTGAGATTGATTTACTGCGATATGGTAAACCAATTCAACAATTACCAAATAATATACAAACTGACTACCGTATTTTGGTTAGTCGTGCATCCAAGCGTCCCAAAGCTGATTTATATGCATTTGATTTGCAAAATCCCATACCTGATTTTCCCTTACCTTTACGTGAAGAAGATAATGAGCCACTACTAGAAATACAAGCATTAATTAATGAATTATATGATGAAGGAAACTACGATTTAGTGATTGATTACAATCAAGAACCTGGACCTCCAATATCAGAGAAAAATTCTGCTTGTATAGATGAAATTTTAAGACAAAAGGGACTAAGATAATACTCATCTACGTAAAGAAAGCATAATAGTTTATCCCATAGGTTGGGTGGATATGCATCAAGAATACTAAATTCTTTTAACCATATTTCAGGCTACATCATTCTGGGAAAATTTGGGAATGTTCCCGTAAATTTCTGCATTTTCTTCGAGAGCTTGACGTAAATCATATTGTGTTTGTAAATTTAGCCAAAACTGGGCACTATTTCCGAAATAACGAGATAAACGCAAGGCTGTATCTGGTGTAATGCTGCGTTTTCCAGATAAAATTTCGCTAATTCTTGTTTGAGCAACACCAATATCTTTACTTAACCGATACGCAGTGATATCTAGTGGTTGCAAAAATTCTTGTTGAAGGATTTCACCAGGATGGATGTTTGGCAAGCGGTTGGTATTCATAATAATTGTTTGAAGCTATTCTACACCACAAAGATAAATGGAGAAGAGGAAAAAGACGCTAGGATATGGTGGCATAATTTATTAATACCGAACATCTTAATCTTCTGTCTTGACTGCAAAATTTTCTTTTCAGTGCTCGGCTAACTGTAGCCATACCCACGCACGAGCTGGTATATTTTCTACGCCCCACGGTGTGGTAGAAACTCCCCGATTTATGCCAGTGGGAACCCTGGCAAATGTGAAAACCCTCACCCCAGATCAGTTAAAAAATACTGGGGCACAAATGGTACTTTCCAATACTTATCACCTACATCTCCAGCCCGGGGAAGATATCGTGGCTGGAGGTGGTGGATTGCATAAATTCATGGGTTGGGATGGTCCGATGCTCACTGATTCTGGTGGTTTTCAGGTCTTTAGTTTAAGTGAGATGCGAAAAATTACTGAAGAGGGCGTAACTTTTCGTTCACCACACGATGGTCAAATCATTAACCTCACGCCAGAACGCTCCATTGAAATACAGAATACTCTGGGAGCGGATGTGATTATGGCATTTGATGAGTGTCCGCCCCATACTGCCAGTCGTCAAGAGGTAGAAGCGGCTACAGCCCGTACTTATCGTTGGTTAGAACGCTGCATTACAGCACATCAACGAGACGATCAAGCTTTGTTTGGGATTGTCCAGGGGGGCATGTACCTAGATTTACGTTCCCAAGCGGCGGCTGATTTGAAGAAATTGGATTTACCCGGATATGCCATTGGGGGAGTGAGTGTGGGGGAAGAGCCGGAACTGATTCATAAAATTGTGCAAAATACTGCTCCCCTATTACCACCAGAAAAGCCACGTTATTTGATGGGAGTAGGAACTTATAAAGAGATGGTAATGGCGATCGCATCTGGTATTGATATCTTTGATTGTGTCATTCCCACCCGTTGGGCAAGACATGGTACGGCTATGGTAAAAGGGGAACGGTGGAATTTGAAGAATGCCCAATTTCGCCGAGATTTCACCCCTTTAGATCCGGACTGTCATTGCTATACTTGCCAAAACTTTAGCCGTGCTTACATTTCCCACCTAGTCCGCGCCCAGGAAATTTTAGCCTATACCCTGTTGAGTATTCACAATATTACCGAGTTGATTCACTTTACCCAAAGGATTAGACAGGCTATTTTGAGCGATCGCTTCACCACGGAATTCGCCCATTGGTTGCATTGAAAAAAATCAACTCCCTTTGGGAGAGGGAACAGGGAACGGGCAACAGGCAACAGTGCAGATTTTTGTCCAAGGGCTTGATTGGTTGCCGAGCGGGTTTCCCTCTCCCAAGAGCGTGGGTCTGAGTCCCCCGCCACGCTTGCGGTATGCGTTAGTGGTGGGTTCAATCCCCCACCACACTCATCCGGTGTTCCCTATTCCCTGTTCCCTATTGCCTTGAATCATTGAGCGATCGTCATTTATTTATGCTAATGCCTGATAACTAACAACTAACCGAACCATGTTAAGATATTTCTCAATTATGAAAGCTGTGTTGAATAGGTAAATTTAAACGAACATGGAAGCAGCACTGTTGTTAGCAAAATTGCCCGAAGCTTACCAAATCTTCGACCCCTTGGTAGATGTTCTCCCAATTATCCCCTTATTTTTCTTGTTGTTAGCTTTTGTTTGGCAAGCAGCAGTGGGTTTTAGGTAAAAACTAGTATATGAAGGCAGAAGTAAGGAGACTGAAAACAGAAGGCGCGAAAGCTTGAAATATAAGCTTTTTATTTCAGGTTAATGGTCTATTTATTTCCGCCGAGGTGTACTAGTTAGTCTTGAATTTTTATTCACTTTTAATGACAGGCATTTTGTCTGTCTTATTTTTTGCATACAAGCATGGATCTAATCAATGATTTAGTTTTGTGTTTTTTTTACACGTCGTAGTCTAATGTCATATTGCGTGTTAAGATTACCTTGCTGTTGGGATCGAAAACATACAAAGCGATCGCTTTTTCGTTTGCAGGATTGTAGATTACTTGATAACGATACTGAGCGTTTGTGAATGTGTAGATATAAGCTTGTTCTTCCAGTGAAGTTTTGGGATTTTTCAAGGTTAATTTAGAACGAGTTTTTGTATTTTCGCCTTCGTAGATATAATTTCCAGACTGGTTCATATAGAGTCTAACAACCCACTCCTGGTTTGCATCAACAAAGGTTCCTTGGGGGCGAGCATAGCCCTTAACCATATTCCGACTTAGGATAAGATTACCATTGGGATTGAAAACGTAAAGAAAGATAGATTTAGGTCTGGAAGGATTATAGATTACTTGATAGCGGTAATTGCCATTTTTGAAAGTGTATTTATAAGCTTGTTCCTCTTGGGAAACTTCAGGGTTCTTCAAAGTCAATGAACTGCCATTTTTTGTGTTTATAGCTTGGTAAGAATAAACCCCAAATTGATCTAGATACAAACGAACTTCCCATTCCTGGTTTACATCAGCAAAAGTACCTTTTGGACGAACGAAGTCTGTAGGCATAGCAGAAGCAGTGTTTGTAGTGAAACCAACTGCTGTAATCGCTGGTGCAGATAAACCGATCAGAGATGCTAGAGCCAGAGCTTTAATGTTCATTAACTTATTCCCTTTATTTAGTATTAGCAGTTTTTGCTGTGTCTAAATAAAGCTTCATTTTGACAATTTCGTTTACGTATTTTTAGCTCAAAAATATACCACTATAAAAATTGTCACACACAAATTCGCAATCAATGGGCGTATTTCTTGAGATATAGGTAGACGACTTGGAAATTGTCCAGCAAGATTGTGCCATATTTGTGGCTTTAATTACTAGAGACTGTTTTCTTTCCTCATTCGTAGGTTGGGTAGAACGAAGTGTAGACCCAACTGAGTGTACGGAAAATGTTGGGTTACTCTGCGAGAAGCCCCTTCGGGTCTACGTTCCTCAAACGCCACTGACTATAACGGAGGGAACCTCCCTTCGGGTGAATCCTTCGGATACGCTTCGCGAGCAACACTTTGCTTATGCCGGGGAACCCTTTCGGCAGTTACTCCACTTGGGGAGACC
>JASJCJ010000045.1 GCA_030066045.1 Calothrix sp. MO_167.B12
CGATAGGGAAACCCAACAAAGCTTTACTGGTGTTGGGTTACTCTGCTCCAAGCCGCTGTTGCGTCTACATTCTTCAACCCAACCTACACCTATTGCACTATTTTAGCTGTGTCAATCCAGTAGGGTGTATTACCACGAAGTGTAACGCACCATCTGGTAATATGGCGGGCGTGCGTATAGACATAACCTGAAAGGTTGGCTAGCCTGCGGCAATGCTGCGCGAACCAACGGGCATGGCTAAATGCAAGGTATACACTGCGCGTTAACGTAGTTCCTCTGCCTCCTGCCTCCTGCTATACCAGCTAGCTTTGAGTGTCTTATCCTTGTCTTAATCTGAGCTTTATCAATTAGTCCTAGGATGATTTGAGTCCATTGTGGAAATGGCAAGTAATGTTTCACCTCTGGATGAATCTGAGACTCATAAGCAAAAGGAAATAATAAGATGAGCCAAAAGAGTCAGGCAACATTGAGTAATAAGCAGCTGGTGAAAGTTATCACTAAGACTATCAAGAAAAATGTGGCATTACAAGGAATTAATCCCACTACTCGCAAGGGGAATAAGGAGTTGGAACTGCTAGTGAAAACCATTTCTAATAAAAAATCTTTCACTGATTTGTCAGAGGCTAGAGAAGTTGGGGAAAAATTGGGAGAAAGAATTATTCAAGTTTCTCAACAGCGAGGTAAGAAAGATTTAGATAAAGGGGTGATTCGCTTCTTAGTTAGTAATGGTGACGTTTTGACAGCTATTGGATTCTCAAAAAAGGCGAAACCAACAAGTCCTCAACTTTCAGATGCACCTGCTGTAGAGCCAGATGTTGCTACAATCTATACCCCTGAACCAACAGAATCAGAACCAACAAGTCCTCAACCTTCAGATGCACCTGCTGTAGAGCCAGATGTTGCAGCAATCGATACCCCTGAGCCAATAGAGACAGAACAAACAAGTTCTCAACCTTCAGATGCACCTGCTGTAGAACCAGATGTTGCAGCAATCGATACCCCTGAGCCAGCAGAAACAGAACAAGAGAAGCAAGAGAGTGAAATTGCAGGATAATAACTGTAGTTAGGATATTTCCAGAATTAAAATTACCAATTCATTGTAGGGGTGCTGCGGCCTGCCATTGTTGTCAACTGAACGCAAAATTACCAGTCCGCAAGTAAATTAATTTCCTTGCTCATAGACAAAGTCATCTAAAGATTCAGTAGACTTCGTTTATGAGCCTGGAACTAAAATTTAAAATTCCAGGTGGATGTGTTAGCCAAACCTAAAGCAATTTTTACCTTAAGTTGACACCTATAAATGCTTGTGCCCTCTTCATTTTTTAGCTATCATTTCCTTCATCTTTCTGAAATAGCTGGATAAACTCTCCTGGTGCAAATTCTCCATTACTAGGGTGACGTTGGAGCTGTCCACTTTCCAAGTAAACATAGTCACACTCGATATTATCTAGTTTTGTAGCACTGTTAATATTCCACTCTGACAAGCAAGCACCTGTCAGTATCGCTGCTGTAAAATTTGTTTCCTTTGCTTGACTTCTGCTTAAGTCAGCCCCCATCAAGTCAGCGTCATTGAGATTAGCATTGTTAAGATTGGCATTCACTAACTGGGCATTGGTCAAGTCAGCATCATTGAGATTAGCATTACTAAGATTAGTATTTACGAACTGGGCGTTACTCAAATCAGCATTATTGAGATCGGCATTACTGAGATTGGCATTCACAAATTGGGTATTGCTTAGATCCGCACTACTGAGATTGACATTCACTAGCTGGGCTTCACTGAGGTTAGCTCTGCTCAGATCAGCATTAATAATGTTGCTATTACTGAGGTTGGCATTTACTAACTGGGCATTACTAAGGTCAACATCCATCAGAATGGCATCACTAAGATTAGCATTCACTAGCTGGGCATCGCTGAGATCAGTATCACTTAGGTCAGCACCTACGAATTGGACACCAGTGAGATTAGCACCACTGAGGTCAGTATCACTGAGGTCAGTATCACTCAGGTCAGCACCACTGAGGTCAGGATTTATATGATCTGAATTGTTGATTCTCCAATTATTCCAAACATCTACCCCTTGCTTGAGCAAAGCTAGATACTCTTCATTTGCCATCTCACTGTTTTCCTATGCTTTACATATGGCAATTTTTACATCTCAAGGTTAAGAATAATGGAACTTCATTACTCCAGGCTAACAGGAACAATAAAGAGCGATCGCTCTTTCGGTTATGGTTATATTTAATACCTTTTTGCTATCTTGTACTATAGCGATTCTCAATCTAGTGAGGTACGTTCGTAAAGCTGCTTGTTTTGATATAAAAGGTTTGTGTGTACTTCAGTTGCCTGGAAACCGCTATAGTTTGAGATATTAGCTCAAATACTATCCCTCGTACATTTGGTAGACCCATAACACCAACACAATTAAAAGTGTTTACTAAGGCCTCAGCATTTTCTTTTAACAGATTGCCTTGCTTAAATTTAAGCATGATGTAGTATGTCGAGAATGAGGTAGTTTCCGTCTTCATCCTCATCCATTGTCACTGTTTCCAAAGGGATTGTCCAAAAAGCGATCGCGTTTTACACGGCTTCCTTTGGGAGTATCCCGTAAGTAGCGACTCCTGTGAAGTATCACCTACTTTTTTCTGAGAAAGCAATACCCATTCTTTTCCCTGGAGAAGCTTGTATTTCCTCCTGAATGAATCACCTATTTTCTACTAAAAGTTTATTTGCTTAATTAAAATTACTATGAAGTAAATCTCAATAATTATACCAAAAGTATATACAAAAAATACACTTAAATTCCATCCTAAAGGAATAAAAATAGAACTAAAAAGAAATATAAGCCCAACTATTAATAATGTCAAGAAAAAAAACACACCAATAAATCCGAGTATGTTTTCCCATCTTATATTTGTTCTGAATTTAATAGGTATTTGATATTTGCCAATATTAGTTTCTAAATAAATTGTACTTTTATACCGCCATAGAGATGCCAGCATAGCCGTATCTAAAGTTACAATAATTTCTAAGTCTGATCCCTCAAAACTAGATGGTTCGACTGCAAGTTGACGTAGCGTAGTTGAAGTAGTGCCCTTAATTCTGCCAGTAGAAGGTTCGCACTTCACTCTCAATAACTCAGTTTTAAAACGCCTGCCATATCGGACTAATCCCCAATTTATTTGACTTGGTTGTATAAGAGCTCGGATTTCTTTAACTTTGTAATGTAGAGGAATTCGCAAAGCTTTTTGAATTCCTTCTAATGAAATGACAATGTAACCCTGGTAAATTCCAGGTTCAACCATAAGTGCATCTAAATCAATATAGATTTTGTTATCAATCAAAGAATTCAATCTATCAGGCAAACTCACGCCAGGAAGGTGATGTTCAAGGACTACAGAACCCCATGCGAATCCACGTCCATGATTGCCAATTTGTAATTCAACCCTTGTTTGATATCCGACGGGAACTTCACCAAAGTCTAACCTATCTGGTTGTGCAAAAATTATTGGATAGGGTTCAGTACCTACACTTTTACAAAGTTCCCGCACAAACATTTCCAAACCTTTACGCTTTTCTTCCTCGTAGGAAGGTACAATCTTACGTGATATGTATCCTCCTAAGTCTGTCCTTCCTAAATGTGCTACTAGCCATCGTTCAAGATAGTTATTGAATAGGTAGTCTTTTGCTTCTTCAGGATACTGATCGCACAAATTTATCAATTCAGAAATATCCGAGGCTGCTCCATTGCTAAACTTGAAACTGAGAAATTTCCAAGCCTCAGCTTGACTAGCATTTAAAAACCGATAATCTTCATTACTCAAGTTTCTGTCTGCTGCCCATGCTAGAGCATCCTGCAAAGCCTGACCTTGCAACAACCGCGACTCATCACTACAATTAGATGCTAACCAGGCTGTTATTGCCTCAGAGTAGGGTCGCAAATCTGCTAATGCCTTATCAACCCAACTTTGGTTAAAAACAGACTGATAAATGGGGTTGTAAACTCTTAACTTGCCATGTCTCTCAACTACTAATCCCGATAGTCGCAATTCTATTTGCTCTGGACTGCCATCTGCTGCGACTTCACCTTGCTGTAAAATTTTCTGATACAGTCCTAGCAGTCGCCCAGCACGTTTTTTATCCCTGAAAATCCGATCACGTATTGTCCGTAAATGCTCCGGTTCATCCTGTGCTTCCCAGTGTTCGATAACACGCTTTTTTACCACAGCCTCCAAACTCAACCCCTCATCACTAGCTAGAATGAGTTTCAAAAGCTTCTGGGTGAGAAAAGGTTGTCCACCCGTCCAAGCTAAAACCTTTTTTAGCACTGCTTGGGGATTGCTAACTTTCCCCACCAATCCTTTGGCTAATGGCTGGGCTTCCTGTAAATGAAAGCCTTTGAGTTCAATGTCTCGACCAATATTAAACGGTGTTCGCTTTTTATCTTTAATTAGGTCTGAAGGCGTAGCTACCCCCAACAGACAAAATGTGAGACGTTTGTATGCTGGCTGATCGACACGCTGGTTATAGCAAAACCTGATTAAAGCAAAAAAATCGTCAGTCCCAAAGTTGAGGCTGAGAACGCTATCGATTTCATCTATAAAAATGGCAATGTTTCGATCAACCTCCACCAGCAGAACTTGTTCAATAAACTCACTCAATCTTTGTACGGGAGAGAGAAACTCCCGTTCTCGCCACCAACTCCGCAAATTAAATTTTCCTGAAAGCTGGAAACTATTCACCAAATTACGGACAATCCCTGCATACCATTGGTCTGGCGTAACGTTTTGGCTACCAATCTTGGTTAAGTCAATAGCAGCACAGGCAATTACCTCCCCTTGCAACCGTCGCATTGCTTGTACCCGCAGGCTGGACTTACCCATTTGCCGAGAATTCAACACATAACAAAAATCCCCAGCCTTCAACCTCTCATAAATATCTTCGTCTGCCTGTCGCCTCACATAGGTGGGAGCATCAGCAGGCAAACTCCCTCCTACTTGATATTCATAGGCTGGGTTTTGTGCTGTCTTCATTAGCTGACGTTCAGACTATTTATAGAGATGTGGCACGTTCTTGGAAATACTCACGGTATAAATTGAAGCGGGGTATTACATGATTGTTTTGCAAATCTACCAACCCCATACTTTTTAATTTAAACCCTTGTGTTGGCTCCAGCTGAACTGGAGCAGTGGTTGCAACAATTTGTTTCATTCCAACTGCCAAATCTGGATGCTGTTTCAGAATCCACCAGTGTCGCCGCAAATGGTCACCAAAAGGTCCGGCATCTGTAGGGGCAAGTTTTAATAACTGCTCCAATGTGGTTTTCCGCCGCGTAATCCGATACAGTGCCACTCGCACCAAATAGGGATGTCCCCCCACCATTCCCATCAACTGCTCAACCTGGGTAGAATTCCAATTTAGTCCGTGTCGCTGTGCCAAATTAAGCACTTGCTCAGGGTTAAATTGCGGCAAATCAATGGACAGACCCACATTAAACGGCGATTGATTGATATTCATGGGGATATAAACTTCTGTGGAATGCACTACTAACAGCCGCAGTTTCTTCCACACATCCCTAGTCTTCGCCTCTTCATGCCAAAAGCGCAACAGTGCAAAAAAGTCGGTGGCAATCTCCGGATGTTGATATACTAAATCAACTTCATCCAAGCCCAAAGCCAGGGGTTGGTTGATTTGTGTGAGCAAATACTCCTCAAAATAAGCGGTACAGTTATCCTTGGTGCCAAATATCTCGTCCCAGTAATCCACTAACTTATTCGGTAGTCGTAACTTCCGACTGACGGCGGTACACAACCACCGCAAGAATAGATCCAGGTTTGCAAACACTTTGCTATCTGCCAGTTGAAAGCTCAAAGGCACAGCTAGACAATCCTGTTGTGAAGCTTGATGAAGAATCTTTGCCATTAGTGAGGTTTTACCCATTTGTCGGGGTGCTTTGATGCGGATCAGAGATCCAGCTTTCAAAATTTCCTCGTAGCATTCAGATTCAATTGGGGGTCGCTCTACATAAAACGGTGAAGCCAAATTCACCTGTCCTTCTGGCAATTCTGGTTCTGCCACTGGTAGGGGTGGACTTTCCAGGGTTTCCACAGCAGGCAGTTCTGTAGTCAATTCCTCTGTAGGGGTAGGCTGTACGCTCACACCACCCTCTGCCATAATTGTCAAGATTTCTTGTAGAATCTTGGGCGTATCGGCAGGAGATTTCCACTCTCGCTGTTGAACCCTTTGCAAATAACCCCGCAAATCATAATTCAGTGGCTCACTCAAAGGAAAGTTGACACGGATGGGCAAAATCACTGGCTTATGGTCGGGACGCAAATTCTGCAACTGTTTCGCCTTCCTAATCTCCTCTGTCACCATTTCACTGGTTGCAGATTTAGGAGATAACAGCAGCAGAAAATAATCACACCTTTCTAATTCTTCATCGATGCGTTCGGTCCAGTTTTCTCCCAGGCGAATGCTCTCTCCCGCCATAAATGGTTCGTGTCCGGTGGCTTGGATGGCTTCATAAAACTGCTGGGCAAGACTAAGGTCTGGGTCTTTACTGCGATAGCTGATAAATACTCTAGCACTGTTACCAGTCTGTACATCCTGTTTTAAAATGCGTTTACCTGGTTGAGAATCCGGGGAAATAGCAGTCTCTTTTCTACTCTTTCTCTTTTTCAATACTGGAGTGGAAGATTCTGGAATACTTTCCAAATCAATTGATGTACAACCAAACTCAAACCCATCTTCAATAGTTCTACCTGCCCCCAAAGCATCATAAAACCCCACTGCAAACTCAATGGCAGCCTTATCCCCAATCTCCTTGTTCATCCCAATCACATAATCAATGTGTTGGTGAATTGCTTCTGCTTGCACCTGGGAATAACAAGCATTAAGTACCACACACTCAATCTGGGGAAACAATTTAAATAGTCTTGCCAGGGCTGATGCACTTACCAATTGCATTTGTCCAGAATTATTCTCTAGAACTAACCCCTGGTTGCCTTCACCATGTCCAGAAAAATGCACAATCTGTGGTTCATGATCTAACAAAGCACGGCGCAAATCATCAACTCGCACTGCCCATTTGGAGATAATTTCAAATTCATCTCGACATTTGGCACGTTCTAAACCTGCCTCAATTTCCCGCACTTCCTTATCTAAGCGCAGCTTGGACGTATTTGTGGGATTGGCTGATAGAAGCAGGATTTTTTTCACCATGCCGTCAAATCTGATATCAAAAAAGAGGAAAACTATATCATGTAATTCCTCCAATATTCTACGTGATTTTCCGTAAATAATGTCGTAGAATACCGCAACTGGGAACATCCCAAATGTTGAAATTTGTAGTGCGGGCATCTTGCCCGCTTTGTATGTAAAGGGAGCTTTCCGACTCCCACTACCGCATATTTTTGAAAAATTGGGATGCTCCCCCGCAACTAGCCGAATACCTGTGGCAGGGCTGACGGGCAAAACCGAGTGACTAATTGCATCCCCCAGTAAAGCCAATCGCTCCAAGGCAAGTTCATTGATTAATTACCGTTTAATTTGCCTAGGAAATTGAGGAACTAATAGAGATTGTTCTAATTCACCTTGTTGATTATAGAATTTCATTTCACCTTGTTCATTACATAACCATACTTCTATAGCTTGAGCTTCTAAATATAATTTTTGTTTAAATTCCATTTCTTCCAAACTGTTACCACTGGATTTAACTTCTACACAAATTTCTGGTGCGATTGATGCTGACACTTCATCTTCAATTTGAGTAAATCGCTCCTCTGAACACCAAACAACATCAGCAACTTTAACCCCATCTGATGTGTTGATAGCGCATTCTGGCATCACTTCTCCCGTATTCAATAAGGATTCTAATAAACGTTGAATTCTCCCTTGGTAAAAAGAATGTTTAATTTTTACGGGACTCATGACAATTTGACCCCATTTATTTAATTCGATTTTGAAGGGTAAATCTTGTAAAAATTTATTATCACAAACCTCTTCCCATCTCATAATTAATATTTACCGAGAGCGAGAGAACGATTAATTTAATTTTAACGTGAGTTCGACAGCGATCGCACTGAGGGGTCACAGATTCCCGACTTCTTAAAAGTCGGGGATTTAAATACGCGCAACTCGTCAAAGTCTTCAAATGGTAGTTTGAACATTCCTTTTAGAGAGCCTGCTCGCTCTTTTATCCGAGATTCAATTTTAGAGTCAACCCAAGGAAAAATATTAAATCTGTCCGTGCAATAAACTTCATCACTTCTGTCTCTGCAAAACCCCATGACTAGGACTAAACAGTAACGCCAACAAAAAGAACCCCGACACAACTAAAACGATCGCGGGACCAGAGGGAATGTTAAAAGCATCACTAATAAACATCCCACTAATACTAGAAATCACCCCAATTATCGCCCCCAAAAACATGACTTGATTCAGTCGTTTCACCAATAAATAAGCCGTTGCACCGGGAGTAATTAACAGAGACAAAACCAACACAACACCCACGCTTTTCATACTAGTGACGATGGTTAAAGAAATTAACAGCATCAGTCCAAAATTCAGTTTATTGATGGGTAATCCTGCTGCCTGCGCTCCCAAGGGGTCAAAGGTATAAAATAACAACTCCTTATATAGTAAAAACACTACCAATAGTACTATGGCAGTAATAATCGCAGTATCCCGTAACTCACTGGATGTAACGCTGAGAATATTCCCAAATAAAAAGTGATTGAGGTCAATTTTATTATCCTTTTGAATTACCGTAATTAAGGTAATCCCCAAAGCAAAAAACGCCGAAAATACTATCCCCATCGCCGCATCTTCCTTAATAGGCGATCGCGTCCGTACCCAAGTGATACAAATAGTACTCAGTACCCCGGCAATAAAAGCCCCCACAAAGATATTCATTCCTAGCATAAATGCGATCGCTAATCCGGGCAAAACCGAGTGACTAATGGCATCCCCCAGCAAAGCCAATCGCTGCACCATCAAGTAGCTACCAACAACCGCACATAATAAGCCTACCAGAATTGCTACGATGAGCGATCGCTGCATAAACTCGTACTGTAATGCTTCAATTACATTAGGCAAAAACAAAATTAATTGGTTATTTATCATTTTTTATTTGCTTATAATCCTCCCTCACTCTGGGCGGGGAAACCCCGCCCCTACTCCTTCACTCCCTCACTCCTCCCCTCCTCCCCACTACGCTGCATCTGAGAAGAAAATCACCCTACCACCATAAGCATGGTATAAATTCTCTTCAGTCAATACGTGGTTGCGAGAACCTGCTGCAACTAACTCACGATTTAATAAAATCAAATCATCAAAATGGGTAATAGATTCACCCAAATCATGGTTAACCACCACCACAATTTTCCCTGCTGCGGCTAATTCTTGAAACACCTGAAACACGATCCCTTGGGTTTTTTGATCGATACCCACAAATGGCTCGTCAAAACAGAAAATCTCTGCTTCCTGGGCTAATGCACGGGCTAAAAATACTCGCTGTTGCTGCCCCCCAGAAAGTTGTCCGATGGGACGATGGCGATAATCCATCATCCCCACCCTTGACAAAGCATTCTTAACTATGCGACGACTAACAGCAGAAAAGTTACGCAACCATCCCGTCTTCTTCACCCTGCCCATCATCACCACATCCCACACCGTCGCCGGGTATGTCCAATCTATTTGACTACGTTGGGGTACATAGGCAACTTTATCTAGTTGCTTCATCAATTGCTCCCCTTGATACAATGCCACCCCATTACTCGGAACTAACCCCAACATGGCTTTTAACATGGTACTTTTACCCGCACCGTTGGGACCAAAAATACCTGTTAATTTCCCCGGTTTGATAATACAGTTGATGTCACTCAGAGCTTCTTGGGTGCGGTAATACACTCCCAGGTGACTGATTTGAATCCAATAATATTCTTCTTGTGTGGGTAAAACTCTCTCAACGTTGAAATTGTTGTGAGCAGAAAATCTTGCTGTATTGGCAATCAAATTTTCTAGGGGAGACATAAATAAAAAATGAAAAGATTATGAAAATAATATACTCTAAAAAATGAAAGAAAAATGAAAAATAATATAACAAGTCTATGAGAGGAATCACTCAGTCAATGGGTAAACATTGCTGGCGGGTAATGATGGGGGTGTGTTTGACGATATACATGGGGGGATGCAGTCAGCCAACTTCCCAGAACTCTACTTCAGCAGATGGTAAACCCAGGGTAGTTGCAACCAGCACCATCATTGCAGATTTGACTGAGAAAATTGCCGAAGATGAAATTCAGTTAACTGGTATCCTCAAGCCAGGTACAGATCCCCATGTTTACGAACCCGTACCAGCAGATAGTAGAAATTTGGAAAAAGCAAAGTTAATTTTATACAACGGTTACAACTTAGAACCAGGGCTAATAAAATTAATGAATTCCACAGCTAAGGGGCGTAAAATAGCTGTGGGAGAAGCAGCAAAACCCTTGCAATTAGAGAAAGAGAAAGGGCAAACCGTACCTGATCCCCATGTGTGGGGTGATGTTAAAAATGCGATCGCTATGACAAAAGTGATTCGGGATGCCTTGATTGAATTATCACCAGAAGATCGGGAGGTATTTACCCAGCAAGCGCAGCAATTAATTCAGGAACTGCAACAGTTGGATACTTGGATTGCCAAACAGATTGCTACCATTCCCCCAGGCAAGCGTAAACTAGTCACCACCCATGATGCCTTTCAATACTATGGGCGTGCCTATGGTATACCTATTGCTGGCACTTTAATTGGTATAAGTACGGAAGAACAACCAAGTGCCCAAACAGTAAGAAAACTGGTAGATGCTATAAAAAAAATTGGTATTCCTGCCATTTTTGCCGAAACCACCATTAATCCAGCTTTAATCAAAACCGTCGCAGCTGAAGCCAAGGTGAAATTACCACCACGCCAGCTATATTCCGACTCCATTGGTGCAGCTGGTAGTGAAGGTGATTCTTATGTGAAAATGATGACAGCCAATACAAGGACAATTGTAGAGGCATTGGGAGGTAAGTATACGCCCTTAGGGACTTCTAAATAATCTGTAAATACGCGACTTCACTACTAAGTAATACCAAATCAAAAAATGTTTGCGGCAGATCCAATTGTAGGGGCGGGGTTACCCCGCCCCTACCGGCCAATCATGTGTCGCATTCTTTTTTCAAATTAGTATAACTGGGTCAAATTAAATATAAAATTTCATCCCGCCTGACGGTAACCCTCTCCTTAGCACCCCGCCTGTGAGGTTCAGTCTTACATTTAATTACGCCTACCTACTTACTATGCACTTGATGTATGGCTCAATGTTCGCAATTATACTTATATCAATTCAAACAGAACTCCAATTCAATGAATGAAGTCTTCAAGATTATTCCTGCACCCGCTAAAGCATTGTGGTTAATAGGATTATTTGCCCTCATAATGGCCGCAGTCATTGGTCTAATGGGTTATATTGCTTACTCATCCCGTCACATACAAGTTGAATTGTCCAATACAGAACTACATATAAAAGGTGGTCTTTATGGGCGTAGTATCCCCATAACATCCCTAATAGTGAATCAGAGTCAAAAGGTAGATATAAATAGGGGTTCAGCCTATCAGCCAACTAGGAGAAGTAACGGTACTAGTTTACCTGGATACCATTCTGGCTGGTTTAAACTCCGCAATGGGGAAAAGGCTTTACTGTTTGTCACACAATCCCGTGATGTTGTTTATCTTCCTACAACTGATGGCTACTCCTTGCTGATGAGCGTGCAAGAACCAGATAAATTTTTGCGATCGCTAAATTCACCTAATATTTGACACTCTCACCGTCAAATCAAAAATTTTGACGGGAGATTCTGCTTAAAACTCCAAAAAGACCCATGTCATCCACAAACAACCTACTATAACAGAACCCAATTTAATTATCCTTGTATCTAAGAATTAACCACTAGTACAGGTTGGCAGAAAGACCACAACCATTTATAAAACGTCAAAGCGCGAGAGTTCACAATACTTTTGACTTTTGATTTCCAAAGCGGCGATACTAGTTTGGTTCTAATAAGCGTCTTTTCTAGCTAATATTACGTAAACAGTTTTTACAATCAACAAGAAGTCATACATTGGATGCCAATTTTTCTGATATCGCAAGTCTAAATCGACTACTTGTTCAAAATCCATAATTTGAGAACGACCATTAACTTGCCATTCACCAGTCAATCCTGGTTTTACATTTAACCGCTGCCAATGATGTTGATTATAATGAGCAACTTCATCACCAGTTGGCGGACGTGTCCCGACTAAACTCATGTTACCTAACAGCACATTCCAGAATTGGGGTAACTCATCTAAACTAGTTTTTCTCAAAATCCTACCAACCCTAGTCACTCGAAAGTCAGTTTTGTTTTTAAACAAGAGTCCATTAACTTCGTTGTTGACTAGGGATTTTAGCTGTTCGGCTTCGTTCACCATCGAACGGAATTTATATATACGGAATGGACGACCTTGAAGTCCATAACGCTCTTGAGAAAAGAAAATAGGACCGGGACTATCAATTTTAATAGCGATTGCTATGGGGATGAAAACAAGAGCAAGGATTATCATCCCAACTAAACTTCCCACAATATCCAAACACCGTTTAAATTTAGAGTTTACGGATCGATGAGGAGGGAATTTAACTTTGCCAGCTTCAGAACCAGCATCTACCAAAATATTTGTTATTGATGTTTGGTACATTAGCCAAATCTATATTTATATATTGCTCAAATATTGCCTAAAATTCTCAATTCAATGCGAGATGAGATATAGCACTTATGCTTATGACTATAAACTTGGTTCAAATATAGAGGTACTGAATTTACCGTATATTCACTGAATCTTTACCAAGAACCTGGGGATCGAGATAGTTTATAAACTTCAGTTAAACTTCAATAAATCTTTCTTTTGGAGGATGCACAAATGTTGATGAAGATGACGTTAAGATATTACTGTGCTAGAATCTTTTGTCAACTGGGTGTTAAGACTAAAATTTTACACTCATCTTTCACATTACTGATGCTCCCCGAGGAGTATCACCGGACTCAATTGCTTTCTATGTAAAAAATTAAAGTTTTCTATATTACAGTAACTAGCAAAAAGTTAGTACATCTGAGTGTAAACAAATACATTGTTTAGTGAGTGTAAATTAACCCATGAATTTCACAGCGATCGCAATTAACACCTGGTTGCGGTAAATTTTACCTAAGTCACAAATAATACACCTACTGATTGCCATAGTAATTGCTATGTGATGTCCCTATTGATTGAAATATGGGCAGAAACTGTAGTGCAATGTCTAATAATTGAGGTATTAAAGCATGGTTCTAGCAGGAGCGGAAGTAAAAGTCAGCAGACTGGAGTCTATTGTGGAGCAGATTGGAGAGGCAGTACTTGCTACTACAGAAACTATTGAGCGTTTAGCTGACAGGGTGGATACTCTTAGTGTCCATTCAAAAGAACAGGGAAACCAGTTACAACAACAAGGGTATCAAATTTTGGCATTGTGTGATGCAGTACAAACTTTGGCTGACACTCAGGAGCAATCCCTGCAAAAATTAACCCAGCTAACACGCACTTTAGACCGCTTGATGACTTTGCTAGAAGAATCGGATGATTAATTTGTACCAGTTGTGTAAGTCCTGAATAGTTAGGATTGCCCCCACAAGGGGGAAGTAATAAGTAATAAGTAATAAGTAATAAGTAAGGGAGCATCCCAATTTTTCAAAAATATGCGGTAGTGGGAGCCGGAAAGCTCCCTTGATATATAAAGCGGGCAAGACTTCGGCGTGAGCTCAGACGTTCGGCGAAGCTTAGTCGAGCCGTCGAACGCTGCCCACACTACAAATTTAAACATTTGGGATGCTCCCATAAGTAATAAGTAATAAGTAATAAAAAATCAGGACTTAAGCACGGACAATGTAAGCACAGTCAAATTGACGATGGGAACCACAGATAGTTGCCTGATTGTGGTTTAGAGTTGAAGCTTTGTAACTGCAATATTTCCAGAAAAACAAACATCAACATCACTACCAGGAATACGATCGCGTTTACCGTATTCCCCAATATAATAAAATTGATCGCCTTTGATCTGGTAATTCACAGGTAAAGGTTTAGTGCAAGGCTGGCAAAACACGACTTCTGGTTGTCTATCTCCCGGTTGTAAATGGGGTAAATTAACGTTCCAATAAGTTCCTGTTTCTTGGGGTCGGTGAAGTAAGTCAGCTAAAATTTCTGCTGTCCATTTAGCTGCTAAATCCCAATTATAATCAAGCTTTCCTTGACGATAGTGAGATAATGCGATCGCCGGAATACCGTGCATTGCAGCTTCGCGCACGGCAGCGACAGTTCCGGAAATATACGCATCCACACCTAAATTACCACCAGCATTAATACCCGCAATTACCCAGTTGATATCTTTGCAGATATGGGATACTGCAATTCTGACACAATCAGCAGGAGTCCCTGCGATGGCATACTCAAATTGGGAACGTTTGTGAACTTGAATAGGACGATATGTGGTAACTTGGTGCCCACACCCAGATTGATGATCTCTGGGAGCGGCGACAATTACTTTTTGACCATTTACTGCTTTTTGGAGTGCCTGAATACCCGGTGCATCAATGCCGTCATCGTTAGTTAAAATTAAAGTCATGCAATTTTAGATTTTGGATTTTAGATTTTAAAATATTCTGATGAGAAACCCTGTTGAAAATCTCTAGATGATAAAAGATATATATCTATACAAAAATACTTTTTCAATTCATATGTGACATTTTTTACCAACCTTGGGGGACTGAATTTCCCCTGCTTCTATAAGCAATGCGTTTTGCGTCGGGGTAAAGTCCCCGTTGCAAAACCTAATTCTAAATTCTCAATTCTACATTCTTTTATTGGTTTTTTGGGAAAAATTGAAACCACGATATGTTTAATTATCTAATAGAAGCCACAGAACTGTATTGGATGGGGATTTATTTAAGAGTCCTTGCTTTTGTCTTCGCTTATGGTGCGATTGTCCACGCTAGTAATATGGCTGGTTTAGGGGGAAAACCTTGGTTAGAAACTCCCTTAATCTGGAGAATTGCTGATATCGTCTACTTTATCCTAGATATAGCAGCAGTAATTGGACTTTGGCAACGAAAAGTCTGGGGTATCGGCTTATTTTTGCTTGCATTCTTGTCCCAGTTCGTTCTCTATACCATTTTTCTTGATTATTTTGCTTCTAATCCTGAAGAGAAACAAACTATTTATGGTTTATTGGGAACTGAAGCCATTTTAATACTGGTATTTTTAATTTTATTCTGGACAAAGAAATAAATATCACGGGCACGGTTTAGGTAATATTAATTGCATATACCAAGAGATTGTAGATGCTGTGCCCCTACCAATTATATTGTGTTCAGTTAAAGACTTATCATTAAAACCGCAGAGGTACAGGGTGTATAGAGGGCGGTACAGAGAGGGCAAAGATGTTAACATTTTTGCACTATGTCCTAAATTATCAGTGATTTACCGGACATTATGTCAATCATATGTCCCATTTTTTCTCAAATTGGTATTAGGACATTTTTAACTAAAGCTTAAGTATTTATAAAATAAGTAAAGAATAGTTACAAAATGTAAATTTTTTTGTATGATAGCTAGAGGTAGGTTGATAGATAGGTTATGGGCAATCTCATGACCGAAAAATAGGCTGGATACAAGCCCCCGGATTTATCCGTGGAAAAAACAAACGGTTCTGTCAATGGTTTCAAGCCTAGGGGCTTTAGATATGGGGTCAATCCAAAATCTAAAATCTAAAATTGAATGACTAGATACAGCAACATTGTAAGCCTTATATACTCACCTCCGGTGCAAACAGCTAACTATCCAATGTCAGCAGCCGTTTCCACACTCCCGGAGATTTTTAGATGAGGAATAATTCCGATCAAATTTACCTTGCCACCACAGGAGTTTTAAATGATTAGCCAACCAAAACCTAGTGTGACTCCCAAAATAGAGGAGCCTAAATTTGGATTTAATGAATATTCTGAGCGTTTGAATGGTAGAGCCGCCATGATTGGTTTCCTTTTATTGGTGATAATTGAGTACGTTACCAATCAAGGTATATTATCCTGGCTGGGCTTGAAGTGATGCAGTGGGGGAATGAGGAAATTTCTCTTGTCCCCGTTCCTCCTTCCCCCCTATTTTCAAGTTAGCCCCCCACAAGAAAATCCCACAACCAAGCCATGAAAATGCTTTGTGACTTTTTAAGGACGCACGCAATGCTCCCCTGCTAGGCGCTTCTTAACTATTGTTAGTCCCACTCTGCTCAAAGCCGCGCTTCGCGCATCTACATGGACGTTTGTACACAACCTGCAGATGAAAATACCTCAAGTGCGGCTCCCACACCTAAGCTGTCAACCATCAACTAACAACTAACAACTAACAACCATCAACCATTTTCAAGTTGGTAATACGGTAAACCGATCTTTATCAAGTCTATACACAACTATCATCTACAAACTAGAGAAATTATAATAATATAAGGCTGGTGTGAACCGAAAGTCGCACTGGAGAACCTACCCAACACATCAGACACACTGAATGTGGGTGGGGTATTCTCGGTAAATTCATGGGAAAAGTGAATAGGACAAAAGCAAGCTGTGATGAATGCTGTATTACCTCGTTTTTTGAAGTTAAGTTACCGTAAAGAACCAATCATTAGTGTACTTATAACTATGGGAATAGTAGATGCACTAATTGGTGGATTCGACGATAGTTGGTCGTTATTTATTGTTGGTTTAGGGACAACAGGTATAGCTCTTACCTGGCGATGGTGGCGCGCTCAACAGCGTCAGCCTTTACCTCCAGAACCTGTGGTGCAACCACAGCAACCATATTACTTACCTCCCCAACCTTCAAGCTCTACACTACCGATGCTCAGTATTCCTAAGAAAAAACCTCCACGCTCTTAAGTATAGATTCTATGTTTATTGGCAGCTACAATCTTCTGTATCAATCAACAAGGAGGTTGTAATTTTGCTGTGGCAAAAATTATTGTGATTAATTATAGAGTAAATACTGATAAAAATAAAATAAAAGTAACTAATTATATTCAGTAAAAGAGCCTAAATAGCACCATTTTTCTCTGGGCATCCTAATAAAAATGGTAGCAATAGACTCTTTTATTTTTATGGAATCTCGCTCTTACAAATGGTTACATAAAGCTTTTTTACCCGTAGCGATCGCCAGTCTTGTAGGTGTCAATTTATTTACTGATGCTCAAAATGCACATTCTGCCACCAGCGATCGCCAAAGCAGTGGATCGAGGAGCAATCAATTTACTAATCTCAAATTAGTACGTACCTTAAGGGGACATTCCGGAACTATCAAATCTCTGACTTTCAGTCCTAATAGTCAAGTGCTGATTAGTGGTGGGGCAGATAATGAAGGAGCAATTGGTTTGTGGAATGCTCGCACTGGTAAACACATGGGTTCAATCAAAAAAGCTCATCAGACAGCCGTACAATCATTGGTAGTTTCACCGGACGGTCAAACCTTAGCGAGTAGTGGCAGCGACCATACCATTAATTTATGGAATATGCGGAACCGGAGGTTTAATCGTAGCTTTGTCGCCCATAGAAGCCATGTTTTATCTTTGGCGGTATCTGCTGATAATAATTTACTGGTAAGTGGTGGTTTAGATGGGATTCGCGTCTGGGATTTATCACAACAACGTCCCCTGAAAACTATTGTTCGTTACGGTAATGCGATTTATACTATGGCGATCGCACCTAATGGTAAAACTTTAGCTAGTGGGGATAAGCAAGGGATAATTAAGTTATGGAATTTGCCCAGTGGTCAATTAATTGGCGAATTTACCGCCCATGATGATACCGTAAGTAGCATTGCTTTCACTGCCAATGGTGAAAATTTAATTACTGCTAGCCGCGATCGCACGATTAAAATCTGGAATCTCCAAGGGGGTAAATTGGTGCGTACCCTTCAAGGTCATCAAAGTTGGGTGAATAAAATCGCGGTTCATCCCAATGGGATTATACTTGCTAGTGCGGGGCGTGATGGCATTAAATTATGGGATTTAAGTACGGGTAAGTTATTGAATACATTAACTGGACATTCCGATTGGGTAAGTGCGATCGCTTTTAGTCCTGATGGGAAAACCCTCGCTAGTGGAGGATTCGACCGGAAAATTAAGATTTGGCGTATTCAATAGATATCTCCGAACATTAATTATGCGTTACCCGGAAACATCGTAGAGACGTAGCATTGCTACGTCTCTACATCTTTTCCACCAGATTTAAATCAGGCTATAATTGGCAAAAAAAGAGCTCTCCCTGTAATTACCAGGGAGAGCGTTGCCATGCCATTTCACTAATATTGAATCCAAGTCCTGTTGAGAGGATTCCGTAAATTAACAGATATTTTTTGGTAAAAATACTTTTTTATCGTCAAATCAGTCAAATTACTGCTTTGGCTCAGAGGAGATAAATAAAGTAAACCAAAGAGTTGCTCCTGCGTTGATGGCACTACTAGCACCAATCTCTCCACCGTGGGCATCAATTGTTGCAAGCTGTAAGTGTGGGCTTCTGTTGCGACTCCCGGTATCCCGTCGGACATTAACTGTGCCTCTTGCTCCCTTCGGGAGAGCTGAGTCGCTTTCGCGACACGCTGCGCGTTAACGTAGTTCCTCTGTAAGAGGCACGCTAACAGAGGAGCTTTGCTAACGCGCAGCGTTGACCTTCGGCTTTGCCGTGCCCGAAGGGCTTAGGAGATACTTTGCTTAAAGTCTACGAGATGCCCCTCCACAGACTTGAACAATACAAAAAAATGTTCAATCCCTTTGTACTGTCAGAGTTTTACCTACCCACAGTGGCGACACAAAAAGTGTCTATTTTTGGGTAGAACCCCATACTCTCAGTTGTCATGGGTAGCAGTCATGACATCTGATGTGGGCAAGATATTTGCACTAAATGCTTGACCAAAAATAATGGGATACAAGCCCCGTCCTTCTAGGACGGCTTCTGACGACAATCGCTCATGGGGGAGACCCCCAAGACCGCGTTGTCGCGCTTTTCTTGATTCTTAATATATTGCTTTAAAACCTCAAGGGGCGCACCTCCTACGGAAACAGCAAAATAACTAGGACTCCACAAAGCTTTTTTATGGGGTTTTTGATACCCAGCTTGCCCATATCTACGACTAGACACGCCCTTCAAAACATTTACTATCTGGGAAACAGATAGCTTGGGCGGGTACTCAATCAGCGTATGAACGTGGTTATCTTCCCCGTTAAATTCAAGAACTTGAAAATCCATTTTTTCGGCAACCTCACAAAACGACTTTTTGATTAAGTCGAGACTTTCGGCAGTAAACACAGACCGACGATATTTAGTTACGCAGACCAAATGGATCTTTAAATCTGTAACACTATGTCTTTCTCTACGGAATTGGGTTGTCATCTTCTGTAGACCAATATATAATCTATCTACAGATCAATTGTATCAAATCAAATGAAAGCCAGATATCAATTCCGTTTCTACCCGACCGACCAACAAAAGCAACTACTATCCCAGTTGTTTGGTTGTGTTCGTGTAGTTTGGAATGATGCACTGGCTATTTGCAAAAAAGCAGAAAAACTACCAAGTAACAACGACTTGCAAAAGTTGGTAATTACTCAAGCAAAGAAAACCGAAGAACGTTCTTGGTTATCTGAAGTTTCTAATATCCCGTTGCAACAGTCTGTCATGGATTTGGGAGTTGCTTACAAAAACTTTTTCAATTCCCTTAAAGGTAAGCGTAAAGGTAATAAAGTCGGTAGTCCTAAATTTAAGAAGAAAACAAACCAACAATCTGCAAGGTTTAGAATCGGTGGATTCTCAATCAAACACAAGGAGGTATATCTTGCAAAAATTGGAAATGTTAAACCAATTTGGTCTAGAGAATTACCGTCTGCACCTACATCGGTCACGGTAATTAAAGACTGTGCTAACCGATATTTTCTAAGTTTTGTAGTAGAAGTTGACAAGATTAAAATCGACACTAACAACCAAAGCATCGGCATTGATTTAGGGATTAAAACTTTTGCTGTAATGTCGGACGGAACTAAAACCGAAAGCCCCAATTATTCAAACTTAGACAGGAAAATTCGTCAGCTTCAGAAGAAATTAGCGCGTCAACCCAAAGACTCAAAACGTAGGAACGTAACTCGGATTAGAATTGCAAGACTGCATAACAAAATTGCAGATACTCGCAAAGATTTCTTGCACAAATTATCGACCAAAGTCGTTAACGAGAACCAAGTTATCGTTTTGGAAGATTTGAATGTGTCAGGAATGGTTAAAAATCGTAAGCTTGCTAGGTCAATTAGCCTACAGGGTTGGAGAGAATTTAGGACGTTTTGTGAAGCTAAATCTGAGAAGTTAAATCGAGACTTTCGGGTCATAAACAGATGGGAACCAACCAGCCAAATTTGCTCTGAATGCGGATACAAATGGGGAAAACTCGATTTAAAAGTTCGGTCGGTTCGATGCATAAATTGTGGTATAGAAGACGATAGAGACGAGAATGCAGCAAAAAACATAAATCAAGTCGGGATAGGGCATTGCCACGACTCTAAACGGGCACAGAGACAGAGTAAGACTACCTCGGTAGCGTCAGTCAGCGAAGTGTCAAGAATCACCGCTCCTTTAGGACGGTGAGTATGTCAATCCACCATCTTTGCACCTTTGGAATTACCCCAGCCATTAGCTTTTTCCCAGATCTACCTATCAACTCAGGTGCTTACTTGTTTGTTTGACAGCTGTTGCACCAATATATTATTTATCTTGATTCACATCTTGCACCATAAGATTATTGAGAAAATTAGAGTCTGAAACCCGTAATTTTTCGTAACCCACCTATGCCCACCTTACCCTTATTGAGAAAGTGCAAGATATGTGTTGACTCATTTTCACAAATTACTCCCTCACTCCGGGCGGAGAAATCCCGCCCCTACTCATCACTCCTTCCCTCTTCTAACCCACTCCCTCACTCCTTCAACCAACCGATCAATTTCCGACTCTAGAGTAAAATAATGTACGCAGGGACGAACACAACAGGGATCGGCAATAACGCGGACAAATGAGCCTTGAGACTCCAAAAACTTGACTAACTTAATCATGGTTTGGATTTTACTATCCCCAATTTGGAAGGATACCAAACCACTTTCTGGGGGAGCAGTCCGCAAGCATTTCACATCTGGCACAGCTGATAATCGTCGCCACAAATACTCTGCATTCAAGCATATTTGTTGATAACGTTCCTCTGCTGTTCCCCATTCCTCATGGATAGCGATCGCTTGTTTTAATCCTGGATACAGGGGATAATTAGATGTCGCCACTTCATAACGTTGTCCATCAGGATACCAGCCTGTGGGTCTTCCATGACTATCAGTAGTAACGCTCCGCCAACCGATAAAAGTTGGTCTCAGCCTTTCCCTAGCTTCCGCCTTCACATATAAACCCCCTACACCTTCAGGACCACACAACCACTTGTGACCTGTAAAGGCATAAAAATCTACCCCACATGCTTGTAAATCTAAAGGCAACATCCCCACAGATTGGGCAGCATCCACCAACAATAGGGATTGATTATGATTACATAGTTCCGCAATTTCATCTAGAGGTAAAACTTGCCCAGTATTCCATAGTACATGACTTACCACCACCAAGCGAGTATTGGGGCGCAAATGCTCCTGAATCACCGCCACCGGATCGCCTGTATTTAAAGTTGTCATCAAAGGGCAAGTAGTCACCTCTACCCCAAACCTGTGGCTAATTTCTTCTGCGATTGCAACTACTCCAGGATGTTCGCAATCAGACAGTAACATATGGTCGCCAGAGTGCCAGTCTATACCCCACATGGCGATATTGCAACCAACAGTCACATCCTCGGTGATGGTAATCGTATCTTTGGAGACATTGAACTCAGATGCGATCGCAACTCTCAAGGCTGCTTTTTCCGCCTCTAGCCAATCTTTCACTTCATAGCTAAAGGGACCCGTTTTTTGGATGTAAGCTTGTGCTTCCGTAATGGTATCCATCACCACTTGGGGCATTGGTCCTTGACCACCATAATTAAAGTAATCTTTATTTGCTAATGCTGGAAACTGCTGACGGTAATTATGTAATTGGGTCATAGAAGTTATCAGTTATGAATCACGCCTGATTTAAAGTACGGATCTTGAGACTTATTCAAAATCATGATTTTTGACAATCAGCTTCAGTGAAGACGAGTTCTAGGGGTACTGGGGAAATTTTTTTATTTATTTAGATAATATTACTTATAGTTTATCCTTATCCAGGTCATTTAAGGTATCAATTACTTTGCCATAACTTTATATATAGTATTTTTTTGTATTGAATTTGTATAGTAAATGGATATTTTTGTTATTAGTGGATTTACGTATTAGAATCGTATTATCACTGACAGAAGTTTATGTACTTTATTGTTGCAACACAGATATAGTAAATCTTTACAAGCAATAATGTTTATTCTTGTTGACAAAGATAAGAATATTTTGTGATGTATCAATATGTACTAATTAATTAAATTAAAAATACATAAACCATTGATTAGCTAAGATCTATTTTTCATGGCAACCACAATTGGAACTAATGGGCTTGGTAAGGATACTGTAGTAATTACCATCGATGATGAGTCAGTGTTTGGAGATACCGATGGTACCTTAAATAACAATCAAAAGAGTGGCAAAGACAATATAGATGTAACAGGGAACAATAATCGTATCTTCGGTGATGCCCTAGACATTACAGATAATGCCCAAGGGGGTAAAGATGAGATCACTGTTACTGGGAATCAAAACCAGATAGGTGGGGATGCTGAGAGCATTTCCGGCAATGCCCAAGGGGGTAAAGATGAGATCACTGTTGCTGGGAATGGCAATCTAGTAGCCGGTGATGTTTTTGGGGAGATGTCCGGCAATGCCCAAGGGGGTAAAGATGAGATCACGGTTACGGGAAATCAAAATCAGGTAGCTGGTGATGCTGGAGAGGGCATGTCCGGCAATGCCAAAGGAAGTAAAGATGAGATCACTGTTACTGGGAATGGCAATCTGGTAGTCGGTGATGTAGCTGATGTAATGTCCGACAATGCTAACGGGGGTAAAGATAACCTAGAGGTTGAAGGTGACAGAAATATCCTATCCGGTGATGCTTTAGTGATGACAAACAACACCAAAGGGGGAAATGATTATCTCTTTGCTAAAGGAGATAACAACTTCCTATTTGGTGATTCTGGCGCGCCTTTTTCCGGAGCCGGTATATTGTCCGATAATGCCCAAGGGGGAAAAGATAAGTTAGAGGTTGAAGGTAACGGAAACTTGCTATCCGGTGATGCTGTCGTCATGTCCGGCAATGCCAAAGGTGGTAAAGATAAGCTAGAAGCTGAAGGTTCTGGCAATGGTCTATTTGGCGATGCTCGGTTTATGAGAGACTTTGCCCAAGGAGGAGACGATAATCTTGAACTAAAGGGTGATGGGAATGGTCTATTTGGCGATGCTAGTCAGATGTCCGGCCATGCCAAAGGGGGAAACGATAATCTAAAGTCGAAAGGTGATGGAAACGTGTTATCGGGCGATACCAGTTTTGAGATGTCTGGTCATGCCAAAGGGGGAAACGACAATCTAAAGTCGAAAGGTGATAGCAACCAGTTATGGGGCGATGCCAGATCCAATATGCTCGACACTGTCCGAGGTGGAGATGATAAGCTTAAAGCTGAAGGAAATAACAACACCCTATATGGTGATGCTGCTTCTATGAGTGGAAATGCCGAAGGTGGAAACGATAAGCTGAAAGCCGAAGGAAATAACAATACCCTATATGGTGATGCTGCCTCCATGAGTGAAAATGCTCGCGGAGGGGACGATAAGCTCAAGGGTGGTGACGGCAATGATAACCTGTTCGGCGATGCTCAATTCATGGGTGCTGGGGTTTTTGGCGGCAACGATACACTAGAAGGCGGTGACGGCAATGACATGTTAGTCGGTAGTGTTAGTGGTGTCGGAGAAGTAGATAAACTCACAGGTGGCAGTGGCTCGGATCTGTTTGTTCTGGGTGATAGTAACCAAGCTTTTTATGTAGGCATGGGTGATGCAGATTATGCTCTAATTAAGGATTTTGACTTCGACGAACAGGATAAAATCCAACTCTTTGGCGATGATAGCAACTATGTATTAGGAGCTTCTCCAGGTGGATTACCTGGCGGTACAGGAATATTTGATCAATCGACCAACGACTTGATTGGCGTTATCCAAGGAGTTTCAGTTTCTGATCTCGATCTGACAGATACTTCTGTATTCCAGTATGTATAGCAGTCCGATTTGATTCGTAAAAATTGAAAGGCTCAGCTCCCCGACTTTTGAAAAAGTCGGGGAGTGTCAATCGGTGAACGAAAGTAAGTAGGGTCTGCTGAATAACTATAAAACATTGATTTATCAATGTTTTGAGGCTATTTTTTGGGTCATAAGTGCAAGGGAATTAGGATTTTAGGTTTAAAATTCTTGCATCTATAATTGTTGATGAGAAAAAGAATAGAAACCCGTAGGCACCGAACTATTGCCTATTCCCTATTCCCTATTCCCTACCCCCACAATCATGACCCCCTCAGCAAGCCCTAAGTAATAAGTGCCGGATTTTTACAGGTTTATAACCAAACCCTTACCCTAGTGAAACAACCAAGTATTGAAAGCATATTTAATACCTTGAGTTACGGGTAATGACTGATGGGGGTGGGTATAAGCTGAAGGGAAAACAATTAGATTACCAGTATGGGGTTTAATCTTGAGGTTTTGGCGATCAAAATAGGTTTCTCCACCCACAAAATCTTCATTTAAATAGCCTACAACACTAACATCCCGAATCGGAATACCTTGCTTTGCTTCTTCCAAACGGCTAGAAAGTAACATACTATCGATGTGACGACGATAGAATTCACCGGGTTCGTACTTGAGGATTGAGCAAGGCTCATTGTGAGGAAATGCTATACCATAGTACTGGTAAAGCATTTTCTGAACCACATCTATTTTATAAAGTAATAGTTGATGGGTAGACTGGAGTAGGGAATTATCATGATCCAGTGACAATATTTTATTATTACGAATCTGCTTGTCTACTGAATTAATCTGGATACCTGCTGACTGATAGCCAACACATTCGCATACCTGAATGATTTGGTTACATAAACTGGGTTCAATGAACTGCTCTACCAAGAGAATTTCATTGCCGAGGTTTTGAAATTTATCGAACTTTGTTAAGTTAAGTGGCATTTTCTTGACTTGTGCGATTTATCAGCCCTTCCCTGCACCAAGCCCTACGGGGAACAGGCAAGGCAGAAGGCAGTCCCGATGAAACAATTTCACCATCAAGGATGAAAGTGATCTTCCATCTTATCCCTACTCACTACTGACTACTCACTTTCAAGTCAGTCCCCACGAGAAAATCTCACAACCAAGCATGAAAATAATTCCTTCACTCCCTCACTCCTACCCTGCGGGAAGCCGCTGTTGCGTCTATACTCCTTCACTTCAGTTATTTGAAATTGTCCCCATAAGACACATTTTATTGTTAGCTTAAAGGAATGTTGATTAATGCCGAACAGTTGCTGCAATACCAACGCTGTAAACGCCGACCTTTTTTAGATGTTCGCGGTGAAAAAAGGTGGCGAGACAGTGGTAATGATTTAATCAAAAAGCTACAGCAAGATAAAATTGCTCATCAAAAGAGAATTTTGGGTCAGTTTACCTGCGAAAGGCCAAAATATCCTCCTAGGGACTGGCATTTGGGACACCAAGCAACCTTAGAATTGATGCGGAGTGGAGTAGACTGCATTCATAAAGGTATATTACTGGTCAATTATGGCTCAGAATATACTTTGGTGAGCCATCCCCATTTATTAATTAAGCAGCAGGGAAAATCCCTGTTTGGAGATTGGTACTATACTCCGGCTAATATTGAACTAGGTAAACGTCCCAAACAAGAGTATCAGGTAGTAGTAGCTTTTCATGCTCAGGTGTTAGCGCGATTACAACAGTCAGAATTCGATCGCGCTTGGTTAATGTTACGGGGTAAAGATGGGGGTTATCCAGTGGATTTAAGCAAATGGATTCCCCAGATGGAAAGCATTTTAGAGGAGTTTATCCACAGTCTGAAACAAGATGAAGCGCCGGAGATGTTTATTTCTCGGCAACGTTGTAGTATTTGTCATTGGCACAGAGACTGTTATGCGATCGCAAAATCGAACCAACATCTATCCCTATTGCCTGGGGTAACACCAGTTCGCTACACCCAACTCCAGGAACTAAATATTACCACACCAGAATCCCTCGCCAACACAAACCCCTCTGTGTTGTCAAATCTGGTTGGTTTTGATGAGCGAGTGGCATCAAAATTAGTATTACAAGCTCAATCAGTACTGGAAAATCGTCCCTTACTTTTACCATTTAATCCAGAAATTCAAGATATGGAATTTCAACATTCCATTGAGCTTTATTTTGATATTGAAGCCCAACCAGACTTGAAGTTAAATTATTTGTTAGGGGTTTTGGTTGTCGATAAACAAAATCATACGGAAAAATTTTATTCATTTTTAGCCGAAAAGCCAGAAGACGAACAATTAGTTTGGCAGCAATTTCTCGATTTAGTTTGGCAATATCCCCAAGCTCCTATTTACCATTTTTGTGTCTACGAATTCGATACAGTCAAACGGTTAGGGAAGCTTTACCACACACCTCAAAAATCTGTATCACCAGTGCTAAACCGATTTGTGGATATATATGAGCATCTGATCCAAAATGTGGCTCTACCAGTAGAAAGCTATGCCTTAAAAGCGATCGCTCGTTGGTTGGGGTTTGAATGGCGTAACCCAGAAGCCAGTGGAGCTAAGTGTATTTACTGGTATGACCAGTGGTTAAAAACAGGCGATCGTCACTTACTGGAAATTATCCAACTCTATAACGAAGATGATTGTCGAGCTACCCGCAGTGTTAAGGACTGGCTATTCCAATTTTATCAAGAACAATCCCAGTCCCATTACCAGCTAGACCTACATCTATAATTCATGGCAACGGCGGATGTGGGTGGCAGTTATAATATCATGCGAAAATTAATCCCAACAGTCCTTGACCCAGGGATAGGGGAGGCAGCGCGCCATCCCTTTCCCCCGACTTGTAGACGCACGGAATATGGTGAGCCAGTCCGGTGGACGGTGAGTCCAGTGCTGCGGGAGGGTTTCCCTCACCAGGCAACTGGCGCTCGCATAGCGTGCGCGAAGCGCGTAACCCGAAGGGCTTCCCCGGCATAAAGGAACTGGCGCTCGCATAGCGTGCGCGGAGCGCGTAACCCGAAGGGCTTCCCGAAGGGTAGGGACTGCCGTGGCATTGTAGTCCGTCCTATCAGGATTACTTCTGGTAAAGCTAAAAATAAGTCTTGTTATATTTGACTATATTTTTAGTAACTATGCTATGCTAATCTCCGCCAAGTTGTACTAGCTATCTATTAAAATCATAGGTTTCCATGAAACTAATGAGAAAAATATGGTCTTTGCCCAAAATTATTTACTTTTTTATTCCGATTTTAATCATTAGCATTGTATTGATTAATATACCTGCTCCTGCTGTGGAAATAACTGATATAGACTTTATCGGATACGCTACTTTACCCACAGGCTTATCTTTTCAAAAAACTGAATTAGGGGGGTTATCAGGAATTACCTATGATGCCAAAAACGACCTCTACTATGCTATATCAGATGACCGCAGTCAAAAGTCCCCCGCTCGTTTCTACACCCTGAAAATTAATTTGAGTCAAGGTGTACTCAAGCCACAAGGTGTTCAACCAGTTGGTGTCACCACATTACTGAATTCAAAAGGTAAAAGTTTTCCCAATCGCACCATCGATGCAGAAGGTATTGCCTTAACAAATAAAGGAACTATATATGTTTCCTCTGAAGGCGATGCAGGACAATCTATTAAACCTTTTATAAAAGAGTTTTCCCTCGCCTCTGGGAAAGAATTAAACTCCCTACCCATTCCGAATAAATTTTTACCTACTGGTAATGGCAAACAAGGTGTCCGCAATAATCTTGCTTTTGAAAGTCTTACTATTACCCCCAATCAACAGCATTTATTTACAGCCAGTGAAAATGCTCTCATTCAAGATGGTACAGAAGCTAAACCGAAAATCAATACTTCTTGTCGCATCTTGCAATATAACCTGAACGCTCAACAGCCAGAAAAAGAATTTCTCTATCAGACTAAGCCCATAATACCACTTGTAAACATTTCTCGTTTCTTTGCCAGTGGATTACCCGATTTATTCGCTCTGGACAATCGCGGACATTTTCTCAGTATAGAACGTTCTCTTACTGGTTTGGGTTTTTCCGTTGCTCTTTACCAAGTCTCTTTGGAGGGAGCCACTGACATTAGTAATGTGGATAGTCTTTTAAAAGCCAACTCCCAAGCTATCAAACCAGTAAAGAAAAAATTGCTATTCGACTTGAGAAAGCTAGACGTATTATTAGATAACATTGAAGGATTAACCCTTGGTCCTACATTGCCTGGAGGACACCGCTCATTAATTTTGATCAGCGACAACAATTTTCAATCAATCCAAAAAACTCAAATCTTAGCCTTTCGACTAAAGAGTGAATCCCGTTTGCTCAGATTGCTACGACGATTACGTTTAAGATAATCATTAAATTTTATAGTGAATTTCCCAGAGTAGTCAGTATTTATTATTAGTCAGTATATATACTGACTGCTATGAAGATAAATAGTTATCTTTTTTCCCGGTTACGTGTAATTTCTCATCCACCTATCTGAATAAATGTGTTACACCAGGTTTACAACTTGACTGAGTTTGTAAACCATTTTTATCTCAAACAATTTTTATTACTTTTAGAAACATAGCACTACGTTTTTGGCTGAGGACATTTTACCCTTTACCCTTTCTCTGTAGACAAAACATGATGTCCTAACCTATAACTTACTGCTATATATAAATTACTTTCTATTGTGAGCAGAAATTAATCTCTAATTGCCACATATAAACATTATGTTGAAAACGAGTATTCATAAAACTGTAATGCAAGAAACAGAATTAGACAGTTATATTGGAACTTTTTTAAATAACCGCTACTTAATTAGAGATTTAATTGGTAAAGGCGGCATGGGGAGAGTTTATATTGCTGAAGATGTGGCAAAAGGTGGGATGCCGGTAGCAGTAAAACTTCTCTACATGAACCTAGTGAATCAACAAATGTCCCAGCGTTTTGCCAGGGAGATTTTCATTGGCTCTCAATTAGGACGTAAAAGTCAACATATTGTCCGTATATTAAGCTATGGAATTACTGAAGATAACATCCCATTTTATGTAATGGAATATCTTCAAGGTAAAAACCTCAAGCAAATACTTCAGGAAAAACCCTTAACAGTAGAACAGTTTTTAGACGTATCTAGTCAAATTTGTTCGGGTTTACAATGTGCCCATGAAGGTGTGAATCTTAAAGGTGAAATTGTACCGATAATACACCGGGATATTAAACCAGAAAATATTTTTTTCCCTGAAGAGCAGAAATTTGGTTCTGCCATCAAAATTTTGGATTTTGGCATTGCCAAATTTATGACCGAGCGTGCTGGGATGACGTTAACAGAATCATTTATCGGCAGTTTACCTTACTGTTCTCCCGAACATATGGAAGGACGCAAACTATTAGATGGACGTTCTGATATTTACAGTTTGGGGGTGATTATGTTTGAAATGTTGACTGGTAAACATCCCTTCTTTTCTCAAATACAGTCTTTCGGAGAATGGTATCAAGCTCATCATTTTCAAACTCCTCCTAGCATTGAAGAAGTTAATCCTCAGCTGAAAGTTCCCCAACAATTAAATCAATTAGTAATGCAATGTTTATCTAAAGAAGTAGATAAGCGTCCTGAAAATGTTGCTAGTATTATAACTGTTTTAAATGAAATAAAAAATAGTATTCATAGTCCAAATATTGAGTGTGCTTCAGTTCCAGATATTAATTCCGTTCAATTAATCCCTGTAGCCTCGTTAACAGAGAAAGAATGTTGGCAGCAAAGTTGGCCAAACAATAAGCCAGTTCAAACCATTGGTTTTCCCCATTTATTAAATACTCAAAATGGTTCAGTCCCAACTTTTTGGGCAATGTTACCTCAAGAAGAAATTACAAATTTAATTGAGGCAATTCCATTGACGGAATTTATTTCTAATATGAATACATATCCGATGATTTTATGGACTACAATAATATACAATGAAAGCTCTACATTCCATCGTTGCCTTTCTTATTATCTAGATTTAAAATCGAAGAGCAACAAGGTAGAAAAGATAATTAGTAAGCTAGCAGAGACTGGTTATTATCATTTGTTGTTTTTTTCTTTAGAAGAACCACAAAAATGTTCCCAAGTAAAAACTATATCTCTGACTACAAATCAAAGAAAAGAGTTAGCATTCTATTTAGAAAATAGCCATACATATAGTGCATTAATTTCACAATCAAAAGCAAAAAATAATTTAAAGTTTAAACAAGAACAAGTCAGAAAAAGAGTAGTTCATAGTTTAAAGCATAAGGGTAAACATAAAAATAATAAACTTCTAAAATGGATGTTTAAATTAACATGCATGATGCCTTTGTGGCTATTTAATAAATTAGAAAATATATTTTTTTGACCTTTTATAGATGGAAAAACTCTTAATAAACAAGGCAAAGGCAGCAAGAGTTAGAGACAGAATGTATAGTGCTACGCGCAAGTAATAAATAATAAGTTTACTGTTCATAGGCTTGCTGCATTCAACAATATCCGTGCCCTAATTGCGTGGTGCTATAGAATGTAGAATGCAGAAGGGAACAGGGTTTGACCATACAAGCCGTGTGGATACCCCTACGGAGAAGCAAGCTACATCCGTGGATAGTCAAAAATGAATCTATTGTTTTAAGTGCCTCGATACCCTACATCGAAGACTACATCTACATCAATGTAATAATTCTAAATTCCCCTTGACTTATTTGTTCCATTCATCACCAGGGAATTTAATTCTTGATTACTTATTACCATGACTGAGGAACTTTGCTCATCAAGTGACTTTCCAGCCAGCCTTCCATATCTCCCAAGATTTCTGGGTAATTGATATCACTTTGAATTTCGTGATAGGTTTCTGGATATTCTCGAAACTGTTTGTCTGGAAAAGTTACTTTGTGGAAAAATTCCAGACTACCTTCCGGTAAGGCAACTTGATCCGCACCTCCATGCATAATCAATAAAGGTATACAAAAATTTTCTGCCCCATTCTGAACTTCTGCAACTGTGATCGCAAATTCTGTTGCTAAACGGGCAGTACCTCTGGTATGCCGTAATGAATCTTGGGCATAAGCAGCTAAAACTTTTTGATCGCGGGAAGCGAAGTTGGGGTTCATGCCCGTATTAAGACTGAAACTAGGCAATACACGTGAAAGAACCCTGCCTAAAAATAGCTTAAACGGGGAAATTCCTACTTTTCCTATACTTGGGGCTAAAGCGATCGCACCCTGTAATCTTTTGGCAATTTGAGGGTAACGTAAGACGAAATCTAGAACTATTACACCTCCTAAACTATGACCTAAGAGAAAACACGGGCATTCTGGTTCTTGGGTGGCGAGCAAGTTGAAGAAAGCTTGGAGGTCTTGCCGGAATTCATCCCAGTTATTAATATACCCTCGTTTCCCTGGCGATCGCCCATGACCCCGTAAATCAAAACTGTAAATAGCATAATTTTTGGGAATGAGGTGGTTAACTATATTTCCATATAAGCCACTGTGACCCCCCAATCCATGAACAATGACTAAGATAGCGCGGGTTTGCTCCTGGGGATGCCAACTTTGGTAGTATAAATTTAACCCTCCGGCACCCAGAAAAGTTCCTTGGTGATGATGCATTATGGGGCCTCTGCTATACAAATATGCCATTATGCCATTTTATCGGTGTCAGTCAACATTGACACTACCACGGCTAAAGCTGATGGGTTTTGCGCCAAACCCTATCAAGGCAACACCGGACGCGAGAACCCCTGTGTTTGTAACCAGGGGATGAAGCGGACGGGCAAGGTTTTAACCTTGTGTATTTCTGAATAAGCGTTCAGCCATTTCACTGGCGCTAACTCCTTCGGAGTTTGCCTTTTCTTTGAGCATTGTCCATGCTGTTGGCGTGACCATTATAGTCTTCTTGACCTTAACTTCCGTGTAAAGATAGGGAACGTTTCTTTGACCTTTGATACCTTTTCTGTTTGACATGATTTAGGTTGTCATGATAAGCTAGAACGATGCTAACAAAGAAAGTGGGGTGAGTCAAATATTTAGAACCGTGCCGATAAAGGTTAATTTGACTAGGGAAGAGAAAGCCTACTGGATAGAACACTGTGTGTTTCAACCACAGGAGAAGTCAAAAATATTCTCAGGAAACAATAATTTTGTAAAATTTTCTTATGGATGCCTGCTAGCTATCAAAATAACCAATGAAAATTGTTGATTTAATTACCTGGTTTGAGTCATGGGCAAATCCAGCTTGGCAAGAAAGCTGGGATAACTGTGGTTGGCAAATTGAACCTGGGGTTTTACAGTCCCAAGCACGGGTATTGGTGTGTCTGACACCTACTTTGGCTGTAATGGAAGAAGCGATCGCTCTGCGGGAATCTGGTATACCTGTAAATCTGATTTTTGCCCACCATCCCCTCATTTTTTATCCCCCCAAGTCCCTATGTACAGGGGATGCGATCGCAGAAATGGCGCGATTGGCTTTTACCCACAATATTGGTATTTATACGGCACATACTAACTTTGACCAAGTAGAAGATGGTACGGCGGATGTTCTGGGACAAATTTTATCCCTGCAAGCAAGTACACCCATAGTACCCACCCAACCAGGTTTAGGATATGGCAGAGTCGGAGACTTACCCACCCCCTTAACATTACAAGAGCTGCTGACAACTATCCATACCCGTCTGCATCCTGACAAGCTACTTTTCTCTCCCACCTTTGATTTACAACAGCAAATTTCCAGAGTGGCTGTTTTAGGAGGCTCGGGAGCAAGTTTTATTCAAGCTGTCGTCAAAACTGGTGCCCAAGTTTATTTGACTTCTGATTGTAAATTCCATCAATTCCAAGAAAGCCGCGATGCTGGACTAATTATCCTTGATGCCGGACATTATGCCACCGAACGCCCAGCTTGCGATCGCCTAGTGAAAAAGTTTCAAGCTTTGCCAGTTGATTGGGTACAGTTAAGCCAAAAAGACGAAGATTTTCGCCAATTTTTTCCTTAACTAATTCTGCGGAATTCCCCAACCTTGTTACAAGTTGGTCAGCGATAGCCAAGCTGTCATAGTAGAAAATCTTTAATCACAAATTGGCAACAGCAATATCTGATTGTGGATGGGAAATGTTTACTAATTTTCTCAAGACAGAAGGCGATTTTCTGTACTCCCCCTGCTCAACAACTCAAGAGGGTTCCAAGGGATTGGTTTTTTAGTAATTTGGAAGTCCCTAAGGATCAATCTGAATGGCAAACAATTACTTAGTTTTTAATAATACATTTTTGTGTAGTGTTTTTGACTGCAAAAACATCTGTAAATAGATTAATAGTGATTAGTATCACAAAATATATGTAATAACAATCACTAAAGTATATTATTCCAGATCAACAAACAATGAATAGAAAAGTTCCACACTATAAGTAACCTAGCCATTACCATTTTTGTGTCAAGATGATTCGTACTTTGGTTGACTCTGCTTTTCAAACTGGATATTTAAGTGTTGCATCTGAAGGCCTTATCCGTCAGGTTCTAACTACAAAAATTTATCAGCCTGAAGATTTAGTAATGCTGGCAGATTTGTGGGACGCAGTGCGTGCAGGTGAAGTAAAACGGGAAGGCTCCTCAGACTTGACCATAGAAATGCTGAAAAAAATCCAAATAGATTGATTCTCTTTCGTGAAAAGCATGAAGCCTATAAAGAGAATGAGTTAAGATTGTATACATAGGGGTTAAACTTAAAGCTAGGTCCCCATATTTCTCAGCCATGTCCATAAATACCAGTAGGCAAGTCAATCATTCCCAATTATCTCTTGTGCCAAAGTATTTATTATTACATAATGGTGAGGATGACTCACCAATGACTATAAAAATTGTCCAGACTAATTATGAATGATGTGACTTCTATCAAAAATATATTCTTGAGAATTAAACTGTGAGACCTCAGGTTACACTGGTGTGATAGTGCAAGTGCTGTAATAACATCCGTTGTTACGCTCCTTGTCAGTTCACTTAGCTCAGTTAGCAGCTCCCCTCAGGAGCATTTCTATCAGGCGTTTCCCTGGGAACATCGCCAAAGTCCAATATTTATGATTGTCATTGATATGGCAATACCTAGTTTTAGTTTAGGGTAAATCTCAGCACCTTTAAAGTTTGATGTAGATAACTTCTAAAGAGTGACATATACTGGGAGTATACCTAAATGTTGACAGATTTAACGTTAGAAAAGGCAGAAGCAGTAGATGCTACACCGCAAGATTTATCAACTGTGTTGTGATGGGCGGGATGTATGTGTTTTCTTGCGGGACCAGCAACGCTGGATAGAACGCGCCCGCATCATCGATATCGAAGGAGACTTGGTCACCTTGCGCTATGAAACCGAGGAAGAAGACGAAATCTGTTCTTGGGAAGAAATGGTTCGACTCGAAAGTATAGGTGCTGTTAATCAAAAATTAGCTGCAGTACCAAGGGGAAATGTAGAACCACTGTTAACAGAAGACTGTCCTGAAGCCGAACGCATTCGTAATCCTTACAACGATACCAATCCAGAATAACAACAGTGCAAAAAGTGATTACTTAGCAGTCAATTGTGCTCACAAGGTCTCAAATCCCCAATCGACGATAATCTAGGCTGCATACAATTATTCTTTTCATAATATCCCCTGCCGATCTAATTTCTGGAGGGGATTATTTTTTGTGTACATAATATGATGTGACAGCAGGGGAATTTAACCCCCAAAGTTGGTTAATTTTAAATGGACTTTGAGTGCATCTGGTAGATTCACCGCAGTTTCCAAGCCCCGTACTCCATCCCACTCTAGATTTTCATTCCAAACCATTTGTGCTAAGTTAGCGTCAGTCAGGTCAGCACCACCAAGAATGGCATAACTGAGGTTACTACCACTGAGATTTGCCCCATTGAGAGTAGCACCACTGAGATTGCTACCACTGAGGTTGCTACCACTGAGGTTGGCATAACTCAAGTCTGTACCAAAAAGAATGGCATCGCTGAGGTCAGCTTCACTCAGATTGGCTTGATTGAGAATCACTCCACTCAAGTCAGCTTGATTGAGAATTACGGCACTGAGGTCTACGTTACTCAGATCTGCACCCATCATAATTGCTCCTTCTAGGTTAGCACCGTGGAGTTTGGCACTGTGGAGCTTTGCATAGCTGAGGTCTACAGCACTCAGACTTGCCTCGGACAAATTAGCACTAAAAAGAATGGTGTCACTCAGGTTACTATTGTGGAGAGTTGTATGGCTCAGGTCTGCACCACTCAAGTCCGCGCGACACAGATCCGTACCGCTAAGGTTCGCATCACCAAGTTGAGCATCACTAAGATTCGCGCCAAAGAGAATTGCATGACTCAGATTAGCTCCCCGTAGGTCAGCGTTTCGCAGGTCAGCACCGCTCAAATCTGCATAACTCAGGTCTGTATTCGAGAGGTTAGCAGTATTTAGATTGGCATGGGTGAGATCCCCACGACTGAAATCCGCACCAGTAGCGATCGCTCCACTCAAATTACAACTACTGAGATCGGCACGGTTGAGATTGGCTCCACTCAGGTTGGCTCCACTCAAGTTGGCATCTCCAACAGAAGCATTATTCAGGTTAGCAAAACTAAAATTAACCCCTGTAAGGTTGGCATTTCCTAAGTAAGCCGTACTCAGATCGGCAGTACTAAAATTAGCCCCTGTCAAGTTAGCATCCCCCAGGTATGCACCACTAAAGTTACCACCCTTGAGAAATGCTCCTACAACACTAGTAAAATTGCCAATTTCAATGGTATCGCTATAGTTGATAATCCGCAGCAGTTGGGAGGTAAAAAAGTTGTCTGCATCCCTTTGACCGGATGGATAAAAAATAATTTCTTGGCTGAGATGATCATGCTTTTGACCATAGTGGTGTAATGCCAAGAGCAATATCAGTACATTGAGTCCTGTATTTATATCTATCTGACGCAGCCCAAGGGTAATATTCTTAGCCTGTAGCTGCAACATTTGTTGTTGGGGTAAATTATAACCCGGTGGAGCATCAATAAATTCCCCTCCACACCAACGCAGATAAAAATCTTGCAAATGCTGAAAAAGCTTTATCGGCTGGAATCTATCCTCATGGGTGAGATGTTCCAGTATTGCTGCTAACATTTTCGGCTTGAGTACGGCACTACCGAGTAAATCATAAATCTCTAGTGGGATTTGCTCTTTCCCATCCCCGATTTGTGACCATGTTTGTAAGTATTTTTGCAGCCTGTTCTGGAATTCCCTAGGTTGTAATTTCTCTGTTTCTAAGTTTAAATTTTGGCGATAAAAAGTCATATTTGTATGTTCTTTCTCTTGTAAACACTTTTCCTGAAAATAAATTTTTAAACGTTGCCAGATTTGAGATAAATTGAACATGATTGTATATGTTAATACCGATGCATCCACTGATTTGTGATGATTTCCCAGGAAAATTCTTGGAGCCAATTTTTTGTTACTATCTACCTGAAAATTGTATTTTACAAAACATCTTAATGTTGAGATTGTATGAGATAGTGGCTCTAATGGGGAGGAGTTGGCTTGACCCCTAGGGTACCAATGCAAATGTAAGTTAAAATTGGGGCTTTTACTTGTCAGTTAACCTTTGTTGACTATGTCATGGTTTTATGGCTGATTCGGCGTATTTCTTAGTCGAATGTGAAAATCATGTACACAACCTGCTAAAAACATAATTATTTTGGGAACAATACTACAGTACAGCTGTGTCAGCAACCAGAAATTTGGTAGGGATGCTAATGCTTGCCTCATATGAGCTGCTTAATATAAAGCAACTAGGTGGTTGGTTATAGTAGTACCAATTGGTTGAAAAGAATACAAGATAAATAGTTTTTGCATGAGATCACAATTAAATAAAAAATTTTGCCGGGACATAGATGGGATGAAGAGATTAACCTGTTGTGTTATTTTGTTGCATGGTCTGTTTTTAGGAATATTGCACTCAAGTGCCAAGTCAGTGGCTGCCAATGTGGAATCCAAAGGTGACTTCAAGGGAAAAATTGCATTGTCCAAAATGAAACAGGGTCCTTTACCCCGTACCCGAACCCAGGTGCAAATGTTAGAATCACCAAAGGGCAAAGTTATTCCTACAGCCGTCTCCCTTCCCAACTGGGCATTATCGAAAGTATGGGTCATTGACAACAAAAAACAAGTACAACATCAGCCGTTTATATGGGTAGCGAACAACACTCAATCACCAGGACAGCAGCCATTTTTACAACTAGCTAATAAGGCCGGAAAGCCGAATATTTCCAGGAAAAAACCAAAAAAAAAGGATGGTTTGCAACCATTCGATCAAGTAATTAAAGACACGAAAAAAGCATCTGGTCTTTTCACTCTATATCGCCATCCCAAAAAGAATAAAATTTATCTAGAGATTAAACCACAGCAATTAAATCAAAACTTCCTCGCCACTGCAACTTTGGAATCAGGTATTGGCGAACGGGGTATCTATAGTGGTATGCCCTTAGAAAACTTTTTATTTTACTTTCAACGGGTAAATAACGAATTAAATTTTGTCGTCAGAAACGTTAACTTTCGCACCCGCGAAGGAGATCCCCAGGCGCGATCGCTTGCCCGTTCTTTTAGTGATTCTATCCTTTATACTATTAAAATCAAGAGCATTCACCCCCAACGTCAAACCATCCTCATAGATTTAGGGGATATATTACTCAAAGACCTAGGAGGATTATCGCAAAATTTGGGAGCGATCGGCAGTCCCAAAAAATCCTATTTTGGCGATGCTAAAGCCTTTCCCAAAAATATGGAAATTGAGTCAATCATCAACTTTGTAGCTGGTAAACCAGGCAAGCGGCGTAATTTTACCACCCTTGCCGATAGCCGTGGTTTTCGCTTGCGGGTTCACTACAGTCTTTCCCAGCTACCGCAAAATAACTACCGACCCCGATTAGCAGACAATCGACTGGGTTACTTTATTACCGCTTATCAAGACGTTTCCAACGATGAACGCAAAGATCCTTTTGTCCGTTACATTAACCGTTGGCATTTAGAAAAGCAAAATCCCAAAGCTGCGATTTCTCCACCCAAAAAACCCATAGTCTTTTGGATTGATAATGCTGTTCCCTTAGAATACCGGGATACTATCAAAGAAGGGGTGTTGATGTGGAATAGAGCCTTTGCAGCAGTTGGTTTCCAAGATGCCATCCAAGTGAAGCAAATGCCAGATGATGCCACCTGGGACCCCGCAGATATCCGCTACAACACCATTCGCTGGATTAACACAGTGGATGGATACTTTGCTATGGGGCCATCCCGGGTTAATCCCTTAACTGGAGAAATCCTCGATGCCGATATTTTAGTGGATGGTAGTTTTATCCGAGCAATCAAAAGTGATTACAAACAAATTATTCAACCTAGCCAAAAACAAAGCCGCACTTCCCTCTCGGCTTTAATGCACAATCGCCTCCTGTGTGCTAATGGATTAGATAATATTGTTTCACCTTCATCAGCAGAGAAAAGTCCTCTCACCCAGCGTTTATCCGAATTAGCAGGCAAGTACGATCTTTGTTATGGTATGGAAGCTGCTAATCAGTTTGCTTTTGGTTCCTTGGCAATGTCCTTACTCCAAAGCAAACCTCCTACCAGTGCCCAAAAGAAGAAATATGTCCATGAATATTTAAGGTTGATTATTGCCCACGAAGTAGGGCATACATTGGGGTTACGCCACAATTTCCGGGGTAGTACTTTACTATCGCCCCAGGAAATGAACGATCGCAAAATTGCTGGGAAAAAAGGTCTGACTACATCGGTGATGGACTACATACCACCCAACATTGCTCCCCAAGGAACCAAGCAAGGCGACTATTTCCCCGATTCCGTGGGTGTTTACGATTACTGGGTAATTAAGTATGGATATACACCCATTAAAGCTGCGTCTCCCATAGCAGAAAAGCCGATTTTAGATCGGATTGCCCAAGAGTCCTACAAACCAGAATACAGCTACTCTACAGATGAGGATGTATACGACCTTGACCCCACCGCCAACCCTTGGGACAATAGTTCTAATGTATTGGTTTATTCCCAGTGGCAGCTAGATAATGCCCGGTTGATGTGGACTCGCTTAAATCAACGTTATCCTTTAGAAGGCAATAGTTTTACAGATGTTAGGGATAGGTTTGGAACTGTATTAGGCAATTATTTTCAAAATATTTACTATATTTCCAAATATATTGGTGGTCAGTCCTTTTACCGGGTACATGGGGGAAATCCACAAAACAGATTGCCATTTCAACCAGTACCAGTGGAAAAGCAAAGAAAGGCATTAGAAAATTTACACAAGTATGTTTTTGCAGAAGATGCTTTTAACTTTTCACCCCAACTACTGAATAAATTAGCACCATCCCGTTGGCGACATTGGGGTAGTAATCCCAAAACAGGGCGTTTAGACTATCCCATTCATGACCTGGTATTGTCCATGCAAAGTTTGGTATTATCAGATTTACTTTCAAGCGATCGCCTTTCCCGACTTAAGGATATTGAGTTGAAAAGCGAACCCAAACAATCCCTATCATTACCAGAGTTATTTGATACTTTACAAACAGGTATTTGGACGGAAGTAATCAAGCCCAAGAAAGACCAACCCTTAGAAATTGCTAGTTTGCGCCGGGGTTTACAGCGACAGTATCTGAAGATTTTGACAGATATGGTATTGCGAAAAAAATCTGTTCCAGAAGATGCCCGCACATTAGCTTGGTATAAACTGCGGCAATTGAAAGAAAAACTGGATCGAGCAAATTCCCAAGATGAATATACCAAAGCCCACCTGTTAGAAACCCGCGAACGGATTAAGAAGGTGTTAGATGCACCATTACAGGGGAGGTAGGGGAATTTTGATGAGTCGCGGGATGTTTATATCCCCGACTTCTGAATAAATATTCCCACATTGTAGCGATTTCTGGTATTCCGTCACATTAATTATGAGTGGTAAAACAATGGTAGTGGGAGCGTCTCGCTCCCTGCTTTGAATTAAGTAATAAGTAATAAGTAATAAGTGAGCCATTGCGGTGGACGGGTTCCCCGGCATAAAGCAAATGGCGAACTCCGAAGGAGTAATAAGTTTGTTTTTGTGACCGGGATTCAAACCCCGTCCCAAAAA
>JASJCJ010000284.1 GCA_030066045.1 Calothrix sp. MO_167.B12
GCTTCGCTAACGCCAATGTTATCAGTCGGCACTTCCTAAACGCACTGCCTTACCCCTCGTAAAGCTGTTTAACGCTCAGGTTCTAGAGCTTGGAACTGGCGAACCTACGCATTCCAAGGTAGGAACTTTGGCACTTGCTAATAACGTAGTCAGTTAAGACGCACGGCTGGTCAGCTACCTAAAGATGGGGGCTTGAAGCTCCGTCTCTTTAGAGCGGGGTGCTGACGTATGGGCTAGTTTAGTAACACTTTAACGCAACAATATCCGATTTTGACCGGGTTAGCTCATTTTTGTGCTACATATCACTGAATTTTAATATAGCTTTTTATGGGTAATGTCATCGGTACTACCACTAGGTGAGGGAGTGATGGAGTGATGAAGTAATAAGTAATAAGTAATAAGTAATAAAGAGAAATTTCACTCCTTCCCTCCGGGCGGGGAAACCCCGCCCCTACTCCGAACTCCGAACCCCGAACTCCGAACCCCGAACTCCTAGCCATTATGCTCTATATGAAAACAATAAGATTGATGTTGATTTATAAGTAGTTTCTCGGTTGCGACCAAAAATATCTGCCAAAAAGTCGCCATTTATAAATCCATCAAGTATCCTTTAAAACATAATCATTTGATTCATAGTTGCCAAACACCAACTTTGAAATATATACTCTAAGATTGTTGACATCAAACAAAGTAAGTAGTATAAGAATCATACTTAATTGATTGGTATTAACAAGGAATTTTTTTAATATCCGTGCAGATTATTCAATACCCTTTGGGAGACAAAACCCTGATAGAGAGGAGATATCACCTTTCGTGTTCTCAATATTGACTTGAGACTCAGATGTATTGATTTCTAGTCAAGGATAATTATTCAGTTCCATCCATACTCAAGATGTTAAGCTCAATGACTCAAGGATAATTACGAACATACTCAAATTTAAAAGTAAAATTTAGCATCAGTATCTTACCAAATGCTCTCAGTAGTCAGAGCATTTGTATGTAAAATACAAATTCATTTGCATCTACATGAAAACAACACTTAATTTGTCGCGCTTTTTTAAAGCCTGTAATCCGAGTAAAACCCTGGTGATGGGTGATGTTGCGGATCGGCAGTACTACATAGATTTTTCCGATGTCCGTGGCTGTAAAATAGTTGAAGAGTTACAACGTACTATTACCCGGATTTCTCCAGATGAGCCGACTTGTCAGTTATTTACTGGTCATATTGGCTGTGGTAAATCCACGGAGTTGCAACGTCTGAAGTCGGAATTGGAGTTGGCTGGATTTCATGTGGTTTATTTTGAATCTAGCCAAGACTTAGACATGGCGGATATTGATATTAGCGATATTCTTTTGAGTGTGGCTCGTCAGGTAAGTATCAGTTTAGAAGAAATTGGGATTCGCCTCCAGCCTGGTTATTTTGCCAATCTTTTCAAAGAAATTGGTGATGTGTTGCAAATGCCAATTACTGAGGTTGAATTCTCTATGGGTATTGCCAAAATTGGTGCTAAAGCCAAGGATAGTCCCCAGATGCGAAATCAACTGCGGCAATACTTGGAACCACGTACCAACAGTATTTTGCAGGCGATTAATGAAGAAGTATTACAAAAAGCAGTTCAACTGTTAAAACAGCGGGGTCAAAAAGGACTGGTAGTCATTGTTGATAATTTAGACCGGGTGGATATGCGTCCTTTAGCATCTGGGCGATCGCAACCTGAATATTTGTTCATCGACCGTGGGGAGCAATTACGCCGGCTGAATTGTCACTTGGTGTATACGATCCCCCTGGCTTTGATTTTTTCTAAAGAGTATGCAGCATTGAAAAATCGCTTGGGAGGAGGGATTTCCCCCAAGGTATTACCGATGGTGCAAGTCAGACAAAGAGACGGTGGGGATCACGAGCCAGGAATGTCTCTATTGCGCCAATTGCTGCTAACTAGGGCATTTCCTGAACTGAGTCCCCATGAAAGATTGAAGTTACTTCCAGAGTTATTCGATTCTCAAGAGACTTTAGACCGTTTATGTCGCATTAGTGGCGGTCATATTCGTAACCTCTTGGGGCTACTGTACAGTTGTTTGCAAAGGCAAGACCCCCCTTTTTGCAGGGATTGTTTGGAAGCGGTGATAAAAGATTATCGCGACGACTTATTGCTAGCCATTAACCAGGAAGAGTGGGAATTGTTGTATGAAGTAGTCCACAAACAAACTCTCAAAGGCGAAACCGAATATCAAAGACTATTGCGGAGTATGTTTGTCTTTGAATATCGCGATCGCCAAGGTAGGTGGTTTGGTATCAGTCCAGCCTTAGCAGAAACAGAAAAAATCATCTCTTGGAAACGACATCATGTAGCCGAGAAAGCCTTAAGTGATTCCCTAGCGAATCATCCCATTGCCAAAAATTATACCTTTTAGAATGCAACCTTTATTGATGTAGGCAGATTTTGAGTTATGGCGGAGCGGAAACAAACAACAGCAAGTATTGCGACAGATAATCAGCGTTCCTTGCAAAGGTTGATTCGGGCGATCGAGCTTTCCAAAGGTCAATTTGCCTTGATTCTCGTCCGTTGTAATTATCGGCACCTGCGCGAGGGAATGCTGGAAAATTTGCGTGCCGTTACTAAAGGCTTATATTTACGGGAACTATTTCTGGAGCCATCCACCACAGTACTCCACACCACCATTGTTAGGGAATTATATTTAGACCATCCTGCCGTCGCTACAGATTCTTTACCATCGGCAGTCACAGTCTTTGGTTTAGATGCCAATTTATTCCTAGAGGACTTACTGACTGGGATCAACCAAGCACGGGATATTTATGCTGCGACTTTCCCTTTCCCGGTGGTATTGTGGCTCACAGACGAAGTGGCTACATCCCTTTCTCGACTGGCTCCAGATTTTAAGAGTTGGGCAGCAACCACAATTAAGTTTGAGATGGAGCAAGCAGATTTAATTGATTTAGTCCAACAACAAACCGAAAATCTTTTCTCCCAGATTTTAGCTGCCGGAGCCGATAAATTTTTATCCAATGCTGCCTTGAATTTAGCTCCTTCATCTCAACATCGCCGGGAAATTGAGTCAGCACGCAATGATTTATTACGTCTGTATGGGGTGAAATTAGCACCCAAATTAGAAGCTAGTTTGGAGTTTGTTTTAGGGCGGGATGGCTATGCTAATGATGAAATTGATCATGCTTTAAATCATTTTCATCGCAGTTTAGAAATTTGGCAACATGAAGTCCGTAGAGAGGATAATTTTCCGGACAATCAGCAATTAAATAGTCCTGTTGTTCGCAAGGCAATAGTACTATTTAATTTGGGCTTATGTTACCGGCGGATGGCTGACTTACATCCAGGAAAAAGTCATAGCCATTGGCAAAAAGCCCTATTGTGGTTTAAACAATGTGTGGCTGTTTTGCAAACGGCGCGTCAAGCTGATTTGGTTGCCAAATTTATTGTGCCTGCCTGCGAAATGTTACAAAGGCTGGAAGTTTGGGAGGAATTAGAGCAATTAGTCCAAGTTGGGTTAAAACTCCACGAGCAACGCCAGCAAAAAGCACAAATTGCCCAAGATTATGGATTTTTAGCTACTGTTGCTGCTGCTAAATCTGACTGGCTGCAAGTTTATGAATTAACTAATAAAGCTATTTCCTTAGCAGAAGGAGCTGCTGATGTTTCGCGGCAGCAGGAAAGTAGGTATCTTTTATTATTGGGACGCGCCCAACGCCATTTAGGGGAGTGGGAAGAAGCAGTTAATAATCTTGAATGGGCAAGGGTTGTTTGTGAATTACAGTACGAACCATCCCTGTATTTGGAAATTGTGGAGGAGTTAAGAAGTCTCTACTTTTTTGAGCGCCATAATTATTTAGAAGCTTTTCGACTCAAGCAAGAAAAAATTCAAATAGAACATCAGTACGGTTTTCGTGCTTTTATTGGTGCCAATCAATTACAGCCCCAACGCTACAGAATTAACCCCGTACTGCAAACACCAAATATATCCTTTCTTCCCGAGGATGTGGCACAGGAAATTGCCACTTCTGGTCGGCAAAAGGATGTCACCCGATTAATCGAAAGAATTAGCCGTGCTGACTACAAATTAACAATTATTCATGGACCTTCTGGGGTTGGGAAAAGTTCTATTCTCAAGGCTGGTTTAGTACCGGCTTTAAAACAAAAAGTTATTGGTGGACGGATTCCCTTACCCATACTTTTATCTATTTATAGTGATTGGGTAACTAACTTGGGACGGAGTTTAAATCAGGCTTTAGCACAGACTGATTTAGCCATCTCCTTAGAGATATCCCCTGAGAAAATTATCGAAAAACTGCGATTACTAGCAGATAATCATCACACCGTAGTTTTAGTATTCGATCAGTTTGAAGAATTATTCTTTGTAATTAAAAATTCTGCCCAAAGGAAAGAATTTTATAATTTCTTTTGTGAATGTTTAAATATCCCCTATGTGAAAGTAATTGTTTCCTTGCGGGAAGATTATTTGCATTACTTACTAGAAATTGAACGTTTGAGCAGAACTAAAAATAGTAATAATATCAGCCTAGCAGTCATTAACAAAAATATTTTAGACAAAGATATTCGTTACTATTTGGGTAATTTCTCGACTCCCGATGCCCAAGGAATCGTTCGTAGCCTGACCCAACGTTCCCATTTTGAAATGAGCGATCGCTTAGTGGAACAATTAATCAAAGATTTAGCTCATAACAATGGAGAAGTTCGCCCCATTGAGTTACAAATAGTCGGGGCTCAACTGCAAACAGAAAATATCACCACACTCAGCCAGTATGAACATATCGGTGGGGCTAAAAGATTAGTAGCTCGGTGGCTGGAGGAAGTGATTAAAGATTGCGGGCGAGAAAATGAAGATGTAAGCTGGCAATTACTATTTGAGTTAACCGATCGCAAAGGTACGCGACCCCTGAAAACTAAAGCAGAATTAGCTTTAGCCATTATTACTAATCCCGATGCAGCCCACAAATGTAATTATTCATGGGAATTGATTTTAGAGATTTTAGTGGATTCTGGTCTAGTGCTGCAAATGCGAGAAGAATCCGGCGATCGCTATCAATTAGTTCATGATTATCTGGTGGAACCAATTCGCCAGAAAAAAAGCCACGGCATGGTGGCAGAATTAGAAAGGGTAAGACTGGAAAAAAGTCAAGCGGAAATTGCTCAAAAAATTAGCCAAGACCAACTCACCACTATTTTGCAAAAGCGGCTCAAAGAAGCGCGGATAGTGGGTATGGTTTTGGCAATGATGTCATCAGCGATCGCAGGTTTGTGGTGGCAAGCTGATTTACAAAAACGGGCTGCCATGCGTCACAGTATACGAGCTGAAAGCAGTGAAAGAAATTTGCAAATAAGCGCCTTAACTGCTGCTTCAGAGGCTTTATTCGCCTCAGATAAGCAGTTTGATGCCTTATTAGAAGGTTTGCGTGCCTGGAGACAACTACAAAAATCCCGTCAGGTAGAACCAGAAACACGGATGCGTGTAGTTACCGCCCTGCAACAGGCTGTGTATGGAGTCAAAGAACTCAACCGCCTAGAAGGACATGGGGAAATTGTTTGGGGAGTTAGCTTTAGCCCTGACGGTCAATTAATCGCTTCTGGTAGTCGCGATCGCACGATCAAAATTTGGCGACCTGATGGGACTTTACTACAAACTCTCAATGGTCATAATGATGCGGTCACAAGTTTAAGTTTTAGCCCAGATTCCCAAACTTTAGTTTCTGCCAGCCTGGATAGAACCGTACAAATTTGGCGCAGAGACCCCAACACGGGAGAATTTATTGGCCAACCCCAAAGAACATTAGCAGGACATGGAGATTGGATTTATAGCGTCAGTTTCCATCCAGATGGCAAATTATTGGCAACGGCTAGTAAGGATGGAACAATTAAACTCTGGGATCTTGACGGCAGATTAATAAACGTTCTGCGGGGACATCAAGATTGGGTAAATTGGGTCAGCTTTAGCCCCGATGGTCAATTGTTGGCATCCGCTAGCGAAGACCAAACGGTGAAAATTTGGCGACGGGATGGCAGCTTAGTCCAGACCTTAACAGCCCACCAAGATGGGGTGACTGCCGTTACGTTTAGCCCTGATAGTCAAACCCTAGCAACCGGCGGACGCGATCAGATGATCAAAATCTGGCGTAGGGGAAATAATGCTACAGGCCAACGCTTTGCTTCCCTTCCCTATAAACAATTCAAGCAAAACACCAGCGTTATTTGGAGCCTCAAATTTAGTCCTGACGGTCAATATCTCACTTCTGGAGGTGATGATAACAAGATCCACCTGTGGAACCTCAACAATGGTACCTTAGTAAAAACCTTGAAAGGGCATAGTGATGCGATCGCTGGTTTGTCCTTTAGTCCCAATGGTCAGCTGCTAGCTTCAGCCAGTTACGACAAGAGTATTAAAATTTGGAGTTTAAAGCCTCCCCAACTACCAATCCTCCAAGGACATACAGATCGGGTTTTAAGCGTTACCTGGAGTCCGGACGGTAAGCTATTAGCTTCCGGTAGTGATGATCACACCATTAAACTGTGGCGACGATATTTAGGAGACCATCGCCAAATTGCCACCAAACTTTATAAAAGTTTACCAGGACATCAAGATCGGGTTACTAGTGTGAGTTTTTCTCCTGACGGTAAAATATTAGCGTCTGCTAGTTATGATAAAACTGTCAAACTGTGGCGTAAAGATGGTCAGTTGATCAGAACCCTGCGGGGACATGAAGATAACATTATGAGTGTTACTTTCAGTCCTGATGGTAAGTTTCTGGCATCGGCGAGTAAAGACCAAACAGTAAAAGTTTGGGACTTACAGGGTGAGTTAATCGCTACTTTAGTAGGACATGATGACCGGGTAAATAATGTCAGCTTTAGTCCAGATAGCCGTATAATTGCCTCTGCTAGTGACGACCAAACAGTGAAACTCTGGCAACGGGATGGAACTTTGTTAAAAACTTTGTCTCCCCATAAAAACTGGGTATTGGGGGTAAGTTTTAGTCCCACCGACCGTTTACTAGCTTCTGCTAGCTGGGATAATACCATCAAGCTATGGAGTTGGGATGGCAAGTTGTTGAAGACCTTATTGAAGGGTTATAGCGATAGTGTCAATGCTGTTACCTTTAGTCCCAATGGAGAAATTTTAGCGTCGGCTAGTTGGGATAGCACAATTAAATTGTGGAGTCTGGACGGTAAATTAATCAAAACTCTCAATGGACATACTAGTCCAGCGTTGAGTGTCAGCTTCAGCCCTGATGGTCAAACTTTAGCTTCTGCTAGTGATGACAACAAGATTATTTTGTGGAATTTAGATCTAGATAATTTGTTAGAGCGTGGTTGTAACTGGGTCAAGAATTATCTCCAGCATAACCACAATGTGGAACAACAAGAACGTTTGCTCTGTGACGGTATAACTAAGTGAGAGTGATGGTTGATAGTTGTTAGTTGTTAGTTGTTAGTTGATAGAGGGAAGGAGTGAAGGAGGGAAAGAGAGAAGGAGTGTAGACGCGTATCCCTCACGGGACGCTTTGCGACTCAGCGGCTGACCGAAGGGTAGGAGGGAAAGAGAGAAGGAGTGAAGGAGTGAAGGAGGGAAAGAGAGAAGGAAGATTGGAGGGAAAGAGAGAAGGAAGATTGGAGGGAAAGAGAGAAGGAAGATTGGAGAAACAAATTTATGGATATATGTTTTACTCATTTCTTGGAAGTAGACGCACAGCGTCTACACTCCCCCACTCCCCCACTCCCCCACTCCCCCACTCCCCCACTCCCCCACTCCCCCACTCTAACTAGATGGGCGATCGCTAACTAATCCATTTTCAGTGTTTTCACCATGATTATCTGTCATTAAATTAACTAAAAATTTTTGCAACTTCATACGTTCTATATAGGGCCACCCACCTTCTGCTTCAATATCTTTGAGTAGTGCATAGAGTGCCTGACGGTTATTTGGCAAACTATTTTGAAAAGCATTGTCACGGATTTCTCTGTGTAAATATTCTAACTGCCTTAATAAAGCTAACAGAGCGATCACGTCTCCTTGACAATCCTCGGTTGCGTTATGCACTGCAGTAGCTATCTCTTGTAATCGACTATTAAAAATCTCGGAATCAACTTTAATACCTTGGTTCATAAGATAAGATGCTGTTTATCTCCATTTAATCAAATTCATCGAAATTGTTTTGTCTTGTTTGTTTCCTATGGAACTTAGCAATGGCAAAATATCATTAATTACTGCAAGGAATAGATTGTAATCTCTTATTCTTCGTTCACCAAGCCCTACCCGAAAGGGCAAAACAAGTTTGGTAGATGATTTAGAACTCTGGCAAATTATTCCCTGTTGCCTATTGCCTTGCAAATGTCTAGTTTACATAACCGAACACAAGTAGTAATTGATACGATATTATAGCGTATTTTTGCTTATTTGTTGATCAGAATATTCTAGACAGCGATCGCAAAATTCTACTAAAATACGAGACTACTTTGATTTTGAGTTAAAAAAAATCGTATGATCTGGCTGAATAACCCATAACATTATGGGGCATATGTAGTGGGGACAAATACATAACACATAACTACCAAAAGGGCAATATCCAAGAGGAAGACCAACCCCAAGTGGGTGTTTGTCAAGTGAATGAAAAGGGAAGAGGGAAAAGTCCTCCTTCTGCCTTCGGTCATAGTTACTTTTCTATCTTTCTTCCGCAATTCATCTACCGTTGCAGCAAAGCTCAACGGGAGGTGAGAGTGTCAAAGATAATGCCCAATGTAATAGTGTGTTGGAGCGTACTTATCTACGCACCCAAATGTCACCAATAGTAAAACTGCTGGTGTTTACCCTGACTTAAGGGCACACCAGAAATAAGCTTCCCATAGGGTAGTTCTTCTAGAGTTTTAAATCTCACAAGAGATAAATACTTTAGTGCAGTTTTACAACTTAAATATTAATTTTTGAGATTGAGATTGAGGTTTTTTAGATGAGGTTTCGTACTCTAATTGTTGCACTCGTCGCTGTATGCATCGGTTTGCTCACAGCTTGTAGTGCTGCTCCCGACGAACTTGCTAGTTCTGAATTTCTAACCTACGAACAAATTAAAGGTAGCGGTTTAGCTAACAAATGTCCCCAACTATCAGAAATTAGTCGCGGTTCTATTCCTATTGATAGTAATCAATCCTACGTGATTAAAGATATGTGCTTAGAACCCACTAACTTCTTTGTGAAGGAAGAACCAGTCAATAAACGGCAAGAGGCAAAATTTGTCCCAGGAAGATTATTAAGTTTCTCAACCAAAGCTTACTCTTTGCTGAGTATCGAAGGTCCTTTAAAGATTAATGAAGACAACAGTCTCACCTTTGAAGAGAAAGATGGGCTTGACTTCCAAGCCATTACAGTCGGACTTCCTGGTGGGGAAAGCATTCCTTTCTTGTTTACCATTAAAGGTTTAGTGGCTCAAACACAGCCCAATTTAACCAGCATCAACACTTCCACTGATTTTGCAGGCTCCTTCCGAGTGCCTTCCTATCGTGGTGCTACCTTCCTCGATCCCAAAGGACGGGGTGTGGCTACTGGTTATGACAATGCGGTAGCTCTTCCTGCTGAAGCTGATAGCGGTGAATACTCCAGTGCCAATATCAAACGTTTTTCTGTTCTAGATGGCAAGATTTCTATGTCTGTTGCTAAGGTGGACAGTTCTACTGGTGAAATTGCTGGTACTTTTGAAAGCATACAACCTTCTGATACAGACTTAGGTGCTGACGAACCCGAAGATGTCAAAATTCGTGGTTTATTTTATGCTCGTATAGAACCATCTGAAGCTTAAATCAAAATTATCGATTTTCTGAGTTAGGTTAGCGCGTAACATTTTTATCATCTTCCCTTCTGGTTCATCTAACATCACCAGAAGGGTTTTTATTTTATCAGCTTGCTGATTACCAAATATTAAGCTCAAACTTCTAGAGAATTGGTGTTAACAAATTGAAGAGCGGACAAATTTGACTAAATCAGCCATCGTAAAATTCCTTCCATCTCCCAAGCTGGGTTTCCAATTATGGTAGATGGTGAAGGAGTGAAGGAGGGAAGGAGTGAAGGAGGGAAGGAGTGAGGGAGTGAAGGAGTGAAGGAGTGAAGGAATGAAGGAGTAGGGGCGGGGTTTCCCCGCCCAGAGTTAGGGAATTATTTTCATCCTTGGTTGTGTACCAAGGTTCATGAGGGGCTAACTTGAAAATAGGGAACTCTTAACAGGTAACTCTTAACAGATAAGAGATATTTTCATCGGCCTCCTGCCTGACGAAGGCAGAAGCTTTCGAGTTACAGTTGATTAACTTTAGTTTCATAAGTTACAACAAGAAGGCATTCTTAAGTGCGCCTCAAGATTACTGTTTGTTTGCATGAAAACAGGATATAAACCAAAACCACCTTGAGATTCGTAATTGTTGTAGGTTGGGTATAGCCTTCGGCATCCTGTGAAAAGCGATAGCGTAACCCAACGGAACCATTGCTATCGTTGGGTTTCATTCTATTGCTACGCAACGCTAACGCGAACAACCCAACCTACATGAAAACTCCAGATTT
>JASJCJ010000285.1 GCA_030066045.1 Calothrix sp. MO_167.B12
ACTTAAAACCTCTCTGGTAAACCTCTCTCCTAGTAAGAGAGAGTCTTTGAAACCCCCATTTTCTTGTAGGGAAGGGGGGATAGGGGGGTTAGGTTTGGGAGGTTTTAATGTTAATAAACATACTTTTCAAACATCCTCTCAGGAACCATGCCCATTCGGGGACATTCCAACGTGCAAGGATTTGGTTCTATGGGGGTAACAGTTAGGTTGCGGGAGGAGATTAAACAGGCTTTATCCCAATTATTAGGACGTTCCCTCAGTGAAACTCCAGGCTATGATGCTCGCGCTTTAATTGATGCCGCAGAAGCTGGTAAAATTGATAGTTTATTCTGCTTGGGTGGAAATTTGTATGCAGCTAATCCCGATTTACACCAAGCACAAAGAGCATTAGGTAAAGTCAACACTATTTTCTATGTGGCAACCAAACCCAATTTAGGACATTTTCACGGTTTAGCGGCACAGAATACCCTCATATTACCTGTATATAACCGCTTTGAAAATCCCCACAAAACCACCACAGAATCGGGGAATAATTTTGTCCGTTTGAATAATGAAGGTAAGAGCCATTTACAACCAACTAATTCTGATTTAATTTCGGAAGTGGAACTGATTACAGAAATTGCCCATCGTGTACATGGTGAAACTCCCATTAACTGGCGCAGATTGCAAGATACTAGTTATGTGCGTCAACTAATTGCTAAAAGCATTCCTGGCTATGCCAAAATTGGTGACATTGACACAACTAAATCAGAATTTACCATTGCAGGCAGAATTTTCACCGAACCCAAATTTGCAACTCCTGACGGGAAAGCACAAATATCAGTAACACCCTTACCGGAGTTAAATATACCTCCTGTTGATTCATTCAGTATTTCTACTCCAGTCCAAGGAATTGTGGTGATTTTAGGTACGGGTAGAAGTTACGGGCAACACAACACTGTGGTATATCGCAGTGAAGATAAATATCGAGGAATGCCCCATCGTCATTGTATTTTAATGAACCCTAAGGATATTAAGAAGGGTGGATTTGAGGAGCATCAACGGGTAAAAGTGAAGGGAGATGCAGGGGAATTAGAGAATATTGAAATTATTAGTGGTGGGATTAGGGAAGGGGTAGGGTTTATGTTTTATCCCGAAGCGAATGTTTTATTTAAGGCAAAAATCGATCCTCGTTGTGGTACTCCGGCTTATAAACGGGTTCCGGTGTTAGTTTATCGGTGATATTATTTTCAAGTTTCTTTTGGGGATGGAAGTTGACTTGTCCCAGAATAAGGGGCACATTGGTAGCTTTTACCGAGCTATCTCACCGTATAGTGCGAGTTTACTATTTACGTGGTCAATTTAACGGTGAAGTTGTGTGGTGGCAGATCAACTTAAACTTTCACCGATAACCTTCATTCCGTCCGCACCAACGCAGTGTTAGCTAGCAGCAAGAGTTATACAGGAGTAAAAAGAGTGTTCACCGACAACTTAGATTCTAAGACTGTAACGATTTGCTCAAGTTCAACATTCGCTTCTGCCTGAAGACCAAGACATCTAGCAATACCCTCTACATCTGTACTGAGACGAGAACTCAACGCCAACCTGAAAGACTGATCTGTTTGCTCAGACATCTGATAGGAATGAATATGCATAGAGTCTCCTAACTGCGCTTGATGACTGACATGTGAAAAGCTAAATTCACGTTGTATATAATCGAGAAAACAATCTTGAATTACAAGAACAAGCTTTTTATTAATGCTCTCAAAAGTCTCAATTTTATGATGCAGTTGTATGAGAATTGTTTTGGCTGTCATTTTCCAGTTCATGCCAAAGGTTTTTCTAGATTGGCTTTGGATATCTTCAGTAGGAACTCGGAGTTCTTCAAGCAAGCGTTGGCGTTCCGGCCAGACAGTTCCTGTAGTGTCAAGTGTTTGGAGTTCAATGCCAACAAAATCTTTCACCTTATTATTCAAGGCAGAGACGAGAAAATAATCTACATTGCCTCCTGGAATTGAAATTTCTGGGACAACATGCAACTCATTTCCAGGTTCATGGTTTGTTAGCAAGTGTAGACAGTCTATGAAGATTTGTTTTCTCTCTAGTAACCTGTGAGGGCAAATTATGACCGGGATAGAATTTTTTCCATATACAACTGAACATGTGCCAATAGATATATTAGGTTGGCTTTTGCGAACTTTTATACAACGCTTTCGTAAATATGGACAATGTTGTTCTTGTATAAGACTTGTCCAGTCTATTTCCTCAGCTCGATTCTTTGAATATCCAAAAAGTTCAATTATTTTACTCATAAAACCGTTTCGCTTCTTTCTTTCGCTATCTCTAAGTAATGTTGGGAAAGATCTATACCACAAGACTTTCTACCAAGTAACTTAGCTGCCAACATTGTGGTTCCAGTACCACAAAAAGGATCTAGGATGATTCCATCTGGTGGACACGTAGAAGATATCGGAATTTTGCAAAGATCGACAGGATAAGGGGCAAAATGAAGCTTTCGCTTTTGTGTATCCTCTGGAAGAATTTCCCAGACATCACTCGGCTTAGATCCTTTAGGATGATACTTCAGAAAATAAAAGCCTTTTTCCTTTAGTTCTTTGGCTCGACCAGAAACTTTCTCTGAATTAGAATGTGTGGTTCTTTGCTGACCTCGAATAATCATTCTGAAATCAGAAATAATGCCATTAGAGACTTGTCGGAGAATTTCTTCTAATGCCTGATAAGCATTCCGTTTTTCATTTTCATAAAGTTCAGTAGATAGTTCGATTTTTCGCTTGTAACGAACGCCAGTTACACCTGTTGCAGAAACAACCGAACCATTCACCACTTTTGTCTTCCTTGGCGAAGAGCGAATAGAATCTATATCATAATAATATTTTGGTGACTTCACGAAGTGAAATACGTTTTCATGTATGTTTCTCAATCTATCTTTTGAATTATCTAGACCTCCTTTCACTTTATTCCAAACAACACTATTTCTTAAAATCCAGCCTTGATTGTCTGTTAAGGTCAGTGCAATACGCCACGGCAAGCCAAGCAGGTTTTTGTTGTAATAGGAATCACCAATATTTAGCCAAAAAGATCCTGTTTTTTTTAGAACTCTGTGAACTTCAGAAAAAACCGAACATAGGTTATCTACATAATTCTTAAAATCTGTCTCCAAACCGATTCCGCCTGCGTCATATTCTCTCTTGCCCCAATAGGGTGGGCTAGTCATACAACAATCGATGGAATCATTGGGTAGCTCTTTGAGAACTTCAAGAACATCTCCCAACATAAGTAAAGGGGCGATACTTTCATTAGCTTGATAATCTTCAAACTTTTCTTTAAAGTCCTGCCTGATTATAGAGCTGCTACCAAATAGTGGCAGTCGGAGATTTTGCGGCGGTTGTGATGGAGCATTATTCTCTATTCCCATTTTTGAGTCTTGAACTTCCAAACCGTACTCGTGTCCCTATAGATCCCGGAACCTTTAGGGGATTATACAGTAGATAAAACGGCTGTACTAGTCCAAAAGCAATTTAAACGACGTTTCACCTCAATTTCGTCAATAATAGTAGCACCTATCTCAGTAAATCCTGAAATCACAGGATCTTTATCTTCAGCAGATACTTCTACAAGAATATTTTCTTCATTCATAGTATTGAATTCCTTATATTTATGGACTCTACTTATTAAGTAAGCTTGATCTTATTGTATGCCTAACTATTTATCAGACGGAAAGATTCCATCTATCACGCCAACCGTTCCAAGCAAATAAAGTATTACAGATACTTTAGTCATAATATCAATAATTTTTCCGTATATCGTCTATATACACCTATTATACAGAACATTTCCAGATAAATACTTAAATATGGCTGAATAGCAATAACTTTTCCAGCTATTATCCTTTTTCGGGTGATAGCCAGAATTTTTCCCCATAACATCTGAAATGGGATATTAGACAGAATCAAGAAAACCAGTAATCTCTTGATAAAAAACTTTTCCCTTTTCCCTACTACTACTTGCAGTCACTAATAATCTTAAAACTTCCAACAGCGAAGTCATAAAAGCATCACAAACTAAGTCAAAAAGCTGCTCTAAATCATCTTGATTTTGTTGCCCATATGCCAACGCATTAATATAATCATTGCGGATTTGATTATCAATCACCACAATCGGATAGCCCGCACGGATTAAAAGTAAATTCATTAATAACCTAGCCGTTCGCCCATTGCCATCCCGAAAAGGATGGATAGAAACAAAACGATAATGAGCCATCGTTGCATATTCCACCGGATGAAGTTTTAAAGCAGCTTCTGAATTAAGCCAGATCACAAAATCTCTCATTAATTGAGACAGTAAATAATGTGGAGGATAAAGATAATTTGTTCCCGCCGCCATCACATCTAGAGTGCGATAATTCCCCGCCTCATCCGGGTTAATTTTTCGGAGAATCAAATTATGGATCTGCTTAATTTCCCATTCATTAATTTCCGTCTCCGTTTGGGCTAAACTCTCAATATAATCGATCGCGTCCTTGTGTCCAATCACTTCTAAATGTTCATCAAGGGTCTTCCCCCCAATCGTAATACCCTTCGTTAAAACTAACTCGGTTTCACTTTGAGTTAAAGTATTCCCCTCAATAGCATTTGAATTATAGGTAAATCGAACATCATAGATTTTTTTGAGTTCACTAACCATCGTTGGTTCAAATGGTCTAAAATCATCTAACCAAGCTTTTAGTTTGTCTATTTGCTCTAATTTAAGCTGATAATTTATCATTAAATAGTGACTTATCAACGCAGTTAATGAAAAATCTTTCTGTTGACTTAAGCCAATGATCTGTTGCATAAACTTCTCGTATAGTTGAGAAGAAGAACCCAACAAATTATCCTCACTCACCCCAACTAAGGGCTGATTGATTCTCGCCCCATTTTCTCCCTGCTGTTGAAGATGAGTTTCTCTTGTTACCATCTTTTTGAACAATCTCCCTATTTATTTAGGGAATAAGTAATGCTTTTATTCTATTCCCCATTCCCTAAAATGGTGACTCAATCCCCAATTACACAACCCCCGAATTAGCCGAAAACCGATTCACTAATGCCAAAAACTGTTTTTTCCCATCAACAGCCAACGCAATTTCGCTGTTTGAGAGATGGTGAAACCCAACAAGTATTTTCACTTAAGTGGCTACTCAGGTTGAAACATGGGTCACAACTACAAAAGTATAGTGGCATCGTCGATTTAATCATGATGACCTGAGCCTATGAATGCGTAACGCGATCACCAACATTTTGCATGATTAGACGTATTGGCAGAGAAATAGCTGTTTTTTCTGAGATTCAAAGCCACAACAGAATACTTAGCTTTTTCTTGCCAAAATAGTTTAACCAAGGAAGTTAGAGTGAGATTGCCAAAGAAATGCTGGCGAAAAGTTCCAATACCTAAAAATCCTCCTTGGCGTTTGAAAATACTGGGTCGGATTTTGCTGGCTGGTAGATGGTTTTTACCTTTGAGGACTTGTTTAAAAGCATCTGGTATCCATTCTATTTGCGAGTAGCAAGATTCGATCTTTCTGAAAGCGAAATCGCGCTCTCCTTTATTTTCCAAATTGGTACTTTCTAAAATGTCATAAATTTGTGATTGCAGAGACTCAAATTCACTGAAACTACCACCAACTAATTTTAGATTTTGTAATTGTCGATAATAATCTTCTCGACTCATTTTACTAGCACGCATGGTAGTTAATTTCAGCAACTCGCAATATGCACCCAATAACCATAACACCGAATATAAAGACCACAGTGGATAATGAGAAAAAGTACGATAGGCATTGGCAATCAAGCGGTCGTTATTTTTGAGAAAAGCTAAGGTAACATCTTCTAATGGTTGAAACTTAACCGCCGAGTAATCCTTGGTTTCATTTGCCTCCAGTAATAAATTAGCTAAGAGAGAAACACTAGTCAAAGAACTATAGAGTCCTTTAGAAAAGAGCGGATCGACAAAACCCGCAGCATGACCTAAAAGACAAAAGCGATCGCCGACTATTTTTTTAGAGCTATACTGAATTCTATCAGTGCGCGTCCAGCTTCTTACTGCTTTGGCTGACTGTAACTGAGAACTAATACTAGGAAACTTGGCAATTAAGGAATAAAACTCTTCTTCTGGACTGATATCTTTTCTCATCGGATGAATACGGGGATCGAGCATTAATCCCACACTACAAAGGGAATTAGTAGCTTGAGGATGATTGTTAAAAGGGATGATCCATAACCAACCACCTTTAAATACATGATGTAACGTACCTTCAGAAAGGCGAAAAGGAATATCAAAATCTGCTTGAGAAGTTCCAGTGTGATGGTAGCAGGGAACATTCACCATATGGGTAAAGATAGCACGAGAGTGGGTTTGCAGATGGTTATGCCTCAGACCAAATTTATTGGCGAGTAGAGAACGAAAACCCCCAGCATCTACTACATATTCAGCTTCATAACAGTCTCCTGACTCGGCAATAACTTGCACCCCTGCTGAATTAATCTCAACATCCTTAACTCCCGTATGTTGTAAAACCGTTGCACCATAACGAATCGCTGTAGTCATTAAGAAATAATCGGTATCTTGACGATATAAATGTAATTCATGTCCGTAGGGTTGCTTGGGAATAACTGCTTGCAATAAGTGTGCGGGATTTTGAGCTTGGTTTTCTTCGTGATGTAGATAGCTAAAGTGTCTTTTTACTCCGTGGGAAGTCCCGATGTGAGAGAAATAATTTTCTGAACTAAAGTAAGCAAGTTCTGGTACCGAATACATCTGAGCCATCGCTCTGAATATCTCAGAAGTTTCCAAGATCATAGACTCCCCTATAGCAAATCGAGGATGAGATTTGGCTTCAAAAATTACTACTTTTAGACCGTTACGGGCTAATATTGATCCCAAACAAGAACCTGCAATACCGGAACCAATAATAGCCACGTCAAATTTTGGGCAAGATGTCATACTTTTTGCTCCTAAATAAATTATTGATTATGGATTTACTAATGACTAAGAACTATTTAGTGCTGCTGAGATTAGGCACATCAATTAGTACTAATAGTACTAAACTTAAACAGCGTGTTTTAGTTACTCTCTTCCCGCTATAAAATTACCGAAAAATTGTAGGCTGGGTTGAGGGACGTAGACGCGAAGCGGCTTCTCGCAGAGTAACCCAGCATATTGTTGGGTTTCACTTCGTTCAACCCAACCTACGTTATAGGTAATCTTCTGCCGGGAAGGGAGTAATCAACCTAATAGCTCGGCTTGAGCGACTATTGAACCTTTGAGAATAGTTTTACTTCGTTGAGGAGAGGATGAGTTTGAATTTTCAGACCATCAGACCAATCCTCCCAGTCTTGTGGCAAGTGACCTTTGACAGTTATTTCATAAGGAACGAGAATTTGATTGAGGCAAAAACATAATTACTCCTACTCAGCCTTCTTCGCCACAATAAACACACCTTTTAATTTAAACACCCCTTTGCGTATGCTTTTGTTCGGTTGCCAATGGTAGTCAATTGTAAAACCAGCATCGATCAAACTGTTTTCCAATTCTTTCGTGGTAAAAACTTTAACTAACGGAATCAAACCCAAAAATATTCCAATCGACGCGATCACCTTAAACCACTTCATCGTATCTCCCAAACACAGCGTACTAGTGACGAAAACCCCTCCTGGTTTGAGCATCTTGTAAACTTTAGCGATTACTTCTTTCTTGTTTTCAAGTAAGTGCAAAATATTCAGTCCTAACACTACATCAAAGGTTTCATAGGCTACAGTTAATTCTTCGATAGTCAATTGTTCAAAAGTGACGTTGTTGATGTTTTGTGCCTCAGCTTTACCTTGGGCAATTTTAATCATTTCTGATGAGACATCTATTGCCCGAATATGTTTGACATAGGGTGCGTGAATGATGGTGGTCGATCCCGTCCCGCAGCCAAACTCTAGCACTTCCATATCTGGCTTAAAGTATTCCTTTGTGACTTGCAGCTTTTTCTGGTAAGCTGCTTCGTCAGCAATAGGATATTTAGAATAGCGTTCGGCAATTTTGTCCCAAAATTTAGCTGAATGGTTCATCATAATCTCCGATTATTAGACTGATTTATTTCTCTGAAATATACATTTAAGGCACAATTTTATTGCTTGGTTTAACGTATTTTACCCATTGTTAATTCTAGTTTTTTTTGATAATTATTAACCCCAATACCGCGACTATTGCAGCTTTGCGGAGTGATATCTCAGCAGTACGGTTTATCATTTCAATTACTCTTAATTTGTTAGTTTTTTTAATTATGTTCCAGAGGTTTACGCCACTTCCAAGCACACCAGATAATGAATGACAGAGACACAATTTCTATCGTTGCAAAGAACATATCATCCAGATCCGCTGGACCATTTTGTATAACAATCACAATCGTTATTGCACCTGCGATGATGTTTGCCCAGCGATTTATTCTATACTTCAATACCCGAGACAGGAGAACCATAGAAATCGGAATTTCCGCCATGATTCCGCCTAGCAGCATAAGTCCTTCAGTTATTTGCACACCATTTACATTTCCTGTCATGATTTCCTCTAGAAACCCAGGTCTACCAAACTCATGAAGATCTCGGAAAATCATATTAAACAGTACAAATATCCATAATGTGGAAAGCAAAGCTTTGATATCCATGCCGATGGTTTTATGGTTGTAAATCATTGTGATACTCCTGTTTTTGCACGATATTGATGAGTTTAATGATATTGACATTACTCCTATCCCGCTCTAAGATTACCTATCTCTTTTTGCCTCTTTCCTCTGCGCTCTCTGCGTCTGGAGCGGTTTTTTTTATCGGTAATCTTCTGCCGGGAAGGGAGTAATATCTACCTCTTGCTGATAAGAGTCCTAATTTATTGACAGTAAGTTCAGATCCACTGTCCGCTTGCGGATGGGGAATTGAATTTCCGTTACAACCTCTGAATCCCCTGATTGTTTGGGCAATTCTAGAAAAACTAACCTTACAGGACCGGCAAAATCATAGTGATTGGCTTCAACCCACTCACCGATCGCATTATGCCCCAGAAGTTTGGCACAGCAGCCTGTTGGAGGAATCAATGTTGCCATTGTTGCCGAGGGAAGCGATCGCGTATTTAGGGTCAGACCATCATAGGTGGTGAGGGGAGCATGATTAGTTTTATGGAGTAACCGTCCCAATTCCAGATCGGTATAGTCATTCTCTACCCCATCCCCGTGGAGAACAATAGTCATCGCCCCATAGGTGCGATCATTACCTTCAGGGAGTGCATTCATCACAGACCAGAAAAAATCATCTCCCGAATCATTTGTTGGTAAGACTTTGCGTATTCCAATAAGCTTTTGTTGAGGGACTTGTTTGACTATCACATCGCGAACTAGATTATCCCGTTCTTGGATTTGCTTGAGGCGGGACTCAATGGTACGGATGCGTTGTAGTTCCTCCAATACCTGTTGTTCTAACTCCGCTTTTTTTAAGGACAACATCCCCTGAATTTCTGTGGGAGAAATATCGTCTCGTACAAACCTTTGAATTTGATTTAACGATAACCCCAAATCTTTTAGTGCTAAGATGCGGTTGAGTTCTGGCAATTGACTCGCGCTATAGTAGCGATGCCCACTTTCAGGATCTAGTTTGACGGGTTGAAACAAACCGATTTCATCGTAGTAACGCAACAATCGCTTTGAAACCTGGGCGATGCGAGCGTATTCTCCAATACTGTACATGATGTCTTCGTTTCTTTTACTTCTCTGTACCTTTCACAATAGGGGGTGACGTAACGTAAAGTTCAAGCAAGATGATAAGAAACTTAACAATCTCACAGAACTATTGATCGGCAACTTCAATACATCCATGCCTTTAAATCTACAGCAACAAGCTCAAATCTTCCCTCAAGGTGAAGTTGCTCCTAGAGGAGCAGTAGTTTCTCGTTATCAGGTGCGACAACAGCAAAAGATTTATTGGGACTATAGACTTCAAGCACAAGAGCCAATTTTCCCCAAAGCACATGATGCTAAGGCTTTGAGCAACTCTCTTTTGTCACTTTCGTGAGAGAAGAAGTAGCGCAGACGGTTGAAATACTTATAAGCACTATGGTTGAGCGTCGTCAACCCAAACCCACAGTAGATTTTAAGCTGTGGCGTATTTAATTTGTATATTAAACGCGGGCTTTGGGACCCGCACTACAATCTATTTAACATTTTTGTTTTATATAATTTAGCTGCGTAGCAGCTTATTCTGACAGAAAATCATAGAACGCAAGCCCCTGCTTTCTAAGCATGGGGAGTGTCAAAGAAGTAATACCGAATCAAAAAATGTTTCCAACATATCCAATTGTAATCCCACCTTTACCCCGCCCCTACCAATCAATCATGAGGCTATCCCACTATTCCAAAAATGCTTACCCACTGAATCAAAATCAGCTTGAAAACCTTATTTTTTCGTTTTAAGTCGTTAAATTTTTCCAGATTTTTGATTGAAAACTGATTAGTGGGATAGGT
>JASJCJ010000286.1 GCA_030066045.1 Calothrix sp. MO_167.B12
GTCAATGTAGATAATAATGCTCCTTCCTCTGTGACTAACAATGTATCTGTATCTGGTGGAGGGGAACCAACTGCTAACAATGGTAATAATACTGGTAGCGATATCACTAATATTATACCGATCGCTGACCTTAGTGTTACTAAAACAGATAACCAAACTAGCACCACCCCTGGCAGTGCCATCACTTACACTATCACCGTTAGTAATAATGGTCCATCCACGGTTAATAGTCTTACCCTCAACGATACAGTACCCGCCAGCATCGAAAATCCCATCTTCACCCCCAGCACTGGTAGTTATAACAATAACACTGGTGCCTGGACGGGATTAAATCTAGCTTCTGGTCAAAGTATTACCCTCACCATCCAAGGTACAGTTGCATCAACAGCAACCGGTACTATTACTAACACTGCCACTGTGGCATCGCCATCAGGTACTACTGACCCTGATAACAGCAATAACAGCAGCACTGATACTACTACAGTTACAAATGCTACTAGTAACCCCAATGTGCTACTAGTCAAACGCATCACGGCTATAAATGGCGATCGCACTAAAAATCCCAATGACAACACCCCATTAAATACCTTTGTAGATGATACTACTTCCAGTAAAAAAGATGACGATAATAATTCCAATTGGCCCAGTAATTATCTAATTGGAGCCATTGACGGTGGTAAGGTCAAACCAGGAGAAGAAGTTGAGTATACCATCTACTTCTTATCAACGGGTGACAACACAGCTAAGAGTGTGCTGATGTGCGATTTTGTCCCTGAGAATATGACTTTCTTACCTACAGCATTTAACAGTAGTCCAGCTGCTGCAACTGCTACTTTCCCAGGTGCAGACCGGGGAATAGTCCATAGCTATAACAGCAATACTGTATCAAATTCTGGTATTCAAGATGGTGATATTAGTCAGTATTTTCCCCCAGGCGTAGAACCTTCCACTGTGTATCCTAATATTGACTGTGATGGCGACCCCAACACCAATTTACCTAACACCAATGGTGCGGTAGTAGTAAACTTGGGCGATTTACCCCATGCAACTACACCCGGTCAATCTAATAGTTATGGGTTTGTTCGTTTTCGGGGCAAGGTAAAGTAAACATATTTTAGTATGAGAAGATTATCTAGTCTATGCGATCGCACACACATATAAAGTGGCGATCGCATTTTATATTTTCATAACTAAAGCTGTGTATCACAATCGATAGTTAATGGGTGAGGTTTTATAAGTATTTATCCGCACATGATATAAGTGCTCATTTTATGTGAGTTGAATACAACCTATTCATTTATCCAGTATCTAATTTGCAACTCTATTCCTAGGTTAATAAAGAAAAACCTTCTCAGAGTTTACTGAAAAAATGAATAATTTTTGTATTTGATACAAGTGAAATTTAGATACACAATTTGGGCATATTAAGTATGGTAAACCTGGAGGTTTAGTGGTTAATGGCGTTTGCCCTCGGGTAATTTCGTTTGCAAACATCGCCTTAAGAATATTCCATATTTATAAACAAATGCTCGGTGCCAATTTACAAAATAAATGCCATACGCATCATGCGGTTTCTTTATTCCGCAAACCATTTAGTCTACTCTTGGCTGGATTTACATCATTAGTATGTGCTTCTAGCTTTTCTTTACCTGTTTATGGAGAAGGTAGCCGTGATATGTTCCCCTCCGGTGCTCAAGGGAATAGGGGTAGCATACTGTGGAGGGGTGGTACGACGAGTTCAGGATTTAAGAAAAAAACCCTACTACGAGTTTATGCAGAAAAAGATCAATATATCTTAGTAGGATCTAGTGCTGTGGGGGTCGGAAGTGGAAATATCCTGATTTATAATCCCAATACAATTACTGGTGGTCCTGCTAAGGAAAATTTACCCTCCACAGCAAATTTTAACTGTGTCAGTCAGCAGCCCGGTAGAGGATTTATTAGCAGTCGCGCCCAAGAGTTAGCGGGTCCTAAATCCATTGATGATACGGGAAATACTAATGGTTATACCCCCTGCTACTATCAAGCTCCAGCAACTGGAGTTTACTATATTGCCATGTATGGTCCTAGTGGTGCAAACAGTACCGTTGATGCCAGTAGTGGAGTGCAACAAAATATAGAACAAATTAACACTAGTTCTAGTCAAGTCACAAGTATTTCCGCTTGGGATGTAACAGTACGCAGTAGCAATCAATCATCTACAACAGATATTACAGGTAGACTGTTTACCTTCTACATAGAAATGAACATGGGTGGCAATAGTCGCCAATTACACTCAGATATCTACATAGTTACCCTCGATGGCTTTCGTTATAAATTAGATATGCGAGGGCTAGACCCTTTTGGCTTTAGGATTTACGGAAACCTAGTTGGTAACTGGGATAGCGACGGCAAAACCCCCCTTTATCGCAATGTATTGGGCGACAGTGCTGATATTTCTAATCCTGAAGGGAATGTTAGTACTGCACCTCCCCAATTTCCCATGTTTTTTAACCCAATCGACCAGAATGCTCTACTATACATCACCCGATACGATACTAATGGTCAAGCCATGGGAACTGGCATTCCCCTTACCCCTAATTTACCAAGCTTGAGTAACCCTAATTTTACTGGTACAGTCACTGAGAAAACTACCTTGGTTAATAATGGTGGTACATTCACATTTAATTCTAATGCTTCAGGCACTTACCAAATAACCATTAGTCATGATGGTAGCAATTTCGACCCCACAAATCCCCAAAACCGGGTATTAAGGGGAGTTATGACCACAGGTGGTTCCCAGTCAGTGATTTGGAACGGGAAAGATAACAGTGGTAACTTTTTCCCCACAGGGAGCTATTCATACCGCGTTATTACTAAGGGAGGAGAATATCATTTTCCCATGATTGACGCAGAAAATAATTTTTATGGTGGTCCTACTATTACACTTTTAAATGCTACAAATCCTCTAGGCAATAATACAGCATTTTATGATGACCGAGGATATGTCACCGTAGACGGTACTACTGTTGGTGACATCAATCAACCACTTTGCGGTACGAATCCACCTAATCCCAGTTTTAGCGACCCTATTAATGGGTTTAACTCATCAACTAACGATAGAGCATTTGGAACCTCATCTGGTGGTAATAATAGGCTCAAGTGTAATGGCTCATTTGGGAATACCAAAATATTGGATATGTGGACTTACTACCCCAGCACTACCCTATCAGAAAGTTTCAATATTATAGATGGTAGTGATATTGGTGCAAATATGGTTTTGGTGAAACGTATCACAGCAGTTAACACTACTCGATATACAGATATATTAGATGGGGTCAACGATGCCAATTCTCCTAACTATGTTCCTTCTCCCCACGATACTGATGATAACAATTCAAATTGGTTAAGTAATTACCTACAGGGTCAAATCAATGCTGGTAAGGTTAGTCCTGGGGATGAAATTGAGTATACTATCTACTTCCTCTCATCAGGTTTGAACACAGCCAATAATGTGCTGATGTGTGATTTTATTCCTACAAACACCACATTTGTTTCCACAACCTTTGGTACAGATAAAGGTATATTCTTGAGCCATAATGGTAGTACGGTATCTCTAACAAATACCCAAGATGGAGATAGTGGCCAGTATTTTCCACCAGGAGTTGAACCATCCACTGTATACCCCAATATAGATTGTGATGGTGACTCCAATACAAATGTTGCCAATACTAATGGTGCTGTAGTCGTCAACTTGGGTAATTTACCTCATGCTACTGAACCCGGCACGCCGGCTGATTCTTACGGATTTGTGCGTTTCCGCGCCAAGGTAGATTAGGAAAATTAGGATTTATAGCACTACGTGCTAGGGAACAGGGAACAGGGAACAGGGAACAGTAAGCTATCAAAGGGTTTCCGGATTTAGAAATGTCCTAACCGCGGAGGCGTAGTGCTATACAGATTTACGCCAAGAAACTCGGTTTCTACGAAAAAACTGGGTTTATGTAATCTCATGTTGGGTTACGCTGTCGCTTCACCCAACCTACAAAGAATTGTTAGTTAATAAATCCAAGTTCCTTAACTAAGCTATTAAATGTCTAAATTTATACATAAAGTGGACAGGATGCCCCGTAAAGCCTACGGCATAGCTAAGCGCAAAGCGCACGCTAACGCGAACGCTTACCGCGGAGCGTCTCTGAAAGAGTTAGTCGCTACAACGGAGGGAACCCCCCTACGGGTATCTCCTTCGGAGACGCTCCGCGTTAGCGTTAGCTCCCCTGAAAGGGGCACGGTAGTTGTTCATGGGGGAAACCACGCCATTTGCTCTTAGTGGGAAACCCACAAGACCGCAATGGCTCCCCAAGACCACACTACCTCACCGCAACGCGCTTCTCTGGGCACTACAATCACCTGATCTTTTTACTTTATACAATTTAGCTGCGTATTAACTTAACCACCACTGACGGGGGGAATTAACACTACCTCATCCCCGTCTTGGAGGATAGTATCTGGTGATACAAAATTAAAGTTCACCCCAAATCGAGTTACATCTCGCCATTGTGCTAGTTCGGGATGTTCGGCAATGATTCTGTCTCTGACTGCTTCTACGGGAGTATTTTCGGGAAATTCTAATAGTAGTTCCGGTACACCGTAAGCTTCTTGATAAGCTGCAAATAATTTTACAGTAATAGCGATCGCAAATTGGGGCATAAAATCGGAATTGGTGTATTTATTATAGGGGACACAACATAATGGGAGTGAAATGCTAGCAAAAAACACAGATGAAGTTATCCACCACTTAGAAAACATTATTACAGAGGCAAAAATTCAACACAATCGCATTGGTTTATTTGCTGCTCTTTACCGTCAAGTGACTCTAAAAATCAAGATGGGAATCGAGAATAATATCTTTGATGATAATTTCCGCATGGAGCGATTCGCCACAGCATTTGCTAACCGCTATTTCCAAGCTCTTGATGATTATCACAGTCATGGCAAACCAACGAAAAGTTGGCAGGTGGCGTTAGCAGCAACTACAAAACCAGACTATATAATATTGCAACACCTACTTTTAGGAATTAATGCCCATATCAACCTGGATTTAGGAATTGTAATGGCGGAAATAAATCCCGGATATCAACTACAAACTTTTGTTGAGGATTATGCCAAGGTAAACAACATTTTGGGAGAATTACTAGACGTTGTACAAGGAACAGTTGGGGAATTTTCTCCCCTGTTAGATATCCTGGATAGAGTTGGGGGGAAAACTGATGAAATGCTGATGAACTTCAGTGTCAGTAAAGCCCGTCAAGAAGCCTGGAATTTTGCAGAATTACTCGCCAATCAAAATGATATTTTCCGGAGGGCTATTATTGCTATGGTGGACACCAAAGTGGCGTTTCTAGGTAGATTGGTGACTAATTCCGGTGGCACTTTGAATAAGGCTATTGATTTAATTAAGGAAACTGAAAGTGATGATATCCCAGCTGTGATTGAGGCATTGAATGGGATTGTGGGCTAAGGAACGGATAAATAAGGGTTTCAAGCTCTGATACTAATTCAAATAATGTTTGCGATACATATATGATTGGCAAGGGCACGGTACCAACAATCTTTTGGTGTATACAATTATCACTCTGATGCCGTGCCCCTACACATCCTAATATTACTGTCAAAATTAAATATTAATATAGCACTACGCAATTAGGGCGCGGACATTGTTGAATGCAGCAAACCTATGAACAGTAAACTTATTACTTATTACTTATTACTTATTACTTGCGCGTAGCACTATAATACGTGCCTGAAGTACCTCTGCAACCACAGGATCGTGTGATGTAAATATCAGGGTTCCCCCTTTCTGGGTAAAATCTTTGAGTACGTTCAACATCAATACCAAAGATTGGGGATCTTGTCCCACCATAATTTCATCCAATAGACAAACCTGTGGTTGTCTGGCTAAAACAGCACCCAAAGCTAATCTGCGTTTTTGCCCTTGGGAAAGGGAATGGGGATGTTGCTGGTCAAATTTACTTAGATTTAGCTCTTTAAGCAAATATTCTGCTACATTTTTAGGCACACTTGGTTGATAGATTTCGGAGCGGACGCTGTCTGCAAAGAGTTGATGATTGGGGTTTTGCAGTACAAAACCTACGGTTTTAGCTATTTGGACAATAGTGCGTTTGCTTACATCCCTCCCCATAATCTCTAAGTTGCCAGTAGCCGGTTTGAGTAAACCACTCAAAAGCTTTAATAGGGTTGTCTTACCACAGCCATTATCACCCTTAAGTAAAACAATCTCTCCGGTGGTGACTTGCAAATCGGGATAAGCAGGATATCCTCCCCAACTGAGGTTTTGGCTACGTAGAACCATAGGGGGATTATTACTGTTAGGGGGTGTAGTATCCATACTAAACCCCCCATTGAGGATTCCCGTTATTTCATAACTAGCTTGATATTGCCCGTGTTTCTGGACATCCCACGGAGAGAGGCGACCATTTTCAAAACGGTAAGCGCGATCGCAAATTTCTCGAACTACATCAAAGCGATGCTCAATTAAAATTATAGATTGCCCTTGACTGCGACGCGAACGCAATATTTCCACCAACAAATCCACCCCTTTGGCATCCAAAAAGCCGAAAGGTTCATCTAAAAGCAGGAGTGGTTGACCAGTTGCCAACATACACCCCAATAATAAACGTTGTTTTTGCCCCGCCGAAAGTTGATTGATTAACCAACTACGTTGTTCATCTAAACCAAATTCCTGTAAAGCAGCCCCTGCTAGGATTTTAATCTGAGTGGGTTCAATATTCCAATTTTCCAAGCCGAAAACCAACTCTTCCCAAACCCGATCTGTGAAAATTTGAGTTTCCACATTTTGTAATAGAATACAGAAATGTTGCGATCGCTGACGAATTGTCCACTCTTTTAAATCCACCCCTTGGTAGAGAATTTGTCCGCTTAACTTCCCTCCAATATGTTCTGGTGATATCCCTGCAATACAGTTAAGTAAAGTACTTTTACCACTCCCCGTGGCTCCAGCAATTAAGATAATCTCTCCCGGTTCCACAGTGAGGTTTACACCCTCAATAGTTGGTTGCGACTTACCAATATGGGTGAAACAGAGGTCAATTACTTGTAGTTGGGGTAAATTACTTGCTGTAGTTTTCTCGTTCATTTCCTTGAGTATGAACTTAAGATGTTTTTTGGATAAAGACATATCTCATTCAGTAGTCAATATCTTTTTTGGCTAGTTAGTATAAAGTTACACGTGGCAAACGTTTCACGTAGTAAACAAGGAATAATCATGAAAAACATTATAAAATCCCTACTATCATTTACCGGTTATGGTATCTACAAAAAAGGCTGGGAGCCTTGGGGTATATCATTAGAAACAGACTTGGAAAGATTAGGTACTTCCAAGACTAGTGTAAAAACAATTATAGATGGAGGAGCTAATGTTGGAAATTTTTCCACAAAATGTTCCCGGCTGTTCCCAGAAGCAAAAATATATGCTTTTGAACCAGTCTCTTTGACATTTGCTAAATTGAAGCAAAATATGAACACAAATAATTGTATTCATACCTGCAATTTGGCTTTAAGTAACAATGCTGGCAAAAAAACTATTAATTTATATGATAATTCAGAGATAAATAGTCTGGAAAATGATAGTCCAGAACTAATATTTGGCAAAATAATTTCGCAAGAAGAAATACAATGTGTTACTTTAGATGAATTTAGCAAAGCAAATAATTTGCAAGTAATTGATTTAGTTAAGCTCGATCTTGAAGGGCATGAATTGGCAGCTATTGAAGGTATGAAAACTCTTTTACATGAAAAACGAGTCAAGTTTATACTTATAGAAGTTAAGAGTATTTTACCTTCTGAACAATATGGTCCAGGATTATCAATACAAGAAGTATCACAAACCCTATTAGATTATGGATACCGTCTGAACGTTTTATATACAGACTTTATCATGAAGCAACAAAATCATACCAATTTTAATGCCCTTTACTCCTTAATGTAATATTTTACTCAACTTACCCGTATCTTTACCGTAATTAATTAGAGTTACTACAATAATGCTAAATGTATTTATAGGTATAGTTTTTGAGTAGTGGTGAAGCTGCGGGTAAGTATCCATTAGACAAAAGTTGTTTGTTATGGAATTATAACTAATAGGAATGGATAATTTGAGGTATTAGTTTTTCCATTCTAAATAACCAACCCCCATCATAATTAATAATACAGCGATCGCAAAAACCAAGTCTTGCATTTTCCAAATCAATGGCTGACTATTACTACGGGGTACTGCGGGATCGTAACCCCTAGTTTGTAGACCAATGGTGACATCATCAGCATAGGCAACTATTTGGAAAATTAAAGGTATAAATAAACCCGTAAACCACTGACGAGGTTGACGACTCAAATTTATACCACGCAATTGATTTGCTTCGATAATCCGCTGAGTTTCTTGCTGAATAATGGGCAGAAAACGCCAGATTAACATCAAACTCAACACTAGGAAACCAGGTAGCCGTGAAGCTTGTAATGCTCTAATTAAATCGGATGGTGCTGTAGTACTGGCAAGTAGGGGTGTGGGTAAGGTAATTGCTAACAAACGCAAGGCACTAAACAGAGACTTATTAAAATCACCTAACAGCCAAGTAGATAATATGACAAATAATCCTAAAAGTATGGTCACTTTCAGGATTGTAGTGAATTTGAGAGTGACTTGAGAAAACAACAGTATTAACAACAAACCAACCAATACTCCTAATGACAAAATATTTTGTAACAGGAAAGCAAAGCTAATCAGAACAATGCAAATAAATATTTTTAACAAAGGGTTGATTTGAGACAGAAAACTATGCCTTTGATGATTATTTTTAGAGATCCGCATCTAATTTTCCAGCCCGTTTGAGTTGCTGAATGACTAATTCCCCTAACCACCAACCAATTGCTCCCGTAATACAGGATGCTATACCCATAACAACAAAAATCCAGGGCATAGTTAATAGTCTGCCAAACTTACCTCCCAAACCATAGGCAGCTAGCAGTAAGCCTAGGGGTGCAGCACTACCAAAAAATATGACATTGCCTAGTAACCGATTTCTTTTAATGCGATAATTACCAATAAAGAAAATAATCGCTTCTGTTAATAGAACCGTAGTTGCTAAGTAGGCTGTAATTATAGGTGACAAAGCTAACAACAGTAGAGCCAAGGGCAAAATCATCAAAGCCACACTACCCTTGCGTTGTAACCGTGCCATTCCCAGAGTCATGAAAATACCACCAAATGGTGCCCAAGCCACCAATTGGAGTCCGGGGAAGAAAGCCGCCAAGGGACCAACAACAAATACCGCAATTACCATACCGATGGTCATAAAGGCGGCAAAAACGTAATCTTTTAAACGCCAGGGAGAAATCTGCATAGCTGGTATTCAGTAGTGAATTAGGGACAGACTGCAAGAATATAATTTATTACAAATCTGTCTATGGTAAACAAATTGGAAATTTTTGTTAGAACTCTTAACTTGCTACGCGAGAAGTAAGTCTCCAAGCACTCATGATTTTCCCCTTCCTTCCAGAAGAGTTTTTGGGTTTAAAGCTTCGGCTTCGCTCGATGTTAAATCCCCCACTAATTATCCTTTTCAAAATAGGGAAGCATAAAACTAGGGGTTGAGAAATTCCCACACATCCAAGAGTAATGAGCGCGATCGCTTGGAGCTTAACCCATATATAATCTTTTAGAGGGCGAACGATGGGACTCGAACCCACGAATGGAGGAACCACAATCCTCTGCCTTAACCACTTGGCCACGCTCGCCATATTTGAATGATTATAGCACTGTTTGCGATTTAGATCCAGTTTTTTTTGGCAGGAACGGAGTAAGTTGAGCTAAAGTCTACAAAAAGCAAGTAGATTCCAATTAGAAACGATGAAAACATCCACTATTATCACATATACAGGAGCATTGGGGTTAGCTGTTTTGGGAATATTGATGGCGACTAGCAATCCTAGTCAGCCAAAGTACGAGCAGTATGCAGCGCTGAAATTGACGGAATATTTAAAAGACAATGTTTGTATCAAGACCCCAAAGATATTAGAAAATATAATTCCCAATTGCAGCAAGTTAGTAGATGATGCTAATCCACAAATTAAGGAACTGATCTCAGCTACTACTCAAAGGCAAGACTACATAGTGTTCAGTGTTTATCGTACTGATTTAAAGCTTAACTCTTGGGTTCCTGCTTATACCTTTGAAACGGTGGGAGCTTTCGAGCAATTCTATACATATAAGGCTAAAAAACAATAATTTTTCAGATGATGTCCGGCAAATTACCAATAATTTAGGACATCGTGTCAAAATCTTCAACCTTTTTCTCCCCCTGCACCCTTAATGATAAGTGTTTAACCGAACACGATATCACTGAAAAATTATTAAAAAGCTTATGAAATAAGAGTTATGTTTCCTACCTACTGTTATGGGAAACATGGTAATTATACCAATTCAAATAATGTTTGCGACACATAAATTAAAT
>JASJCJ010000002.1 GCA_030066045.1 Calothrix sp. MO_167.B12
TTAAACCCCATCCATCTTGAAATCTGGAGTTTTCATGTAGGTTGGGTTGAAGAATGAAACCCAACGATAGCAATGGTTCCGTTGGGTTACGCTATCGCTAACCCAACCTACAACAATTACGAATCTCAAGGTGGTTTTGGTTTAGATATCAAAATTTATATATATCATCATTGTTTAAAAATATATGTTTAACAATAATTTTTTAAGTAAACTTACCCATGATTTAAAACAGATTCAGAAAGACGTGAATCATATCAATCAAACGTTTAAAGGTATCAGTCAAGAATTTGATATAGATAAAATTATAGAAGATATTAAAATTGGTTTTCATCACGATTTAAAAAATATATTTTTACAAATCATCAATAATCAGATCCAAGTAGATAGTCAAGAAGATATAGGTAAATTAGTCGAGCAGATTGACAAAATGACAGGCAGAGATTTTGAAGAGTTTTTAGCACAGTGTTTTCAAAAGCTGGGCTATTATGTGAAAATGACCCCAGTTTCTAATGATTTTGGTGCAGACTTAATTGTGCAGAAAAACCTGATTAAATCCGTAGTTCAAGCGAAGAGATATAACAAGAAAGTTGGTGCATCAGCAGTACAAGAAGTGGTAAGTGCAATTAAATATTATGGAGCCAGTGAAGGGATAGTGATTACAAACAATCACTTTACCAAAAATGCTTATAAATTAGCAAAGCCCAATAAAATCGAGCTTTGGGACAGAGAAAGATTAATCGATTTTATTATGATGACTAGAGATAGCTAAGAATTATCAAAATCTAATTGATTTGGGTGCGACTCTTTTAGTGATACGCTTTAGGTTTTGACATAAAGGCTAGGATTTTTACGTGGTCAGGGATATAGCTTTCAAGCATTATAAAAATATTTTTGCTTTAATCTCCAAAACCATAACATATATGAAGGCTTATTATTGTGTCATCATTTCTCTGGGTGTATATAATCTATAAAGTAAAATCTGGGAATGAGCCAGAATTTCAACCAACCATAACCACCTAAACCTAAAATCACTGGTAAACCCACTTGCAATCGCCACCCATCGGGAAGAATCGCCACAAATGCGATCGCAATGGCAAAGTATAATAAAAGACCTATCTGTAAACGTTGTAAATTCTTCAAGGCATCTCTACAACTACTACAATGAATGGTATGTTGCTTATATCTGTCTAATAATTCCTCACGATTGGGATTAATTTTTACGTATTCTGAAGCATCTATTCCTACTTCCTTCCAAGGCAATTGACCGTGACAATACTTGTCTAACCACTCACGAAATTCAATCACCAAGCGATCGGCACTGGTAGGTAGCTTGTAAACTGTTTTCCATACTTGGGGATATTGTGTTTGCTGTAAGAAATTTTCTTGCTGATGGAGAACAATCATATCCCCATCTAAAACCTGATTTCTGGTTTTGACATGAGTCCACCACCGAGGTACGAGACGTTGGAGTTTTTGAGCAAAGTTGCGGGGAAATTGAGCCACAATCCGACATTTACCTGGAGATACAGGCAGACAATAAGTAACTAACCCCACTTGCTTACCTGTATTACCAATTTTTATCTCATACTCTAGACGACAAGGGGGTTGAAAAGTAATTTTGGTGTCCCAAGCTCCTGAAGTATGTGCTTGGATTAACTCTGGGGTTGATTTGGTAATTTTTAGGGGAATTGGTCGAGCCTTTTCCCGATTTCCTTGTACACCATGATGGGTAAAAGGAACATGGCTAGGATCGGCGACGTTTTCTACTAAGGTTTGCCAATCATATTCCAAATCTCGCACAAAACTTGACCAAACAAAGCCTTTATCTGCATCTAATTGGGGTGATAAAGGTAAGGGTGTGGTTTCTGCTTGGGCTGCGGATTGGGCATCTAACTATACCCACAGTAAATCATTTGCTTGGCGGACTGGTAGGGAAACTACACAGAAATTGTCTCGATTTTTGGTCAAAATTTCCGGCTTTTCTGCTTGGGGAATGTGGGTACAAATTCCTTCTCCGTCAAACTGCCAACCATGATAACTACACATTAAGTTACCAGTTTTTGGCTCTACCCTACCTTCACTCAAGGGTGCAAGACGATGGGGACATTTATCTAAAAATACCCGGAGGGTTTTTGAGGAGGGAGGTTTCCAGATAACTAGGCGAATCCCCAATAAAGTTACAGGTGTGGGACGTTGGGGTTCAATATCTTCGACGGGTGACAGGGGGTACCATTGTTGAAAAAAGTTGAATTCAGATTGCATTTGGATTTCCCCCTTCACAACCACCAAGTAGTACAGTTCTAGAAAGCAATTTTCCCACAAGATGACTCTGATTTCATCTTCATGGATTATCTTTCCTGATATCTTGCACCTACACCCTGGAAGAGTGAGGCTATACGAACAAAGCCTGCCTACGCAGGCTAGTAAATACTAATTTATAGTGTTGTCGATAAAATAATATGTTTATTGCAGACAATTGAAATACTTATTAATACGAGGCCTGCAAGATTGAGAAATTCTCCCATTCTGCATTCTTAATTCTTCATTCACAATTGTTTCCCGTAACCCAAGCCCCTCGATAAAGAATGCAGGAGTCTAACTGATAGATACAAGCCCCCGGATTTATCCGTGGATAAAAACAAACTGTTCTGTGATTATTTCAAGCCCCTGACTTCGGACATGGGGTCAATCCAAAATCCAAAATCTAAAATCTAAAATCTAAAATCTAAAATTGAATGACAACTGAAATGATCAAAACTACCCCATCCTCAAAATATATCCTCGCCCTAGATTTAGGTACTACGGGCAACAGGGCTTTTGTATTCAATGCCGAAGCAGAGATAATCGGACAAGCATATAAGGAATTAACCCAGTATTATCCAGCACCAGGTTGGTTAGAACACGATGCCGAAGAAATTTGGCGGGATACCTGTTGGGTAATGGAAACTGCCATCAAGAATGCCCAAATTATACCAGCAGATATTGCGGCAATGGGGTTAACTGTACAACGGGAAACCTGTTTATTGTGGGATCAGAATACGGGTAAACCTCTGCACAATGCCATTGTTTGGCAGGATCGTCGCACGGCACCTTTGTGTAATCAGTTACAGCAGCAGGGATATACAGAGGAAATTAACGATCGCACGGGGTTAGTAATTGATGCCTATTTCTCTGCCACTAAGTTAAGCTGGCTGTTGGAGCATTTAGCAGATGTCGATCGCCAGCAGGTTTTAGCGGGTACTATTGATACTTGGATATTGTGGAAATTAACTAGGGGCAAGGTTCATGCCACGGATCATAGTAATGCTAGCCGCACCATGTTAATGAATCTAGCTAGTTGTAATTGGGATCAAACCCTACTCAATTTATTACAAATTCCTGCCCATATCCTCCCTGTAATTAAACCGAGTATTGGGGATTTTGGGGTGACTGATGCTACCGTAGTAGGGGCAGAAATTCCCATTACAGCCATCCTTGGGGATCAGCAAGCAGCTTTATTCGGTCATGGTTGCGATCACCCTGGTCAGATGAAATGCACCTATGGCACTGGTAGCTTTTTAGTGGCTCACACTGGCTCGCAAATTGTCCGTTCCCAGCACCAACTCTTGAGTACCATTGCTTGGAGTCAACTCCAGCAGGATGGTAATTTAGATGTGAGCTATGCCTTAGAAGGCAGTATGTTTACTAGTGGGGCTTGTATCCAATGGTTACGGGATGGTATCCAATTAATTGCCAATGCAGGGGAAACGGAAGCTATGGCAAGTCAAGTCACAGACAATGGTGGGGTTTACTTCGTACCGGCTTTGAGTGGATTAGGGGCACCCCACTGGGATATGAGTGCTAGGGGGGCGTTTTTGGGCATTACGGCGGGGGTACAGCGACAACATATGGTACGCTCTGTGTTAGAAGCGATCGCATATCAAGTTAAGGAAGTAGTACAAGCAATTAATATATCAAGTAGCACTCCCATTCAAAAGTTAACTGTGGATGGTGGTGCTTGTGAAAATAATTTTTTGATGCAGTTCCAGGCTGATTTGTTGGGAATACCCGTAGAACGTCCAGCGATGCGAGATACAACTGTCCAGGGGATTGCCTTTGCAGCTGGTTTAGGGGCGGGATTGTGGCATAGTTACGAACAATTGGTAAGTCAACGGCAAATAGAGCGCGTATTTTATCCCCAGGAGGATAAACAGCTAGAAATGGACAGAAACTTCATCACCTGGCAAAAGGCTGTGGAACGGGCTAAGTATTGGGCGGATAATGCATAAAAGTGACCGGGAGCCTAATTATGAGCTTACCTAACTGAGATAGTCTAAACTTATTTTGGAGCGATCGCGGTAATTGTGTAAAATTAATTGGGACAAAACCCAAGGGACGGTAAAAGTTTACCAATCCTTTACCCAGGCATTCCAAATATAACGGCTGAGTAGCTTGGGAAACCAAATGTTTGGTTAACAAACTACCCAAACCCCTACCTCTCCATGCAGGGAAGACAACCAAGCTACCCAACTCTTGGGCATCGGCAAAGTTCCGTAATTGAGCGCAAGCCACCACCTTACCCACACATTCAATTACCCAAAATTGTTGCCATCTTATTTGAGTCGGGTCTAGTTTAGCACCAAATACCAACCGTCGAATTGACCATAAATCATTGGCAATTGCTGGACGCAGAATACATCCTTCTGGTAGTGGTAAATCGCAGCAATTGATCATGGTTAGGTTTATGTCCTGGTTCAAAAAGTTACTGGCGCTAAAGTCAAAAGCTCTAAAACTAACCCTCTTCCCTTCTAGCTTGAAAATAGGCAACAGGCAACAGGCAACAGGCAACAGGTAACAGGTAACAGGTATTTTCATCCTTGGTTGTGTACCAAGGTTCATGAGGGGCTAACTTGAAAATAGGGAGTGAAGGAGGGAAGGAGTGAAGGAGTGAAGGAGGGAAGGAGTGAAGGAGGGAAGGAGTAGGGGCGGGGTTTCCCCGCCCAGAGTGAGGGAATTATTTTCATGCTTGGTTGTGGAATTTTCCCGTGGGGGACTAGCTTGAAAATGGTTGTTAGTTGTTAGTTAATGGTTGACAGCTTAGGTGTAATAGCCGCAGTAGGGGCGCATTGCGTGCTAACTTGAGGATTTAGTCACAAAGCATTTTCATCGGCACTGCTTTGTTCCTTCAGAGCAGGGTCACTGGCGGCAATTGCCACCCGCTACGAGTGAAAGAAACACCAGATATTCCATCACCCCATCATCCGATCATCCCATCCTTTCCCCCGTGTTTCTGAAAAGGTAGAGCATCCTCAAAATTTTTTCAGCGAAATTTCTCAGAATTCTCAGCGATTAATAAGAGTGATTTAATAATCAGGAGCCATACTAAACTTCTCCACTAAACAATAAACAACATAACAAAAAGCGTAAAACAAAAAAGCCATCATGAAATTACCCAATAGATTAGCACTCTTGTTAATTCTCTTTTTAGCTGTGGGTTGCAATAGTTTACCACCAGAGACACCGAACGAAAATACTACTCCCTCAATAGACTCAAATAGTAATGTTAAAAGTCCTCCCAATAATCTTGAGCAAAAGCCAGCCATTAAAAAAGTAGGCTCCTTTGTCTCTGGAGAACATGCCACTCAAGGAAGTGTTCGTCTTGTGAGTGAGAAAGGACAGACATTTATTAAACTCGATTCTAACTTTAAAACATCTGAACTTGGCCCTGATTTAGTGGTTATTCTTCATCGTTCCCCCGATGTCATCGGTTCGACTAACCCCCCTGCTTATCCAATTAAAGAAGGAGATTATGTTGTGGTTGCTCCTTTGCGTCAATTCAGTGGAACCCAACGGTATCTGATCCCAGATAGTATTAATTTGGCAGAGTATAAATCCGTTGGGATTTGGTGTCGTAAATTTAATGCTATTTTTGGGGCTGCGGTTCTTCAGTCAGGTTAAGTGCTACGCGCAACTCAAAAGTTATTCAGAGCCAGGGGGCAGGGGAAGCACTTATGTTTTGTCCTTTATCCCTTCCTCCTAATCCGGTACAAGCCTCCCTTTTTAAGGCGAAAGGAATTTGGGAGAGGTCACAATCAAGAGTCCAAATCCCCTCGGGCTGCCTCCTGCCTTTCCACTCCTGCTTCCTTCAAGAGTCACTTCCCGAATAGTTGAGAATAAAGTCAATAATTAACCTAAACTTAGTAAATCAGTGTGAGTTCGACGAAACTGACGTTAATTTTAACTCCTAACACCGAACTCCGAACTCCGAACTCCGAACTCACGTTAAATACTTGACCCAAACATCGAGGATATCACGAGAACCATACCAAATCCCCGGACTTTTGGGAGAGTGCAGTACACCTTCAATGGTTAAATTTTCTGCTCCTGCTAAATGAGCAGCAGTAACAGGAGTAATTCCATCTCCCCAAGTATCCCCTTGACCACAGGTTAATTGATAACTGCTGTGAGCTAACCAACTACCCCAACTTTTTTGACCAAAAATACTTTTCCCAGCTACGCAAACATAACGAACCTGTGGGTAAAATGCCCCTGGATAATTCTGATTAACAAAATCCAAATTCCAGCGAGTCCAACGTTCTTGGCTCATATGGGGCGTGCCCAAAGTTACCAGAGTAGCTACGTGAGGATAAGCTGACCAAGATAATGGATTTACTTGGTTCCTTCCAGAATAAGGCTTTTCCCCTAAATATATGCGAGATATCCAGCCACCAGCCGAATGACCGATTAAGTTAATTTGCGTGGTATTGTACTGCTGTAAAACCTGTTTGACGGTACTATCTAATAGCTCCACAATAGGTGTAACAGACTTTCCTCCTAAGGTGGTGAGCCAGTTACGTTTTTTCAGAGGTACGGTGACAGTGGGAAATCCTAATTCCTGGAGAGATTGTTCTAGTTTATAGTAAGCGATCGCATTTTCTAAATAACCAGGCAGAATAACTGTGGGTAGAGGCATGGGAATTAAAGATTTGCAGCAAAAAAGTTCTATATTTAAATTTATCTAAAATAATATAAAGAATTGTGAAAACAGGTATTATCTATGGGATTAGTGTGGGCACTGGGGATCCGGAATTAATTACAGTTAAAGGACTACGCCTACTGCAACAATCTCCTGTAATTGCTTTTCCTGCCGGGGTTAATGGCAAACGGGGAATGGCGCAACAGATTATTACACCTTGGTTGCAACCAGAGCAAGAACAATTACCTTTAACCTTTCCCTACGTCCGAGATATGTCCGTGCTAGCCCAAGCTTGGATTGCAGCGGCTGAAGCAGTTTGGCAATATTTACAAAACGGCAAAGATGTGGCTTTTGCCTGCGAAGGTGATGTTAGCTTTTACAGTACCTTTACCTATTTGGCACAAACCCTACAAGGATTACATCCAGAACTCAAAGTTGAATTAGTGCCCGGAGTTACATCTCCCATGGCAGCTGCATCAGTTTTGGGATGTCCATTGACCATACGTCAGGAAAAATTAGCAATATTACCAGCCATTTATACAATAGCTGAATTGGCAACAGTTTTAGATTGGGCTGATGTGGTAGTCTTAATGAAAGTCAGTTCAGTTTATCAAAAAGTTTGGAAACTCTTGCAACAGCGCGGCTTATTGCCAAATAGTAGCATAGTAGTGAGGGCTACTTTACCTGATATGATTACATATAAAAACTTAAGCGATCGCCAAAACTTAGAATTACCCTATTTTTCAATTTTGATCGTACAAATCACAAATAGAAATAACTAGTATTTCACCACATTGGTTCATCAGGCTAGGTCAAAGACCCCCGACTTTTGAATCAATATCCATACATCATAGCGATTTCTAAGATAGAAGTTGGGGATTGCTCACACTGCTACTGGTCAAAATTAATGGGAAAGACCACTATGCATTTCAAACAAACAAAGTTATGATCATAGATTTATCATTTGAACAGCACCATTTGACAATTTTCCTGTTTATAGACTAAGCAGATGAAGTTATTATTAGGTAATGGGACGCTGCTTTTGCTCTATTTTTTTTCCAAACAGTAGATAAAATTGCCAGTCCAATTTAAACGAGCCGAGTGAACGATAACAGCTATGTCTTACGTCTCCATTCTCAGAAATATACCAGATTTTTTAAGCCAACCAACGGGTATAGCCGCTATAGCTTCCATTGGTATCCATGGAGCCATAGCTTTCATTTTGCCGTTGATGCCTGTAGAATCGAAACCAAAAGCGATTGCATCATCAAAAGCTGTTGGACTTGTAGAACTGAGTCAGAAAGAACAGCAGCGTTTACCACAAACCTCAGTTGCTCCCAAAGTAGCACTGCAACCCCAATCACCCCTTCCGAAGTTTAATTCAACCCTGCCCAATCAATCTATATTACCTCCCTTACCACCAAGCTCTTCAACATCTCTGATTCTGCCTCAACTGCCCAAAACCACATATAAATATCCCACTTCCTCTCTACCTAAAAGGCTGCCTTTAGAAATATATAGAGGCAGCAGATTTAATACTGGTGCAAGTTCTTATAAACCTTATACTTCTGCATATAGGAATAATTCCACCTATCGCAGGAATTTTAAGACTTCCCGTTCCCGAAATAGAACTATAAATTATGGTAACCGTAGCAAATTGCAGGCAGTCGATCCCGCATCAACCATTGCTGGCATGAATGGCAATCGGAATTATGGTACCAGCCAATCCAACAATACAGTTAAAAACAAAGTTCCCAATCGGCAGCTAGTTGCTCCTGTCAAATCAGCATTTCAGCCTGAGGGAGAATATACTATTGCGGCCAAAGGTGGTTTCCAAGAATTTAAGCCAAAATCACCAACTAATGCTACCCCATCTCCATCTTCCAGTAAAGCGATCGCAGCACTGAACTCTTATACAAACTTAAGGGAAGAAATTCAACAAACATACCCAGGGATTGAACAAAAACGTGTCATTCGTCAAGTCATTCCCACAGACAAAACAGCTTTGCAAGGGGATGTCACGGGGATGTTAGTTGTAGATTCTGAGGGTAAGGTAGTAGATGCACGTTTCCCATCGGATAAGTCCATTTCTCCGGCACAGAAAGTAGCCATTAGAAAGTATTTTCTCAAAAATCCACCACCAGCTGGTAAGAATATTTCCTATTACCCATTTAGTTTGAGCTTGCGGAATAGTTCTAATGTGGCTGTTGATAACAAAATACAACCTGGTGCAACTTCCACTAAGCAATCATTAGAGCAAAGGTTAAGAAGAGCTAAAAATCAGCAAGCCACTGCTCCCAGTCAGCCGGTGAAGATTAAAACTCCCCCACAAGTATCTCCACCATCAAACAGCAGCAAAAATCAACAAGCAACTTCTTCTAATCAGCCGGTAAAGATTAAAACTCCCCCACAAGTATCTCCACCATCAAACAGCAGCAAAAATCAACAAGCAACTTCTTCTAATCAGCCGGTGAAGATTAAAACTCCCTCACAAGTATCTCCACCATCAAACAGCAGCAAAAATCAACAAGCAACTTCTTCTAATCAGCCGGTGAAGATTAAAACTCCCCCACAAGTATCTCCATCATCAAACAGTAGTAAAAAACTCCTTAACACATTACGTAAAGTAAGGGAAAACAGACAAAATCAAGATTGATATCCTCTCTTTGTTTAGAATCCCGACTTCTTAAAGAAGTCGGGATTCTTTTACCTAGACTGATGAACAAAGAAGTCGGGGATGTTTTATAGTGATACGCGCAAGTAATAAGTAATAAGTAATAAGTAATAAGTAATAAGTAATAAGTTTACTGTTCACAGGTTTTCAGTATTCAAAAATATCCGCGCCCTCATTAAGTAGTGCTATACCTAACCTGGAATTGATAACAAAAAGAATGCTAAACTTTCATTTTGGAGCGAATGTTGAAGAAGCATTTAGGAATTAGGAATTTAGAATTCAGAACGCAGAAAAAATTTAATTCTACATTTTTAATGCTACACTTTTAATTCTCAATTCTAAATTCTCAATTTTAAATTCTAAAGTGCTTCTGGTGGTGCAATATCAATTCCCACATTCACACTTCCATTACTCGATTGTATCCCTGGTTTAGCATTTGCTTCTCGATGTCGAAATGAGTCAGAAAAAGATTGGGTGGATGGTTTAACGCTATCGCTAAATACCTTATTTTCAGTGGCTGACTGTCCGGACATCAAGGATAAACCACCAACAGCACCCGCAACTAAAGCTGTGTAACCCATATATAAATGTACGGGACTAAGTTCTAATCTCAATTGTCTGGATGTGGATGGTATGGATTTTTGGGGTTGATAAGTTGATGGTAAAACGAATTCAGTCTTTTCATGAGCATTGTTTGGTAAGGATGCAGCCAGACTATCACCATCGAGTCCTAAAGTATTTCCCATTGTCCGAATAAAACCACGGACAAAGACATCATCTGGCAATGATTTTATATAACCCTTCTCTATAGATTCCATATGATACATGGGTATATGAGTATAAACCCCTAGTTGGCTCAGTGAAAGACCTTGAGATTCCCTTGCTTGTCGGAGTTGTTGTCCGATTTGATTTAATTTTTCTAAGCGTTGTTGAGATGCTATTTGTTGTAATTCTGCTGGGGAAGGTTTTTTATGCCATTTAAATAAATTTCGTTTTGTTTTGGGTGTTGCATCCTGATGGGAAATACTTTCAGGGGAATTGGTTTTTGCTGGAAGTTCTAATGATGAATTTTGTACCTTTTGATTGTCACTAGAAACCTGAGAATATAACTTTACCGATGTTACTGTTTCATTTAATTCCCCATCCCCATTAGAGTTATTATCAGTAATTGCGTTAGTTTCTACATCGGGCTTACTATCATTTACTTGTTGAGAATGAAGAGCAAATTGTCTAAATGCTAAACCAATAGCTTCCCTACTGACAACTTTAAAGAAAACTTGAGCTAGTTCGGAAGATTCACCGAGTAACTTTTGTAAACTAGCTAAAGCCCGACGATATGATTTGCTACGATGCAGTTCCGCTTCAATTTCTCCTAATAGTGAGCGTAATTCATCTTTAGAAACTTCAATAGTAGAATTGCCAGGAATAGAGAATGAGTATGTAGATGTCATAGTTATTTCGGGTTCAGGGTATAAGACAACAGGTATTTTTTTATCTGTGTAATTTCTTCGAGGAGTAGCTAACATTTCCGGATAGTTAAGTATCGAATTTACATTTATTTGAATATAAATTTTTACTTTGAAACTTAATCAGAATAATTCCTAAGTTATCTATACTCTATATAAGAGAATAATGACGGTATTTTTGACCAGCAAAATCTGACCGGCATCACAGTCGATCTATACTCTAAACGAATTAATTATTGTAGGTTGAGTTGAGATACGTAGACCCGAAGGGGCTTCTTGTAAGCGAAGCTTACGAGAAGAGTAGAGTAACCCAACAAAAACTCAATGGCTGTTGGGTTTGGTTTCGTACCACTTCGTGGAAGCAAGCTACAACTCAACCTACGAAAAATTAAGTTTTTAGCCGTTGGGACTATAATATTAATTAATATGTATAAATAAATATCAAACAACAGCTAATTAAGTTAATTTATGACATATTCACTATAGATATCTATTGTTTTTATATCTATACATACTAATTATTTCTCAGAACTAAACAGTAATCAGTATCAAGCACCTCGATTTATCGATGGAGAAACTGTTAGCGCAGCTCCTCCGTTAGCGCAGCTCTCCCGGAGGGAGCAGGAGGCTAACTGTTTTTTAGCATTAGCCTAATTGGGAAGGAGAGAGTTGTTGTAAAAAAGACCTCACTGTTTGTATATATTGAGAAGGTGCAATTTCAGCCACATTATTATGTTCTGCTCCTGGGACTAGGAGTAATTGTTTTGACTTAGGAGTGGCATTATATAACTGTTGACTCATGAAAGAGGGTATGGTTGCATCAGCAGTACCATGAATAAATAAAACTGGTACTTGCAACCTGGTAACTTTTTTAATTGATTCAAATCGCTGGGTTAAAATTAGTTGGACGGGAAAAATACCAAAACTGTTCCGATGAGTGATGACTTCTCTAATGGAGGTAAAGGAAGATTCCACAATTAACCCAGCAGAGTTAGGATGTTTGACTGCTAAATCAATCGCAATAGCACCCCCTAGAGAGTGACCGTAAATTACAATTTGATTAGGTGCAATGCCCTGTTGCTGAACTAAGTAGTTCCAAGCTACCCCAGCATCTTCATACACCTGTACTTCATGGGGAAATGAACCTTGACTACGGCCATAGCCTCGATAGTCAATTAGTAATACAGAAAACCCCAGTTGATAGAAACGATGAGCATGACCAAGATTAGCAGCTATGTTGAGAGCATTACCATGTAGATACAATAAAACCTTGGCTTGTGGTTCTTTTGCTGGCATCCACCACCCGTGTATATGCTCAAATTTATTTTTACCTACTTTTATTGGTAGCCAAACATCTTCATAATGGATACAAAGAGACTTGGGGGTAGTTTCAATATTTTTAGATGGGGAAAAAAGAAACCTAGGTTGGTAAAAAAAAATAAATATACACACAGCACAATAAGAGATCGCTGCTGCTACACTTAGTCCCATCAATATTTTTAAAGGGAATTGTATCGAAAGTTGCAGTGTTCTTTCCTCCATAAAAGTATTTTAAAATACAAATATTATCTCGTGAATTGACGATTTTTTTAGGTCTTAAACTACTAATTGTTGATTATCAGTAAACCTTTGAGAGAAAAACTAATAAGTCATAAATAATACATATATATCAATACATAGTCTCAGTCAATCAAAAAAAACAAACTTTATTTATGTGTAGGAGAAAACCGTGAAGGTGTTGCATGAAGCTCAACACGAGCAGTTAAAAGAAATAGTAGATAGTTTAATCCAAGCCAGAAAGGAGCAATCCTTAAGCATGGAAGAAATAGCAATGAAGACCCTGATTCGACCAGCACTATTACAAGCTTTAGAGGAGGGAAGATTTGAAGATTTGCCAGAACCTATTTTTGTTCAGGGGTTTATTCTCCGTTACGGAGATGCTTTAGGATTAGATGGTAGTTCTTTAGCGGAAAAATTTATCGCTATTTCCAATCCACCTGAATCGGAAGAGGTGGCTCCTGAGGTAGAACAAAAAACTGATATATACATACCTATTTTTGTCCCATATTTAGTGCTAGTAGTTTTTGCTAGCTTAATATTATTTTATATACTGAATACCAGTAGAAAGGTTGAGACTGTTAGTCAGAGTACGAGTTCTCAACAGACGAGCAAAGTTAAGACAAAGGCACCAAAGCCAGTTACCTCTCCCTCAGTATCTACTCCATCTGTTACACCATCCCCCACTCCAATAGCAACAGCTTCCCCCACTCCATCTGTTACACCATCTCCCACTCCAATAGCAACAGCTTCCCCCACTCCATCTGTTACACCATCTCCCACTCCATCTGTGACTCCATCCTCTGCTCCCAAACAACTGGAAGTAAAGTTAGAACTTCAAGGAGAATCTTGGGTGAGAGTCACAGTAGATGGGAAAAAAGTCTTTGAGGGTATCCTCAAAAAAGGAGAGGAAAAAACTTGGAAAGCAAACAAAAGCTTGCGTATCCGTTCTGGTAACGCAGGTGCTGTGCTGATTTCTACCAACAAACAAGAAGCAAAAGCTTTAGGAAAAGAGGGAGCAGTCGAAGAGGTGGTGTTGACACCTGAGAGTGAGGGAGTGAGGGAGTGATGAGTTCGGAGTTCGGAGTTCGGAGTTCGGAGTTAGTAGGGGTGCTGTGGCTTGTGTCCTAGGGCGTGTTTTCAAAGTCGCCCACACCCTGGAAGGGTGCGGCTATACGTACAAAGTCCGCCTGCGCGGACTAGGTCAAATCAAGGTTTTGAGCCTGCTCCCGGCAAGCTTTGATTGTGTAGCCCCAGGCTAAGAGGTGAGGGTTTAGGGGTTTGAAAACACGCCCTAGAGGAGTTAGGAGTGGGTAGGGGAAATCAATTTTATTATTAATGGTGTGTTTGGTGATATAGTTACAATCCCCGATCGCGTTCTAAATCACTGACTACTTTTTCCATATACCATGATTCTGCCATGCCGGGATAGTCATATTTTGCCTGTTCTATCAAACGTTCGGCAATTTCCCAATATCCTCCCACTAACCGTAAGAGACGCTGGCGCAACTGTTTCGAGTTGACTTTTTTCCTAGGTGAATGAGATGTGTTGATTTTCTGCAAACTATCTATAACCAGCTGATAATTATCCCAGTCTTCCTGCTCGCAAAATATACTGGCTGCCTTTTGATAATCAGCAAAGGCTAGTTCCATTTCTTCCAAACAAGTGTAAGCAATGCCGCGATTGTAGTAAGCTTGGGCATCATCAGGTTTTTTTTCCAATGCTCGATCATAGTCCTCAATTGCCTGGAGATGATCCCCCATTACTCGATAAGCATTTCCCCTGGCAGTATATGTCAACACATCCTCTGGTTGCATTTGTAAAGCTTTGTTAAAATCTGCCATTGCTCCTTGACGATCCCCGAAGTGGGAACGGGCTTTACCTCGGTTGCGGTAAACGATGGCATCTTGGAAATTCAGTCGTAACGATTGGTTAAAATCTGCGATCGCTTGTTGATATTTACCCATTTTACAATACACAACCCCCCGACAGCAGTAAGCTTTGGCATCTTGGGGATCGGCTTGTAACACCCAGTTCAAATCTTCCATTGCTTGTCTGGTGTCTCCGTGTTCGGCTTTTTCTAGTAATTGGGTAAAGTAATCTTTTTCCGACAATATGGGAGTTGGTTTGGCCGCTTGTGATTCCACAACAGCAGTTTTTGCCTTCGGTTGTAGCTGTTGCAAACTTGATAAACAACGGCGACAATTTTCCTTATCTTTTTGTGCTAAATATAACTCGGCTGCTTGTTTAAAGTTAGCGATCGCATCATGAGTATTACCTTGTTTCCGACGTATGGTTGCCCGCAAATTATAAGCGGCTGCATAATTGCGATTCAGGGCAATTGACCGCTCCACATCTGCAAGTGCCCCTGGTAAATTTTTCAATACCACCCTTGCCAATGCCCGTCCATAATAGGCTTCCGTATACTGAGGATTTAGTTCGATTGCTTTTGTATAATCAGAAACTGCTTGATGGATAGCTCCCGTATCAAAGTAAGCCAAGCCCCGCCGATAGTATGGTTCATCCCAGTAAGGGTTTGTCTGTAAAACTTGATTAAATGCCTCAATTGCTCCAACAAAGTCCTTTTGCTGTGCTTTTTCTAAACCTTGGCTGTAAACATCTTCATTCATAATATTGTTCTACATCGTTCATTTATTTGGTTATTCCCTTTCATTAATGTATTCGGGACTATCATCAGGTGACAAAACGTGAACACTTCACCAGTAACCGTCATTCAATTTTGGATTTTGGATTTTAGATTTTGGATTGACCCCATATCTAAAGCCAGGAGCTTGTATCCAGTTTATTTTTCTATCAACTGTCAACTGTCAACCGTCAACCTTTAAAACACCAAGTTTTCAGGACTTTACCCATCAATTGCTTTTCTAACCAAGGTGTATTACTTGACAGTGTATGTAAATTTTTCCCTTCTACATTCCAAGTTTGTTGGGGATTAAATAGAGTCATTTCGGCTTTTTCCCCAGGAGCAATGGTACTGGGTATTTGTTGCAAACACTGGGCTGGATGACTACTCAAAGCACCCCATAATTCTAGTGCTGTAAATTCCCCTGTTTCTACTAAATGCTGCCACAGTAGGGGTAATGCTAATTCTAAACCAATTGCCCCTGGAGGTGCTTCGGCAAAGGAGACAGTCTTTTCTTCGTAGGTGTAGGGACTATGATCGATCGCGATCGCATCTATAATCCCATTTTTTACCGCCTTTCTCAAGGCCTCCATATCCTGGGGATTGCCTAAAGGTGGTTCCAAGTGCAGACTGGAATCGTAACTTTGCACCGCAGTTGTATCCAGTAATAGGTGCATCCAGGTAGTGCTGGCGGTGATGGGTAAGCCTTGCTCCTTTGCAGTTAATATTAATTTTACACTTCTTTCAGTAGAAACACGCATGATGTGTACGGGGGTTTTCGTGGCGGCAACTAATTCAATTAAATTAGCGATCGCAGTGGTTTCAGAATAGGCTGGATTGCCTGGTAAACCTAGACGGATGGAGTCATAACCTTCTCGCATAATCCCGTTGCTAGCAAGCTGGCGATCGCAGCACCAAAACGCCACTGGTTTATTTAAGGGTTGTAAATATTCTAACAATCGCCGTACCATAGTTAAATTTTTCCACGGCTGGCTATCTGTAAAACCAACTACCCCCGCAGTAGCTAAATCGACCAACTCCGCCATGCTTTCACCAGCAATTGCTTGGGAAACAGCACCCCAGATGTAGAGGAGAGGGAGGGGATGGGAGTTGTTTGTATCTGCCTTGCTCTTTTGTAACTGTGCTACCACAGCAGGGTTATCTATTGGGGGAGAAGTATCGGGTAAAATAGTAATTCGAGTAAAACCGCCACTAGTAGCGGCTTTGTATAGGGATGAGAGGGTTTCCCGTTCTTCAAATCCTGGTTCTCCAGAGTGGCTATATAAATCTACTAAACCCGTTCCCAGAATTAATCCCTGACAGTCCCGGATTTGAGTATTATCTGGGATATCAGAAATGCCATTGGCAATTGACTGAATGTAATTATCAACAATTAAAACATCTACAATACTGTCAGTTGTGGATACAGGGTCAATTAACCTTACCTGTTGTAGTAATTCGGGAACCATAGCTTTGAATGAGATTATGAGTTTTGAGTTAAAATGTACCACTCATCAAAAGAATGGGCTTGAAACCCCGTCGTTCTACGACGGCTTCGTGTTAAACTCAAGTATATACCGAGGGACATCCGGGAATTTAAGTCTGTGGAGCGAACATAATACCAAAAAACCTTTGGGGTGGAGGCAGTTGCTAAGAAGCAGAAATCTAAGCCGTGAGACTTAGAAAATCCTTGTACCTTTAGGTCAAGGAGTATGTCAAAAGAAACACATTCGGCAGTTGGTAGTTGGGAGTAGGAAAGAGAGCATCCCAATTTTTCAAGAATATTACGTAGTGGGAGCATCTTGCTCCCTTGATATACAAAGCGGGCAAGATGCCCGCACTACAATATTTCATATTTGGGATGCTCCCAATCGGTACCAATCCCCCAAACTCTATTTGGGGAGATGGAAAAATTTTTTCCGTAAATCTTGCCCCTTGATTTAGGGAGCATCCCAATTTTTACAAGAATGCTGCGATAAATATAGGAGAGAGGACATTTTCAAGTAAAGAAGCTCTCATCAGGATTATGATATGCGATCGCTGTGTAGATAGTAAAGGTGCGATCGTAAAATTTTTATTTGAGTTAGTTAGGGAAGCTTAGTGAAGGTTCAGATTGATTCAAGACACTATCTGAAACCAGCTCGAATTCTTTTTCTTCCTCTGATTGATGTATTACTGCAAAATTGTTTTTTGGTCACTCATCACCACAATACCTATTCTTCAAGTTATCACCAGGTTTGTGATGCAGCTAAGTAGCAGAGGTTGGTGAAGTTTCAGATTGATTCAAGACACTATCTGAAACTCCATCAGATTCTTGTTCCTCCTGTACTGGGTTTCCCGTTAATTTGGAACTTTTATTTTTTGGTTGCTCATCACCACAGCAACCCCCCTCTTCCTCTGTCCAATCATCACCAGGTTTGTGATTACAGACCTTTACCTTGCTTTGATTACCCTGATTTGACATAGCTTATAAATACCTATTTGTGGTAAATACATTAATAAGTATAAACTCATATGGCATTGAGCGGCATTGAGCGGCATTGAGCGGCATTAAGCAGTAATCTACACAAAATACAAGGCAAGAAAATACGTAGCACAATTAGATAAATCCAATAATAAAGCGAATTTTGGAGAAAAACTGAATATAACTATTTTTATGTTGATTTATGTAAAGCTACTGAATTTCTAAGTTGTTGACGATGGCATTAAAATATCTAATATGTAATTACTAGCAAAATAAAATATTGCAATACATATAATTGCAGGTAATGTCACTGATAATAGTTGAGCAGTTTTTTCTGAACCAGATACCTCTATTGCAACTGTTAGCAGCATTGCAGTCATACCATTTTGATGACCAAACATAACTCTAGTTTTGCTTTCTGTAGAGTCTTTGATAAATAACAGAGTAACTAGAACTTGTGCCAAGAAAAATGTTGAAAACGCGAGTATCAGACCAGAATTCCAATCTAAAGATAGATTTGCAGACAATAAACCCAGAATAACCACACTGAAATAAAAAATAGCAGAATTGATCTTTGTCAGTTTTTCTCCTTTAAATGGCCTGATAAAAAGTCCAATTGCAGCTGGTAAAATAAAAGACGCAGACAGGATGCTATAAATAATAATTCCGACAATAGCAATAGTGTCTAACAAAATTGGGGATTTGATTTTCTCTTTTCTGGTTTCACAGGCAGAGGAAGAAGGGGAGCTTTGTTGGAGGTTGCTTGTCAGTTGAGCGGCTCTATTACCTTTGGAGTATTTGGGTTTAAGACCCCTGTCAAAACGCTTTCGCGGAGCATTCCGCAGGAAAGCGGTTAACGGAGTGGCAATTAGCTTAGGATCAGGATTCCCCACTAATTGATCCCTTTTGACTTTGCCTGATTCAATATACTTATTATAAATTGCTTTGTAGATGATGTAGATGAAATAAACTACAAAACAGATGATAATATCATGACCTATTCTAAATAAATATTCATTGAAATTGAAATCTACCGATAATATAATAGGTCGAAAAATATAAAAAGCAAACAATACTGTAATTGGGTCATCAAAACTAGACCAAGCTCTCAAAATAGTTTCCGATTTTTTACTTATATTGCTGTAGTTCAGGAAATGTGCAGCTGCAATCGGATCGATTTGAGCAATAACAGTTGCACATAAGTATGCAATCGGTGCAACACCAGGAGACAAGTAAGATAAAAGGAAACCTGGTAATATAATCTTTAAGGGAACTCCTAAAAGTATTACCTTAAAAATAGAATCTAAATTAATTTTAAATATTTTAGTATCAATGCTAACGATATTGATGTATAACCCCACCGCAATGGTGGCATACATAATTTCTTGAAGATAAGGTACATGCCTTGCATTGATGTCTAGGCTCAATGCCAGAAAATAAGCAGCTAATCCTAGTAAAGTTGCTGTAAAGATTAGCTTAAGAAAATTCTTGCTCATGAACTTGAGTTGTTCCACTCAAGTATTTTATCAATAAATTATAAATAAATAAAGGTTTTTGACTTCACCATAGTTGTACTTCACTGATTTGAAAATTCTAGATAATTTTTGACTGAGTTAAACTATAGAAAATCTATTACTGATAGACTTTCCTACTTCGCGGTAACTGCTAGAATTGATGCTTATAATTACATATTACTAATCAATATGTAATATTATTTCATATATAGCAATCCTAATTTAATTGCGAAATTTAATTGCGAAAGAATACGTAGGGGAGCCAGCACTGTTGGCGGGTTTCCCGACATAAGGCGACTGGCGTTGTGTTGTCGCGCAGCGCAACGCACCAAAGTCGAGATAAATTGTGCGTTACGAGCTGACGCTTTAGCGTAGCCATGCCCGGAGGGCTATACGCACTCTACAAGCACCTAATTTTGTTCAATAATCAAACCGGATTTCTATGTTTAAGATATGTCCGATAGAAAATTATTTTTACCTACCTACTTACTACTTCCAAGTTTAATTCTCTATTTTCCTTGTGTTTATCTGTACTTAGTAGCTCAGGTGTAATTCTCTCATTGGGCAGTAATAAATTATCTAGTATTTTATCGCGCAATTCTTTAGAAGAATAGCTCTCTGCTCTAATACATTCAAGTATTAGATAATTAGCATAAACGTAATTTTCTAAAGCCTTTGTCTCTTCATCTGTAAACATCTTATCATAACCGATATCTAAATGTTTTAACATAATTTGACGTAAGTCTTCTGTCCATTCTCGCCACTTATTAATAGAAGCATGACCACTAGGTAGAGTATCTTGTAGTTCTGCTAAATCCTTGGATAAATCTGGCAAACCGCTTTCTAGAGCTTTGTTAACAGCAAGTTTTACCTTTTCATTGATGTCAGATTTTTCACCTATTTTAAGTCGTTCTTGATTAAACTTACTTGCTTCAATAGTTGCATTTTTATCGGCATTATTTTCTTCAGCATGAGCAACAGCTAAAGCATGAACACCAGCTAAACCTGAGATAAGAGCAGTTTTTGGAGTTGGAGGAGTAAGTTTGTTGTGTTCTTTATTAAAATTCCTCATCTCAGTTGCAAGTTGTCCAAAAGGTACTCTGTCAATTTCTATTTTATGGCTAATGTAGAGATCCACATCTAAATCAATACTGAGATATAACGCTCTCCAAGAGCTACTTTTAACGCCAGCAGCAGTAGTCATTCCATCTAGCCATTTGAGCATCTCTTGCAAAGCCTGACTTTCTTTGACTATATCATTAGTACACCTGAACATAATTTTGAGAAATTCATCAGCTTTATAAATTCGTTCCGTAATTAAAACAAAAACCTCCTTCCATTGAGATTCTATTAAATGTTGCTCAACAAAATTATTTAAAAAATTCGTTTCCCGATTTTCTACAATGTACTCAGCAGCAAAGTATTCTTGGAAAGTAAGATGTGAAAAAGAATAGATTCCTTTCGCTTGTTGAATAAGTAAGCCATGATTCACTTCAATTTCTGTCAAGACATCCTGAGTATCTATGTCAAAAGTCATATTTTTAACAAACTGACTAATTTTATTTTCTAGTTCCCACTGATGCCATAATATTTTATATGGTTTTTGGCTTAATCCTTCATAGGCTATTTCACTAAACATAGCTATTTTACGTTGTCGTGGAAGTTGAAAAGTAGATTTTCTTTCAATGCGACGACTAGCATCCCATCTCCTCAAGAAAGAGTCTACTGCATCTGCATACAATGTATAACGATTTCTAGAAAAATCATAAATATCATTAAATGTGATACATAAAATCGTTAGTAATAATGGATTTGTTGCTAGTTCTTTAACTGATTTATTTTGTTTTAATTTTTCTAAAAATTTGCTACTAATTTCTGGCTCTCCGTGTGCTGCGAACCAATTGTATACAAAATTTTCTATCTGTTCTTCATCAAAATCTGCCGCTTCTACTTTTGCAAAATCTTTAAATATATAATCACCTCCTCTGTTACGACGAGTAATTAAAAAATGATTTTTTGGAAATGCGAGAGTGAGATTATCAATCTCTCTATAAATTTGTTTGTTATCTACTTCGATTTCATCCAATCCATCTAACATGATTAAACACTGTCCTTTTTCAAGTAGTTTACGAATAGCTTGCTCATGATGAGGAACATAATCAGTAAATTCTTTTATGATTTTATCAACCAGATGTATTTTTTCTTTATTCTCAACAAAATCTCTCAATTGAATAAAAATTGGTACAAGATTTCGTATAGATTCTTCTATATTCAAGATATTTGAATGCGTAGCTAGATATTTTAAAAACGTAGTTTTACCAGCACCTGGTTTACCTATAATCATTAGCTTTGGGTAGTCTTTTACAGCTTCCAAAGCTGAAATATGATTTTCATTATTATAAAAGTATAAACGTTTAAAAGGAACATCTTTTTTCGCTTCTAAATTATGTAATAGATTTTGAATAGTTTGTTTTTTATGCCTATGAATATTTTTTAATATCTTGAAATTAACATAAATACTATTTATGCTTACTGGCTTATCCATATCTAATATTCTCATCTGGCTACACTTGTTTTCTAAGTGTCTCCAATAAGGGTCTAGCAAATCCCCTTCAATATCAACGATTGATTGTCTTAAAGCTTCCTTATAGCTTTTCTTGTCTAATAGTACATAACATAAATAATTGAGGTTTTTTTCCTGTATTTTTGGGGTAATTTCAGAATTAAAAAAACCTCGAATAGTTCTTTCTGCAATGAGATTAGTATTAGGAATATCTAATTGAGATTCATATACGCGATTCAATCTACTAATTAAAGAACTAGGAGAACTACCAAATTTTTCAGAATAAGCTGCTTTTAACTGCTCAAAAATTTCTTTGTCAACTTGAATTACTGCCATTTATATGCCTTTGTCTAAAGTAACTATTTTGAGTGCAAAAATCTGCTAAATGCTGCCTGTATTACTTTGGATGAAATAATAATAGGTTATTGTTCTTTCATCCAAAGTAGGGAAAACGACATTCTTGGAAACATAGAATGTAAATTCAATATGAGAATAATCTTCTCCGGAAAATTTGTTTTTTTCTTAATAATTGAAAGAACTAACATTTTGGTTATTTTGTATTAATGCTGATGGTTGCCGATGAATGCCGATGAATGCCGATGAATGCCAGTACTCACTTTTCTACAATCTCAATATAATGATTTTTAGTGCATCACACTTTTACCTATAATGTGCATATACTGGAAATATATTATACAGGATTAAGCATCCTAATCAACCACCAAGAAGTTAATTTATCAAGTCTTAACTAAGCAATTATCCTGGTATTGATTTTAGGTTTTGTAATTTGAGGCTAATAGTGTTTTGTTAAGAGATCAAAATATTTTACCTTGGCTGAAATCCATGTTAGACGAGAAGGATCAAAACAAGTTTCCCCCCGGCTTTCAACTGCAAAAACCTCTTTCGGGACATAATGCTCTTATAAGTCGAGTAGTGTGGTCACCTGATGGAAATAAGCTTGCGTCATCTTCCTTCGACAGAACTATTAAGCTTTGGGATGTAGAGACTGGCGAATGTTTCCAAACTTTGGTAGGTCACACTGGGCGAGTTAGAGAAGTTTCATGGTCACCAAATGGTCAATTTATTGCTTCTGGTTCGGATGATAAAACTATCCGAATTTGGCAAGTAGCAACTGGCAGGCTTTACTATATAATTCCGATGATGGGTGTATGTTTTACCATAGTCTGGTCTCCAGATTCTCAAGTACTTGCTGCTGGAGGGATGCGCGATGATTGGTCTATTCTGTTTTGGAGTATTCCGGATAAGAAACGCTTGATTCCAGGAGGGTTAGAAGGACATTATGGACAAATTAATACTTTAGCTTTATCTTCTAATTTGATACTGGCATCAGGTTCCCACGACAACACCATAAGACTTTGGAAAAAAGAAACTGATAAACTGATTGCTAAATCTAGAGGAATACTTAAAGGTCATTCTTCAGGTGTTTTTAGTGTGACATGGTCTCCAGATGGAAAAGTCCTGGCATCTGGCTCATATGATAGAACGATCCGGATTTGGAATCCTCAGACAGGGCAAACATTATTTGTGTTGGAAGGTCATACTGGATCGGTTAATTGTGTTAAATTTTCTTACGATGGTAAACTCCTTGCTTCTAAATCTTCTGATGGAACGGTTCGCCTCTGGTGCTGTGACACCTGGAAACAAGTAGCAATATTGGATGAACCGACTTTCAAATTTCTGCCTTTTGGCTTAGCTTTCCATCCTAAAGCACCAATATTAGCAACTTTAGGTGAGGGAGATACAATCATCCGCATTTGGGAAATAGACCAGGATGTTCTTCTCAATGCCTCTCCAGTTAACTCCTATGCCCAATATACTAATGCCAAGGTGGTTCTGCTTGGTGACAGTGGTGTTGGCAAATCAGGGCTAAGTCTTGTCCTCACTGGTGAACCTTTCAAACCAACAGAATCCACCCATGGTCGTCATGTCCATAAATTTGACACCCAAGAAGTAGAACTAGAGGATAGTCGCCAAGAAATGCGGGAGATACTCCTGTGGGATTTAGCTGGACAACCAAATTATCGTCTGATTCATCAATTACATTTAAATGAATTGGCTGTGGCACTAATTGTCTTTGATGCCCGCAGTGAAACTGAACCCTTTGCTGGGGTTCATTACTGGAACCGTGCTTTACGACAAGCTTACAATCTTCAGGGTAATTCAAGAATCCCTTTGAAGAAATTCCTAGTATCAGCACGAGCGGATCGAGGTAGAATTAGCGTTAGTCGTCCTCGTATCAATTCTTTGATTGGTGACCTTGGTTTTGATGGCTATTTTGAGACTAGTGCTAAAGAAGATTGGAAAATTTCAGAGCTAGCCGCAGCTATCCGTGAAGCAATTGACTGGGATGCCCTGCCAAAAGTAATCTCTACGGAACTTTTTGAGAGGATTAAACGTTTCCTGATTCAGGAAAAAGAAGAAGGACGATTGCTGTCAAAAGTAGATGATCTGTATAGAGCCTTTTTGCAATCTGCTGGACAAGTTACTGCTAAGAAAAAAGAACTACCCGAACAGTTTGAGACTTGTATTGGGCGTTTAGAGTCAGGGGATTTAATTCGCAGGCTCAGTTTTGGCAACCTAATTCTGTTGCAACCCGAACTTCTGGATGCTTATGCTTCAGCAATTGTCAATGCTGCGAAAGATCAGCCGGAGGGTTTCGGAAGTATTCCAGAAGAAGATGTTCTAGCAGGGCTGTTTCGGATGCCTAAAGATGAGCGTATCCCAGATAAAGAGCAGGAGAAACTACTTTTGATTGCTACGGTTGAGGAACTATTAAATCGAGAAATTGCCTTACGTGAGAATACAGGTTCTTGTCAGTTACTCATCTTTCCTTCTCAGTTCACTCGTGAATGGCCAGAAGCTCCAGATCCGGAAGGCAAAGCTGTCATTTTCGAGTTTGAGGGACCAATTTTAAATGTATATACAACCTTAGTAGTACGCCTCTCCCGGAGTGATATTTTTCAATACAAAGAGATGTGGAAGAATGCAGCACTTTTCACAGCCAGAGTGGGAGGTGATTGTGGTATATGGCTACGCCCAATGGAAGAAGGTAAAGCAAAATTGACTCTTTTCTTCAAGCCAGAGGCCAGCGAGGAAACTCGTTTTCATTTTGAGGAATACATTCATACCCACCTCAAACGTCGAGCCTTACCAGAAAGTATAAATCGCCGTCGAATCTTTGTTTGTCATAGCTGTGATACACCAGTAAGCGAGTTACAGGCTCAGCGAAGGCGAGAGCGTGGTATGAACTGGATCAGTTGCGGTGTCTGCGATACTCCCATTTCACTTTCGGATCGTGAAGAACGTTTAAGATTGTCTAAACCCTCAATTATTCCTCAAATAGATAAAGCTGCTGACGATAAGCGTAGAAAGGAAACTGCTGCTTCCACTGTTCAGGGTAAAATTGCTACTAAGGATTTTGATGTTTTTCTGGCTCACAACACTCAGGATAAATCGATAGTAAGGATAATTGCTGAATTATTGAAACAACTAGGCTTGAATCCATGGTTTGATGAAGAACAAATTCCTCCAGGACGCTGGGTTCAAGAATTTACCCAACAGGCAATTCCCCATGTAAAATCTGCTGCTATTTTCATTGGTGTTAATGGTTTGGAAGAATGGCAAGAATTATACTTACGAACATTGAACAGTCAAGGTGTAAAAGCCAAGATTCCTGTAATTCCTGTTTTGTTACCCGGTGTGAACGAACTTCCCGATGATTTGCATTTTCTAAAGGAATTGAAACCTGTATCGTTCAGAAGTATTGATGATTCTCAAGCTTTAGATGATTTAAAATGGGGCATTACAGGTCAAAGATAATTTTAATAGCATAGTTTATTTCTAAATCAACATGTCAACTGATAACTTTGATGTTTTTCTGGCTCACAATAGTCTCGACAAGCCGCAAGTAGAAGTGATTAATGAGGAACTTAAACAACGTGGTCTAAAGCCTTGGTTAGACAAAGAACAAATCCCACCAGGACGCTGGTTTCAAGATGTGATCCAAAAAGCAATTCCTAATGTTAAGTCTGCTGCCATATTTATTGGTGTGAAGGGATTGGGAAAATGGCAAGCACTAGAATTACGATCTTTTATCAGTCTGTGCGTAGAAGCAGATATTCCTGTAATCCCAGTTCTACTTCCAGGAGTTGATAATATCCCAGAAAACTTGCTTTTTCTTCAAGAACTTCACTGGGTTCGCTTTTTTGAGGGAGTTGATGAAGTAGATGCATTGAATAATCTTATATGGGGCATTACTGGTGAAAAACCACGATAATAAATATGCGTAGTCTTGCAAATATCAGTGCTAAGGAACGGGAAAGCAAGTTTCAAGCCTACCGCACTATACCTACTGTTAAAGAATATTTGCTCATTGACCAAACCAACATTTATGTAGAACAGTTTTCTAAGATTGGGAATAAGCGATGGACATTGCGGGAATATGATGAAGAAGATGAGACAATTTCCTTAGAGTCCGTAGCTTTTGACATTTCTATGCAGGATTTGTATAACAAAGTAAAGTTTGAGATGGTTGAGTCAGAAGCTGATGGGGATAAATGATAAATCAATTAGAGTTATTGCCATTATTTATCAAATCAAGTAGTAAAAATACTGATTTAAAATTCCCGAACCCATAACCCCAAAAATGATATTACATTGACTCAATCCCTGAGCCACTAATATTTTTAATTTATGAGTACATTATTAATTACTCAAACCAGAACAAAATAAGAGAATGAGATACTAATAAACGCAATACATTGATGCCAACTTTCTCTTTATATAACAACAATATATTACCGAAATTAATTATTACATCTTTTCACATACCATACTGCTAGTGCAGTGTGGCGTAAGTAAACTGACACTTTGCACCTGTTTTCAAAACCTGTTTTTTTGAGTTTGTGCTGTTGGACTGGTTTGTTACTCCTATCCCGCCCAAAGATTACTGATTAAAAAACCGCTCCAGGCGCAGAGAACACAGAGGATAGAGAGGTTTAGAAGATAGATCATCTTACACCGAGAAGGGAGTAGTCTTTGTGAATGTGGTGCATATCAGTCAAGCAATATTGGCAGATCAAAATTGTTTTATTTTTCATATATCGGTACAGGGAATCTAGCAGGAGAAAATCATGCCCAAAGCCTTTGCAACTATTGATGGTAATGAAGCAGTTGCCCGTGTCGCTTACCGCTTAAACGAAGTAGTCGCCATTTATCCCATTACCCCATCCTCACCCATGGGAGAATGGGCTGATACTTGGTCTGCAAATGGTCGTGCTAACCTCTGGGGGACTATTCCCAGTGTGATTGAGATGCAGAGTGAGGGGGGAGCCGCCGCCGCCGTCCACGGGGCATTACAAACGGGTTCTCTGACAACAACTTTCACCTCTTCCCAAGGGCTGTTGTTGATGATTCCCAACCTATACAAAATTGCTGGGGAACTCACCAGTGCTGTCATCCATGTTGCTGCCCGTTCTCTTGCTACCCAAGCCCTATCTATTTTTGGGGATCAAAGTGATGTGATGGCAGCCCGTGCCACTGGCTTTGCTTTGCTGTGTTCTGCTTCAGTGCAGGAAAGTTTGGACTTTGCTCTGATTTCCCAAGCCGCTACCCTAAAAGCGCGGGTTCCCTTCATGCACTTTTTCGATGGTTTCCGCACTTCCCACGAAATTCAGAAGGTAGAACTGCTGCAAGATGGGGATTTACGGGCATTGATTGATGATGATACCATTCTTGCCCACCGTGCCCGCGCTTTGACTCCCGATCGCCCTATACTTAGAGGTACAGCACAAAATCCGGATGTTCATTTCCAAGCTAGGGAAAGTGCTAACCCCTACTACAATGCTTGTGCGGATATTGTCCAGGCAACAATGGATAAGTTTGGGGAGCAAACGGGCAGATATTACCATATTTTTGATTACCACGGGGCACCGGATGCAGAGCAGGTAATTGTCCTCATGGGTTCTGGTTGTGAAACGGTGCATGAAACGGTGGATTATCTCAACGCCCGTGGGGAAAAGGTTGGAGTTGTAAAGGTGCGTTTGTATCGCCCCTTTGATGTGGAGCGGTTTGTCGCTGCCTTACCAAAAACCACCCAGAGAATTGCAGTTTTAGATCGTACCAAGGAACCAGGTAGTATTGGCGAACCCCTGTATCTAGATGTAGTCACCGCCATCCATGAAGTCTGTAATTCCCTCACTCTCCCCCTCTCCCCATCTCTCACTCCTCTAATTATCGGTGGGCGTTATGGTATTTCCTCTAAGGAATTTACCCCGGCAATGGTACAGGCAATATTTGCCAACTTAGCCCTAGAACAACCGAAAAATCACTTTACTGTTGGTATTAATGACGACGTTACCCATACTTCCCTCAACTTTGACTCCAACTTCTCCACAGAAGCAGATGAGGTGGTGCGGGCAATGTTCTATGGCTTGGGTTCCGATGGTACCGTAGGGGCAAACAAAAACTCCATCAAAATTATTGGGGAAGAAACCGACAACTACGCCCAAGGGTACTTTGTCTACGATTCCAAAAAGTCGGGTTCCATGACAGTTTCCCACCTGCGTTTCGGTCCCCGTCCCATTCACTCCACCTATTTAATAGACAAAGCTAACTTTATTGGTTGCCATCAGTGGGTATTTCTAGACCGGGTAGATGTACTGAAGGCGGCTGTGCCAGGAGCAACATTCCTCTTAAATAGTCCCTATGATGTGGATACTGTTTGGGAAAATCTCCCAACCCAGGTACAACAGCAGATTATTGACAAGCACCTCAAATTTTACGTCATTGATGCCAACCAAGTTGCCAGGGATAGTGGTATGGGCAGGCGAATCAATACCATTATGCAAGTGTGCTTCTTTGCCTTGGCAGGAGTATTGCCCCAGGAACAAGCGATCGCTAAAATTAAGCAAGCGATCGAAAAGACTTATGGTAAGAAAGGTGTGGAAGTTGTCCAGATGAACCTGAAGGCGGTGGACAATACCCTGAAAAACTTACAGAAAGTTGATGTTCCCAATACAGTCACCAATCCAAAATCCAAAATCGACAATCCAAAATTCATCGACTCCGCCCCGGAATTTGTCCAGGATGTGCTGGGTAAAATGATGGCTTGGCAAGGGGATGACTTACCAGTGAGTGCCTTACCTGTGGATGGTACTTATCCCACGGGTACGGCGAAATGGGAAAAACGCAGCGTCGCCCAAGAAATTCCTGTGTGGGATAGGGATGTTTGCGTTCAGTGTGGTAAATGTGTGATGGTATGTCCCCACGCCGCAATTAGGGGTAAGGCTTACCAACCCAGTGAATTAGAGCAAGCTCCCCCTACCTTTAAATCTACCAATGCCAAGGACAAGGACTTTGCCGGACAGAAGTTTACCATTCAAGTAGCCCCGGAAGATTGTACAGGCTGCGGTATCTGTGTGGATATTTGCCCTGCCAAAAATAAGGCACAACCCAAACGCAAAGCCATTAATATGGAACCCCAGTTACCCTTGCGAGAGCAAGAGCGAGCAAACTGGGATTTCTTCCTCAATTTACCCAATCCCGATAGACGTAACTTAAAACTGAACCAAATTCGCCAACAACAACTGCAAGAACCACTATTTGAATTTTCCGGGGCTTGCGCTGGTTGCGGCGAAACCCCATACTTAAAATTAGTCACACAACTATTTGGCGATCGCTTACTGGTTGCTAATGCTACAGGTTGTTCTTCTATTTATGGGGGTAATTTACCTACCACCCCCTGGACAAAAAATAGTGAAGGTAGGGGCCCAGCATGGTCTAATAGTTTATTTGAGGATAATGCTGAATTTGGTTTGGGTTTCCGCCTTTCTGTGGATAAACAAGCAGAGTATGCAGGGGAACTCCTCCAGCAATTGAGTGGGGAAGTTGGGGATAATCTGGTGCAATCTCTTCTCAATACCCAACAAAGAACTGAAGCTGATATCTGGGAACAACGGGAAAGGGTTGCTCAATTAAAGCAGCAGTTAAACAACATCAATACATCCGACAGCAATCTCCAATCCCAAATCCAAACCCTGCAATCCCTCGCAGATTATTTGGTGAGAAAGAGCGTGTGGATAGTAGGTGGTGACGGTTGGGCCTATGATATTGATTTTGGCGGATTGGATCATGTTTTGGCAAGCGATCGTAATGTGAATATCCTAGTCATGGATACGGAGGTATATTCCAACACCGGCGGGCAGTCTTCTAAAGCCACTCCCAAGGCAGCGGTTGCCAAGTTTGCCGCTAGTGGTAAACCCGCTGCCAAGAAAGATTTGGGACTCATGGCCATGACCTATGGTAACGTCTACGTAGCGAGTGTAGCATTGGGAGCCAGGGACGAACATACACTGAAAGCATTCCTAGAAGCAGAAGCTTATGATGGCCCTTCCTTAATTATTGCCTACAGCCATTGCATAGCCCACGGCATCAACATGACTACGGCAATGAGTCGCCAAAAAGAGTTGGTAGAATCTGGACGTTGGTTGTTATATAGATATAATCCCGACTTAGTAGCACAAGGTAAGAACCCCTTACAGTTAGATAGCCGTCAGCCGAAGCAATCCGTGGAACAGTCCATGTATCAAGAAAATCGCTTCAAAATGCTGACTAAGAGCAAGCCAGAATTGGCTGGGGATTTGTTACAACAGGCTCAAGCTGAGGCGGAAGCACGTTGGCGGATGTATGAATATTTAGCAGCGCGGAAGATGGATGTTGGCAACGGATAATTCCTGCTGGAGTTACCTCCTTGACAAATCATCATGACTGAAAAGTCAGCTCTTACCTTCTCCTTAATAAGGAGAGGGTGCCGCAGGCGGGTGAGGTTTTATAAGTATTCATCCACACGTGATATTACTACTAACCTCTATTACTCCCTTCCCGCTAGAAGATTACCTATAACGTAGGTTGGGTTGAACGGATTGAAACCCAACGATATGCTGGGTTTCGTTCCTCAAACGCCACTTCCTACAACGGAGGGAACCTCCGCAACGGAGTGGCTCCCCAGCCTACAATTTTTCGGTAATTTAACACCGGGAAGGGAGTAACTTGAATTGTTGTATTAATGTCTCCACACTGGCATTATGATCCAAGAAAGAAAATAAATGTCTATAGCAGAGTTTACCTTCTTTATCTAATAGGAATTGAGCTGGTAAAGGCGCTCCTAAAGCTTGTCCTGTGTGATATGCACGAAATACTTGACAGCTAGGGTCACTTAGTAAAGGCATTTTCAACCCTAAATCCCTAACTACTATTTGACTCTGGCGTTCGTCAGTGCTAGTAATCATTAAAACTTCAATGCCAGAGTTTTGAAATTGCTCGTAATTCTCATTCAAAGCGATGATTTGGGGATAACAAAACGGGCAATATTGTTTTTCTGTGAAAATACGTGTAAATGCCAGTATAACAGGTTGTTTGCCTTGATAATCTGATAACTTAACCAAAGTGCCATGAGTAATATCTGGTAGTTGAAAATCTGGTGTTTTTCCTCCCAGTTCTAATTGACTTGTGGCTGGGATGGGTAAAAAATTGCGGAAGAAACGTTCATTTAATAAGCCACTAAAATCGGTTGAAGTTAACATTTTTTATCTACGATTAATATACCCCTCATTAGTTTAATAGATTTTCAGAATCGAAATTACCACAGTAACTGACAAGTCATCATCAACGGATATGATGAGAATGTTTGTCCTATAACAGATTCATTGTAGGGGCGCTGCGGCTTGCGCCCTTGTCATTGGTAAAATTATTTTCATAAATTACCTTAATAGTATTGATATTTCTCTCCAAATAGGGTGAACCTTCACTTCTGCTGCTATTTTGGCAATTTGTAAGTCCGGAGATTTTAATCTCTTTTCTAGCATTTATTCCAGTTTTTCCCATACACACATCTTGCACGCCTCGTATTAATACTGATTCTTTATATTATTAATAAGACACTCCGCTCGTTCTAAAAAAGGTAAAAGAGCATATGGCTCAAGACTCCCCCTTCCTACGTCGGGGAGGTAGATGGCGCAGCTACCAGCAACGCCATAAAACTAATATCTAAATTTCACAACTCAATTCCCCAGATTTTTGAGTAAAGCGAATATTCTCCCGATAATCCACTGGACAATCAATTACCGCCGGTACATCCTGCGCCAAAGCCTCTTTTAATATGGGGACTAAATCAGTGGCAGCTTCTACGCGGTAGCCTTTTAAACCCATACTTGACGCTAATTTGACAAAATCAGGGTTGCCAAAATGAACAAAGGATGAATTACCTTTACCAAATTGATTTTCTTGTTTCCATTCAATTAAGCCATAGCCACCATCATTAAAAATTAGGGTGACAAAGGCAGTACCCACCCGTAAAGCAGTTTCTAATTCTTGACAATTCATCATAAATCCACCATCTCCAGTTGCTGCCACAATTTTGCGATTAGGATAAACCAGTTTCGCCGCTAAAGCACCGGGAATGGCAATTCCCATTGCTGCAAAGCCATTAGAAATCAAGCAAGTATTGGGACTATGACAATGATAATGGCGGGCAATCCACATTTTATGAGCGCCCACATCAGAAATGACAATATCATCGGGTCCCATAACCTGACGCAAGTCATAAATTAACTTTTGTGGCTTAATGGGAAACCCATCATCATTAGCATATTGCTCGTAATCGGAGCGAATATTTGGTTTTAGACTAATAGCATAAGGATTAGCTCTAATTTCTCTGTCTGCTAGTTTCAATATTTCCGTGAGGGAATCCGAAATATCTCCTACAACTTCCACAGTAGGAATATAGCTGCTATCAATTTCTGCTGGATTTGCCCCAATATGAATAATGGGAATATTACCTTCAGGATTCCATTTTTTCGGAGAAAACTCAATTAAATCGTAACCGATGGCAATTACTAAATCCGTATTATCAAAACCACAGGTGATAAAATCCCGTAATTGTAATCCTACTGACCATAAAGCTAAGGGATGAGTATAAGGAATTACCCCCTTTCCCATAAAGGTATTGGCGGCTGGAATATTCATCTGGGTGGCAAATTGGGTTACAGCATCGCTGGCTTGGGCACGAATAGCTCCATTCCCTACTAAAATGATGGGATTAATAGCTTGGGAAATGGCGGCGGCAGCAGCCCTAATACTGGCAAAGGAAGCATAGGTTTTTTCAATGTTGTCCTTATGTAAAGGTTTTCCTTCCACGGGCATAGCGGCAATATTTTCCGGCAAATCAATGTGAACTGCTCCCGGTTTTTCCGTTTGTGCCCGCTTAAATGCCTTACGGACAAGTTCTGGGGTAATGCTTGGTCGGACAATTTGTTTATTCCACTTAGTAACTGGAGCAAACATTGCTACTAAATCCAAGTATTGATGGGATTCAATATGCATTCTATCTGTACCCACCTGTCCGGTAATTGCCACAAGGGGAGCACCATCTAGATTGGCATCGGCTACCCCAGTCATTAAGTTGGTAGCTCCCGGTCCCAGTGTAGAAAGACACACTCCAGCTTTTCCTGTCAGTCGTCCATAGACATCTGCCATAAAAGCTGCACCTTGTTCGTGGCGAGTGGTGATAAACTGGATAGAAGAATTTTTCAAGGCTTCTAGAACGTGCAAATTTTCTTCCCCAGGAAGTCCGAAGACGTATTCCACCCCTTCATTTTCCAAACATTTTACTAATAGTTCTGCTGTGTTCATTTTTGTTACCTTCCCCTCATCCTCAGCTTTTTAATATTATTGGGACTTACCACGTTAACGGAAAAATCAAGTTATGCAATTTAGGATTTTGGATTTTATATTTTAGATTGTGAAAAACGGATCATATTTTGGTAATTTTGTCAGGCAAGCATTGCTCACCTGACAATTATTTATACTTACATCACAATCTATTTTGATAATGGGTAAATCTGAGTAATTTATTAGTTACAGTGCTGTGCAGGTAAATGAAGTACTTGATAACAGTTAACAGTTAACTGATTCACTTCACCCACACAGTTTTAACATTGACAAATTCATGGATGCCTTGAATACTTAATTCTCGACCATATCCAGAACGTTTAATACCACCGAAAGGCATACGGGGATCGGACTTCACCATGCCATTGATAAATACCGCCCCGGCTTCGATGTCATTAATCAAACGCTGCTGCTCTTGGGAATCTGTTGTCCAAGCACTAGCACCTAAACCAAAGGGAGTATCATTAGCTAGCTTAATTGCCGCATCAATATTTGGAACCCGGAATAACATTGCCACCGGACCGAAAAATTCCTCTTTGGCAATGGGATGTTCTGGAGGAATATCAGTAATTAGGGTTGGTGGGTAGTAGTTACCAGAACTATCTGCTACAGGATTTCCACCTAAAAGAACTTTTGCCCCCATATGCACGGTTTTTTGCACCTGTTGGTCTAAATCCTGGAGAATTTTGGCAGTTGCCAAAGGACCAATATCAGTGTCTGGAATCATGGGATCGCCCACTTTTAATGCTCGAAATTTTTCTAATAGTAGTTTTTCAAATTTATCTGCGATCGCATCTACCACTATAAAACGTTTTGCTGCAATACAAGATTGCCCATTATTCAACATCCGTGCTGTAGTTCCAGTTACGGCTGCTGCTTCTAAATCAGCAGTTTCTAAGACGATAAACGGATCGCTACCACCCAGTTCCAAAACGGTTTTCTTAATTTGTGTTCCTGAGGCTGCGGCTAAAGATGCACCAGCAGGTTCACTACCCGTCAGTGTAGCGGCTTTTACTCGGTCATCTGCCATTAAGTCTGCTACCTGACTCGCACCAATTAATAGGGTTTGAAATACCCCCTCCGGAAAACCTGCTTGATGGAAAATACCCTCAATGGCCAAGGCGCATTGGGGTACATTGGAGGCGTGTTTGAGTAAAGCCACATTCCCCGCCATCAGTGCGGGTGCAGCAAAGCGGAACACTTGCCAGAAAGGGAAATTCCAAGGCATTACCGCCAAAATTATCCCTAATGGTTGATAGCGGACAAAACTCTTACTAGCATCAGTTTTTGCAGGCAAATCTGCCAGAAATTCAGCACCATGTTCGGCATAGTAACGACATACTAAAGCACATTTTTTTGCCTCTGCGATCGCACTTTTGTAAGTTTTGCCCATTTCCAGGGTCATCAACTTGGCAAATTCTTCGTGATTCTGTTCTAAAATATCAGCACAGGATTGTAAAAATTGCGATCGCTGCTGAAAACTAGTATGACGATATTTCTCAAAAGTCTGTTGTGCCAAATCTAGTTTGGCAGCAATTTCTGTGTCTTTAAGTGGTGCAAAGGTTTTCAATAATTCCCCGGTAGCAGGGTTAATAGTGGAGATAGTCATTATCTGACCTCCCGTAACAATTTTTTGGGGTAGCATCCAAACAGCTTAAATCTCAATTGTGGAAGCTACTACCCAAATTCTAGTCTTTTAAAACAGTTTTGTTGGGTTAATGTTAATCTTTCTCAACTTTTCAAGATTGAATATATACATATGATGCAAGTATCAATACTTAAACAATATAACAAGCACGTCAATACTCAGTTTTGCTAAACTATGAACCTTTCCCATATCTTTGGTGTAAAACTAACATGCTGCCGGATTTTTACGCGTTTGTACCTGAGCATGGGGAATCTCGCACTTTCGTTGAAAATTGATTCATCTGTGAAGATTGATGAATAGTGGGTGTTTCGATCCCCGTGGAGATAAAAAAGCTTTTAGGGGTGTATCAATAAGGATTTTGGGGAATAAGCTATACAGCAATCTGGTTTGATTTATGTGATCACTCGTGATGGTAGAGAACTCTTCACAGGGCATAGGGAATAGAAAGTGTACTGAGATTTTTAAGCGCAAGTGCAGGCTACGCTAACAAAAATCAAATATAAGCCTTATATTGTGCAAACATCCTCTTATAAAATCTACAGTATTTTTACTATATTTGTATCTGTGTATATTATAGATGACACTATCAACTTTCTGAGGATAAAATTATAATATCGAGATAATCTCAACTTTGCTTTATAAAGCATATCTAATAAGAGAATATATCTCCAAGAAAAAAGATTGCAACTAAAAAATCAGCATAAATATGAAAATCAAAATTTTATTATCGGCATTAGTAATTTCTGCGTTTACTAGCATTAATGGAACAGCTTTCGCCCAAACCATTGTAGATACAAAAATTGCAGACAATAGTGATTCAACTAAAAATGTTCAACAGAACCAAAAAATAAATAACATCAAAAAATTAATTCAGATTACTGGTTCTAAAAAAATGTCTCAACAAATTATGAATCAAATGATTGCCGCGATGAAAAAGCAATTACCTCAGGTGCCACAAGCATTTTGGGATAGTTTTGTTGCCGAATACGATCCAGATGTTATGATAGACCAACTGATTCCAGTTTATGCTAAATACTATACCAATGCAGAGATAGAACAAATGATTGCATTTTATGACACTCCTTTGGGGAAAAAAATTACTAGAGTTATGCCCCAAGTTGTTCAAGAATCCATGCAAATTGGTCAAAGATATGGTGTAGAAATGGCACAAACAGCCTTGAAGAAATTGCAAGCAGCAGGATATTTACCCAAGAAGTAACTGAAAATATATTTCCTCCCCATAGCAACCATCATCTGTTATCCTGATGTGGTTGCTTTGACACTCTCTCAAGTGACGAAAATTATTGTTTCATAGCTGACATATTGCACACCTCGTATTAATACTGATTTCTGATGTTGTTAATAAACATATATCTTGATCAAGAATACTAAAAATCAGGGTTTTTAGCCTGCGTAGGCAGGCTTTGTCCGTATAGCCTCACCCTTACAGGATACTGTTGGCGAATAGTAGGGATGAACCCTGATTATGCTAAAAGCTGGGGATTACTGTCATAATTTGGGCTGGTTTTTTCTGCCCCCACTCCCCCACTCTCCCACTCCCCCACTCCCAAGAGGGTGATACCCCTGATTCGCCAACAACATCCTTACAGGGTGTAGGTGCAAGATATGACATAGAGAACTATCTTCACCCTTCAGCTGTCAACCCACTAGGGCGTGTTTTCAAACTATGGTGTCCGTGTAGGTTGGCTAGAAAGAAGTGTAGACGCAACAGCGGCTTGGAGTAAGCGAAGCTTTCTCGAAGAGTAGAGTAACCCAACAAATCGAACGAAGAATGTTGGGTTTGAAAACATTCCCTAGCCCTTGGGCGGCTGCACCAATGGGGGAATGCCTCTCACAGAGGAGCTACGCTAACAAAATTATTAGCCCTTCGATGTAGGGTATCGAAGGGCTAATGAGATAAGGAAAACATTTTTGACTCTCCACGGATGTAGCTTGCTTCATCGTAGGGGTATCCGGGGGCTTGTATCCTGTCTATTTTTTCGTTAAACATAATTCTTATATATCTATATTCCCAATGACCGATTTTCACCATAGGTAATTGCAAAAATCAAAGATTTAATGTATGGTTTGTTGCATCTAATTCACTTAGATTAAATCAGCTAATTGTTTATAAATCAGGTGAAGTTTGTGAACCAACAAATCAAACAAAAACTCGATATTCATAGTGACAAAATTGCCGAACTAGAAGTCAAGTTAAATCATGCTTACCAAGCTCTTGAAACTCTCAAACAACAAAACCAAGAATTAAAGAATCAAGTAAATCAATTTAAGAATAATGGAGTTGATAAAACTAATATTTTAGTTGCGATCGCCTCTGAACTTCCTGGCAATAACCAATCCTATGGAGCGAAACCAAAACAGTCTATTCAGTATCGACTTAAATTTTTATTATATGAGATATCACACAATATAGGCAAGTACAAATTTCGTCTGACTCTAAACTGGTTGTCGTTACAACAATATAGATATCTGACTTTTATACTTGTAGGTTCTATTAGCTTATTAAATATTAATGAGTTTTTATTAAATCGAAAAGATAGCAACTATTATATATTTGAAAATCAGGCACAATCTCTAACGTTACAAGATGAATTATTGCCGTCAGAACCATATTATAAATTAGTCAAAGATCCTAAACTAGGCTCATCGGTTAAAAAATATGAGCGTTTAAAGTTTATCTATAATGTTAAAAAAAGTCCCACATTTAATCGAAGTCAGAAGCTGGATAATATTATTGAGAACATACTTACCCATACTCGCTCTCAACAATTATCCTCAAGATACTTATCATTGACCTTAATAGATTTAAACAAAAAAACAATTTCTGGATATCGGCAACATACGAGAAGATATCCAGCCAGTGTAGCCAAATTATTCTGGATGGTTGCTATCAAATCTAAAATTCAAAAAGGATTGATTCAGGCTAATAATAAAATTAATCATGATTTACAAAAAATGATAGTTAGATCTGATAATAATGCATCTAGCCGTATAATGGACTGGATAACTAACACAAAATCTGATCAAGAAAAGTTGGGAGTTAGAAAGTTTAATCAATGGCGAAAAAATCGGTTAATAGTTAACCATTTCTTTCAAAAAGCAGGATATAAAAATATTTATCTTGCTCAAAAAACCTTTCCTATTTATGAAATACAAATGACCACTCCCGCTGGTCCAGATTTGCAACTCCGTAAACCTAATAATTCTCGTCCTCAGGCTAATAAAATCACAACATTCCAAGCTGCTAGACTAATGTCTGAAATTATTTCTGGTAAAGCTGTGACAGCAAAAGATTCCCAACAAATGCTCAGCTTGCTCAAAAGAAAGCTACGTGCAGCACCAGGGAAAAAGCTACCATCTTATCCCCCTGGATTTAATCCAGTGGTGGGTTTTTTTGCACAGTCTTTGTCTGGGGATAGAGTCAGTTTTTTCGCTTCCAAAGCTGGTTGGACTTCATATTGCCGCGTAGAAGTTGCCTATGTGGAAAGCAAAGATAAAAAAACCCGTTATATTCTAGCTATGTTTGGGAATAATCGAGCCTATTCAGAAAATGCTCGAATTTTCCCACAAATATCTAGACTTGTTTTTAATCAGATGAGGAAGAATCAATAAAATAGGATAAATTATTGTAAAAAAACTACGCCAATAAAATCTTGTATGGTTAGTGTGCCTATCCACAGGGCAGCAACCGCAGCAATAACTATCCTAACTGCTGTTATCTGGTCTAGTTATAGACCTTTATTTAGCAGAAAAACTGCTGGAAATGCAATTAGCAAAAATATGGGATGTACTTTCGTAATTTTGTAATTATTTTGTTATTTTCCCAAAGGCTATTGCAAAAATAGCACTCAACATCAAACCTATTCCCAGCCACTGGGATGTGGAAATTTTCTCATTTAAAATCCAGGCTCCAGAAAATGTGGTAGCGATAATTGTTAATCCAATCACTACAGGATAGGCAACAGATAAATTAAACTTACCTAAAACAAGAATGTAGAAAATTGTGCTGATACCATAGGCAGTAATACCACCAAGTAAATAAATATTGACAGGACTTTGACCAGAACCTAATTTCAATAGAGTTTGAGCAAAGGTATTGCATGTCACTGAAATTAAAATCAACAAGCCAAAAAAAAGCTGGCTGAACATGGTGATTGTCTTTTTTTCTAGTTTAATGTAGGGATAAAATTTGAAAAGCTATGGGAATAAACCCATGAACTGAGTAAATTTACAAAAAATTTTTGAGTGCATTTGGTCAATTTTGACTCTTTGTAGAAGATGGTAAGGGGCTAATTCGTCTAAAGACCTGAAGATTATAGGTACCTATTAACTTATCTCCAAAATTGCTTTTAAAGATTAAAAAGTCTTTTGTAGATTTAAATTTATCGAGCGAGCTAGACCACTTACCTCCTATAGTATTTATAATACTCTCAAATTTATCGGCAGGGATAATGAGAAGGGAGATTTTATTTTTCTCCTGAGGTGTCATAGCTTTAATATAAAAGTCAGTAGCTGTAAACTCAGCTCTCTTTTTGACTGCATAGTAAGCAGCAGAGTCACAATATACCCAATCATTACTTTTAACATTTCTTTCAGCAAGAGCATCAATGTATTGATAGTCTCTATTGTTCCAATAGTAAAGACCTGAAAAGGTTTGCAAGGGAGTACCAAACAAGCAACTAACAAATAAAGAAATAATTATTAGCGAATGCAATACTTTCCGGAAATGAAACTTTATATTTGAAAGACTTGAACACACGCCGATTGTCAGAGGAATATATACCATCCAGGTATAATAGGTCGGAAATCGACCTGCAGCCATGGTTAGTAAAGGTACAAATAAGCTGATTAACAAACTAAACATCAATGGAGAAAATATCTTGAAATTCTTTGAGTTTATTTGTTGAATTGCTATTGAGAACGCGGCAATAAGCATAAAAAATAGGCTAGGGTCTTTCGGGAGACGACCATCAGGCATTGTCCGCAGAGCATGTACCGATTCAAGAAAGCTATTCCAAACTCCATGTGTAGAGTATATTAAGTACAGAAAAACTCCTCCAATTAAAATACCAATTAGTAAAGATGCAAATTCCTTGAAAAAGGATTTACCAAGAAATACTAATAGGAGACAGCATACAATAACGGTATAAGAAATAAGCTGAAAACCGGAAATGAGGAAGAAAAAACCAGTCAAAGATAAGACAAGACAACGAAGCCAAATAGATTGAATACTATATGATAATACAGCTACTGCACAAAGACAAATTGTTAGAGAATCATAGCGACCAGTTCGATAGTTGATTCCTATTCCATATCCTGAAAGCAAAAGTAGAACAAAGGAAATTCTAGCCCAAGCTGAGGGCACTAAATTAAGCCTGAATACAGATAACCAGAGAGCCAATGCAGAAATAGCTATTAACACATATCCTAACGAGCGAACAGACACAATGCTGAAGTCAAATAAACGCATCCACTGACTGAGCAGAAACGAATAAAACGGTGCATTACCAGCCCAAAAAGCATCCTTATTCTGAACTAACCATGCTGAGGACGTAAATCCTTTCCCAATATATAAATTAACGCCGGGGTCGGCGAACATAACCTCATCAAGCCAAACAGTTGGAAATCTAGAAATTACTACAAAGTTTAATAATAGGAACAATGCAATTAGTAAGAATACTGTTATTGCTTCGGCTCTGAAATTCGAGTATTTTTTTAGTTTAATTACTTCCGATTCACGCTCGCTCATCTTTATATATCCTGATATCTATGATAGTAGGGATAATTCGACATATTCAATAATTCTCGGTCTCTTCGACTATCACCATAAGTATAGATGCAGTATTGGCTTAAATCCCACAGTAATGCTTTCAAAAATCACTTATGAAATACCTCCTAATGCCATTTCTTTAAAACAAATTTTTATAGGCACCAGCAGCATAAAATTCCCAAATCTCATATCCTTTTGGATAGGGTGTTTGCACAAATTTACCCGCAAGTCTTTCCCACCATCGGGGTGGATGGGGTAATGTAGCAACTTGGATGTAGCTACATCCACAAAATCTTGCTCCCATAACATCGGTATGAAAACTGTCACCAATCACTATTATTTGTTTGGGTTGTAGTTGCATATAAGTTATTGCTTTACGGAATGAGTGGGGAAATGGCTTCTTGGCTGGATTTATTGCCGGAATATCCAGACGTTCCGACCAATATAAAACGCGGTCACGACATTTCCCATTCGAGAGAATGAAAAAACTCAATCCTGCTAATTTTGCCTGTTTGATCCAATTTTCTGCTTCTGGGGAAAGATAACGATCATCTTCAGAGATAATAGTATTGTCTAAATCGAGAATAATACCTTTGATACCACAATTTTTTAAGCAGTCAATATCGATATTCGCCAGTACGTTGACTCGTGCTGGTAATCTGTGGCGATTTCCTTGAAAGCTGCGTCGTTTTTTTCCTCGGCTCGATTTACGCCACCAAAAGGCAAAATTGGACATTTATATCCTCCCTACTTCTTGTTGATTGTACCCGCCAGTTTACTCGATCAATCCTTGTTGTTTTAGATACAGAATCACTGAACAGGTAAAAATCCAACCGCAGACAGTCATTAAAATTGGTATGTCTTTTAATAGAACTTCTTCTGGTCGCTCACTACGTCCCCCATGTTCAATATTATTGTGACTATGACGAGCAATTTCCTGTGAGTCACTCAGAAGCTGGTAGCGAAAAATTCCATACAATACAAAGGGTAAAGTCATTAGCATCCAGGATGTAGATGCACCACGTACTACTGGTCCAGAACTCCAGAGTGTATAGGTAACTACCGTACCTGTAGTAACTATATTTTCCATGCGGTGAAGTAGTGGGAGGGAATAGCGTTGAAGGACTGCACGGGGTTTGATGCCTTTGATTTGTGTTAATCGCAGTTCAGCTTTGCGCTTTTCAATCGCCAAAAATAGTGCCAGCATTGCTGTACAAATCACAAACCAAGAAGATAAAGCAATGTTAGTGGCAGCTGCACCACCATTGGCTCGCAACACAAAGCCACCTGCAATGACACCAATATCTAGGATTGCTACCCTTTTCAGACGCAAGTTATAAGCCACTTGCAAGGTCGCATAAGCAAGAATTGTTCCACCCAAGGCAGGCGATTGTAACCAAGCAATGGTAATGGCACCCACTAACAGAATCACTGCCATTCCCAATGCTATTGGTATGCTAATTAATCCAGCAGCTATGGGACGCTTACATTTGATCGGATGCTGACGGTCAGATTCGACATCGACGATATCATTGAACAAGTAAAAACTACTGGATGTAGCACAAAAGAGCATAAATGCTAACCAACCACCCAACAAAGATTGGAGGTTAATACTAAATGCAAATAAGGGCGCAGCAAAAACTACCAGGTTTTTTGTCCATTGCCGGGGTCTTAAAGCAGTTAAGTAGGCAAAATTTCTAGAACTGCCGTTCGATAATTTTTTTCTGAATGAAGTTTGCCGGGAATCCATAGCCTGACGTTAAGTAGGTTTATTTATATAATTAATGGATATTTATTGAGAAGCTAAATTTTGTAGGTTTATAGCAATAGACATATCGGTTAGGACATCGTATTTTAGTTCAAAGGGAACAAAGAACGGGAAATAGGCAACAGAAAAATGTCCTAACAATTGTGGCGACTGCTATAAATGAATAGTTTGTTAATTGTTTAGAGACAGAATATTACAATTTAGAAGTGTGGTAATTTATTTAGGACTTACGCAACTGGCATATTTTGTCTGTAGGGGAGGCAAAATGCGGTGTAGATTTTCTGCCCGCATTATTGCCGTTGCGTGACGTTGCGATCATATTTGAACGTAGCAATCAGACTTGTAACATCACGCACCAATGACCGATTGTAACAATTGCGTAAGTCCTGTTATTCACTAAAGAGCAAAATAGAGGTTATACTAGCGCATATAAATCCTATGTCTGAGTATAGTTGCAATCTTGGTAACTTTTTAACCATGACTGTAAATGCACCTAAAATTGTTATTCTTATTTTTATAAACAACAATAAATAAGCCTTACACATCAAGCAAATCAATGATTACAAGTATATTCTGATACAACTGTTCACATCTTTTTATCTTTTAGCTTAATGTTTTAGTATAACAAGTACTGAAGAACCCAAATAATTGCATAAAAGTAGGTAAATCAACCTTCAAAACATAAAAAGGAAAATTATTTTCTCTTTCTCCATGAGTATTGGGTTAAAGAGTCAGGTAAAATTACCCAATCTTTAATTTCTAAATATTTTTATCAAGATGATTGTAAAGATTTTATCTCTGATAGCATAGATGCGATCGCTTGCAATCCAAACAAGGATTCTAGTATTTCTCTCTCAATATATGTATTGGCAGAATTGGATAAACATTTGCAAATAGCCTCCGCAAAATCATTAGCATTGTCAGCGATATTAAAGTAATCATGTAGTTGTTGTGGCAAACCAGCAATACCTTGGGGTGTAGAAACAATAGGTCTTTTAGCCGCTAACATTTCTATAGATTTAATACTAACACCACTACCAGTGAAAATGGGATTAATTAAAACCTTACCAGACTGATAAATTATATCGGCGGAGACTGGATTTATTTTTATATCTACTTCCGGCGTTTCTGTACATATTTGTTTGATTTTAGGCACTGGATTGGAGCCAGCTATGAGTACTTTAACTTCGGGGAATTTATCATAAATTTTAGGCAAAATATTTGTTAAAAACCAGACTATACCAGCTACATTGTTATCATTATTAAGATTTCCTAAGAAGACTATATCATAGGGATAATTTGTTCTAGGTTGTACTAGTTTACCCTCACTGATATCTTTTTGAGTAAAATCTATCAGTGGTGGTAAGTAACGTCCGCTTGTCAGTCCTTGCTTTTGCCAAAAACTTAAATCATCAGCAGATATATCATAAAAGATAGCACTACTTTTTAATATGTATTTTTCGTAGCTCTCTAAATTAGTTAGGGACAATTGTTTTTTTAATTTAGCCAAACCAGTTGCCGATAATAGTAATCTCTGGTGATACAAATGTTCTATATTATGGGATCGCGTCACCAAGGGTACATTTAATTTTTTCCCTAAACTCATGGCAAGTTCGCCACCATGAATGCCATCTAAAAAAATGGCATCTGGATGGAAATTAGATACCTGAGAGATTAAGTTTTCTAGTTCTTCTCCTCTGACAATTCTAGAAGTTACTTCTAAAGGGTATGAGAATAAATCAATAATTTTTCTAGCAACAGCACAGGTATTTTTTTGATAAACGATGAAATGAGTCTGTTTAACATACTGATTAATAGCTGTTAATTCCTCAGATGTTGGTGACTGATGAACCCATGTAATTAACTGTATTTCTACACCTAATTGAGAAATACCTTGAATTCGTCGCCAAATATCTACCCGCGCACCGTGATTAGGCGGATAAGGCATCTCGTGAGAGACTATAGTTATTTTCATTGTAATTATATTAATTTTTAAGGGTTTTTAATTTTATTTTTCCCATCCTGATATTGATTATTCACATCACAAATAAGATATTTTATTTATCTCCCAATTATCTTGCTTAATCGGATTTATGTGATGGATAATTGACCTAAATTGCTGGCGTTTACGCCAAGCACAATAAATAAAAATGAATAAATTTTGCCCTAGGGACTGTTTTCAAACCTCACATTAACCTAAATTGTAGGTTGGGTTGAAGGACGAAACCCAACATTCTTCGTCGATTTGTTGGGTTTCACTCCGTTCTACCCAACCTACGAATGACTTTGAAAACATGCCCTAGCAATACCCACATTACGAAAACATAAGGGTTTCAGTTTAAATCATCTGACAAAAAACTTCCATGTATCGATTAGACCCACTCTTTAATAGATTTTCTATATCTGTGGCATTCTTCCATTCAGACCAGTTAAATCCCTCTTGGCAATCAATAACATAATTAAACTTGACTAATCCTTGATATAAATCAGAGAGAATGGATATACATTCTAAACCTTCTTCTAAAAACTCAGGAAGATTTAACTCAAATGAGAGATATTTTACTTTGTGGTTTAACCCTTTGATCACATTTTTTTCATACCCTTCAACATCGATTTTTATCAAAGTAGGAATACCAAATTGAGCAATTAATTTGTCTAATGTTATGACATTGACTTGGTACGAATAATTAAAGCTTTGTAAGGAATGAAAGCGTGATAATGATACATCCTGTAAAACTTCTTTCCATTTAGGACTTAATGTATTATATGCAGAGCCTGGAGTATTAACATAAAATATTTGTTTACCTTCTTCTTCTCCTACGGCTCCTTCAATTATCTGAAGATTTTTATATTTCCAAAAACGCTTGTTGAGAGTTTTTATATTTGTTTTATCTGGATCAATAGCAATCACATTTGTGCCAATCCTGAGAAAAATATCAGCCTTGTCTCCTTTATTTGCTCCAACATCAAACACCATATCTTCAGGTTTCAGCCCCAGAGATTTGTAAAAATTTATTTCCAACGCTCTTGATTTTAAGAAGCCTGACTGATTAAAGTTCATATAAATATCATACAAAAATGGTGCTCTATATTTTAAATAGTCATATATATTGATCCTTTGAGCTACGGTCTTTAAATTTTTATTTATATCTTTCATCTTGTCAGATATCTGAAAATACAATTAATAAATGAGTGATAAAAATTGAAATTTCAACTAAGTATCCTAACTAAATTATTTCTAGGATATGTTAGTAATAGTTTAACCTAATTAATGGTTTGCTTTTCCTGACTCAGCCCAATTTTGTGAGAGTCTTCAATTTAATTTAGTTGATTGACTTATTATTGTAAATTTAATTGGATTAGGCTTACAAAAATATGCTAATAGGTTAATATAGGTAGCCTGATAATAGATTGCTGGCTCTGTTATAGTCCAAGAATCTTCTGAAAAACGTCTCCAAAAATTCCAGGCACTATTCCAATCTTTATATGCCTTTTGCGAGGGTTCACCAAAAGGAGGAGAAACCTGTTTCACAGAATAGTATTTATTCGGTCCGCCAGACAACAACCCAGGTGCAGAACCGTACTTAGAATTAGTACCATCGTAAATACTACCGTTATGAAACCAGCTATGATATATTTCCATAACACTATTTTCTGCACCTACATTAGCACCTTTTTCCCCCATGTTGGTTAGGTAAACCCATGAAAGGGGATTACGACCATGAATATAGTGGAGATACTCTTCAGCATTCTGCTCGTAAAACTGGTTGCGTGACTCATCCACCTCCAATAATCTAGCGAATAAAAAGGTCATACCCCAGTTAGCTTTTACCTGATTAGAACCCCAATAATAATCCCAAATAAAAGCACGATATGGATCATCTTTGTTGATATCAAGATTGTTGAACCAAGTAGTTGTAGTTTTGATAGCATTTTTAATTTCAGTCACCTTTGCCCGATCTGCGCCTTTAGTTTTGCTATAGGTCACATAGGCAAGTTGCTGAGACCAAGGATGCTCTTTGCCTCCCATGGGATCGAACCAACCATCTTTTAGGGGTGTATAATGACTCTCAAAATATTCTTTATAGATAGTTTTGCCTGTTGTCCGGTAAAGTTCTGCTGCTGCCCATAGGCGATACATTTGATCATTTCCTTCCTCATCCCCTTGAGCTGCACAGCTTAATTTCCCTTTATCACCGTAGTCATGTCCGTCTTTGGGAGTTTTGTGGGAATTTTGCTCAAGATACTCCCAAGCTTTTTCTGAAGCAGTAATCAGTTGATTTGCATAGCTTGGGTAGACATTTTCAAATTGTTTAAATAAACGAGATGCATTAGCACTGCCAATAACTAAGCTAGCTGTTGCCCAGGTAGTAGGTTCAGTATAATACCTCCTCTTTTTATCATTGTCTGGTATTACTTCACCGCATTGATGACTGGAAACTCGGTTGGCAACAGATCCATCTGCCATTTGCATCCGTAAAATCCAATCTAATTCCCACTTAATTTCATCTAAAATATCGGGAACGCCATTGCCACTTTCAGGAATATTGTAATTATCGGGAAATATACCGGGATTTATTTCATAAGCATTAATTAAATTCCACAGAGTTTTGGCGGTGAAAGAAACATATTTATTCATATCACCAGCATCGTGCCAACCACCATGAACATCCTTAGGTGGAGTTTTTTTCATATAGCTTTGTGCTGCTAAATCTTGATGAACTCCAATATGGCAAGCAGCATGAGTCCATTTCCCCCCATACTTGGTAGGAATTTCTGTACCACAACGTTGATAATAAAAAGCTCTCACCGCAGCTTTCATCACAGGATTATAGATATCATCCCGAATTTCAAAGCTATAGGAACGAACTTTATTAACTGGATCGTAAATATAGTAAGCACCTTGAGTTTTAAAGTTGCTGAAGTCTCCCCACCAAATTTGATCTCCAGAACTAGTATCTATTTTTTCATTTTTCCAAGGTACAACTGAACCAGTATATACAGTTGCGTCATTATCTTCTCGACGAATTTCAAACTTACCACCTGGCAAATAAGAAACCTGAGAATTTTGACCTTTTACAGGATTAGCAAATATAGCTACTTTTACAGCTTGCGATCGCCAACCGAACTGGTCAATTATTATCTGTTGTGACAGGGAAAAATTCTGGGCATTCACACCGAAATTCGTCACGATAAATACTATAGATAATCCCAGAAATATTCTTGCAGCTAATAAATTTTTTACCTGATTCATGTCTGGTATTTTTACAGTTAAGCAATTTGTTTTATTAGTTGCTGGTATTCTGGAACAGACATTCCTGATTTAGCTGATATCATTACAGTTAAATGCTCTGGTCGAATATGAGCAAAAAAATCTTGTAACTGCTCAGATGACATTACTTCTTCTAACCAGTACTCATGACAAATATTTTGTGGATCGCAATAATGTCCAGACTCATCCTTTAAGACTTGATCGACAAACATTCCATAAAGGATATATTCAGAAAAATCCCAGCAACTAGCAATGGTCTCAATCCATCCCCGTCCAGAAATATTTTCAAGATGTTGATATAATTTAAAAACATTTTCCCGTTTCCAAGTAATCAAATTACCTATGTAGTTTGGAGCAGGAAAGTTCATCGGTGGTAATTCTAATAACTGAGTAGCGGTTTCATACCATTTGTAGTGTGTTTGCATTTGTATATCTATGGCTTCAGGTTCGCGAAAAAAACGAATTTTACCATTATTAACAAAGCTGTGAAAGTTCAAAGGTCGTACAAAAATAACATCTGAATCCACAAACACAAAAACATCATGATTAATGTATTGGGCAATTGATAATTTTACAATTTGTTGTAATAACCAGTTGCGAATAGGAAGAGTTTTGAAGCTAAACCACCCATTTTGAAACAATGGTATTTTTTGAATCCACCAAGGTAGTACTGATTCTACTGTAATAATTTCAGTATTTGATTTATTTAATTTTTTAAACAGTGTTAGGTCTTTTCGATCTACAATTATGTAATGATTAATAGAAGTTGGTAAAAATTTTTCTATGCTCCAACATAAGAGTTGGCATCTTTCAAAATCTGGAGCATAACTAGGAGTAATCAGGCAAAAATCTGTTTTGTTCATAAATTAAATTATAAATGTTTTTTTAATTATATTTTTAAAAGTATAGGTGAAGACTGATACTGTTTCTCGGCTTGATTGTATTAATATTATGAAACTTTATTTTTCTTCAAGGCTTCACAACTATTTAAATAAATATTCTCTTTTTGTGATCTTTTATAATTTTTCGTGCCTTATTTATAAACCTATCCCACTAATCATATTCATTCTCAAAAATTTAAGCTGATTGATAAATAAAATTAAAACGAAAAATCAAGTTTTTCAAGCACATTCTACTTGAAGAAGTAAGTATTTTTAGAATAGTGGTATAGGTTCATATTTCGGACGGGTCTAATTAAGGTGAGTTGCTTTAGGAAAGAGTTTCTTTCTATACAACTCCCCAGACCCTGTTTGCATCTCAATACTTCGACGTACTGTCCACTCCAAAATAATCCCTAAACAGACAAACCGGTCACTTAGAGCCATGGGAATTTTGAACAGCGATGACAGGTAGTCTCTCACTTTTATCAAACCCGTTACAGGCTCTGAGATTTTTTTAACTTCCGGATCGTACCATTTAAGACGAGAGTAGTGATCTTCTATTTTAGCCATGTAAGATTCGGGATGACTGCGACGACAAAACAGACGATCATTTGTATAACCTACCGGTCCCTGTAGAAGCATTTCATATGTAAAGTTCCGGTCAGATCCAACATAGCTGGCATTAAGGCTAGTTTTAGTAATGAAATCAGTCCGCATTAACCCCCAAAAATCGGTGAAATGTATTGTCCAGAGTATTCTCCAGACCCGCTCACCCACATTAGGACTGTCAAATTGGAAGTCATCGTCGTAGGTTCCGACCTTATTCCCATAATTATCAATATCAAAACTCGGACTATGAGCGATCGCCAACGACCGATCGCGCTCTAACAGTTCGACACATTGAAGGAGGTAATCTGGCTCCAAAACATCATCGTGTGCAGCCCACTTGAAGTAAGGTGCACCATCTGGCTGAAATACATAGTTACAGTTTGGGGCTGCACCAATATTCTTTTCCTGCCGATGATAAATGATGCGATTATCCTTACTAGCATATTCGCGGCAAATGTCCTCTGTAGAATCAGTTGAAGCATTGTCACTAATTAGTAAGCGGAAATCAGTGAAAGTTTGTGCCAGGATGGAATCAATCGCATCACGAATATAGTTTTCGCCATTGTACACTGGCATTCCGATAACTACCCTGGGCTGATGATTGGTAGACATAATTTTTCAGTGTTTCATTTACTGTTTATCAGCATTTCATTTATCAAATCATAATCGGATTATGATTTGATAAATGAGATAGCTTCCATTCATTTTTGCTATATTATTTTCTCTTTATTGTTCTCTTTCTTATATAAAATATATACTATCAACCATAAAAATATCATTTTTAAACCATCTGAAATTAAAGTAGACCAAGCTGCTCCTTGCCAAGAGTATAAAGGAATTAGATAATAGTTTAATGAAAGGTTAAGCAAGGCAGTAAATAATTGTAATATACTGCGAATATTCTGATATCCTGCTCCCGTTAAAGTATCAGCTGCTATCCACTGTATGCCTATGATAAAAGGCATTGGCGATAACCAATATAAGATTGGAATTGAAGCTATATATTTATCACCCAATAAATAAGCAATAAAGGGAGCAAAAAGTAAATAACCTATAATCGCTATAATCCCGTAGATAAAAGCAATAGGTATGAGACGTTTAGCAAATTTCAAGGTACCAGAAACGCCAAATAATCCCTCTTTAAAGAATTTCCCATAAGTCGCTCCAAACATAGCAAGCATTGGTATATATGCTACTTCGATAAAACGGTAAGCAGCTGCGTATAAACCTGTAGCTTCTAATGTTGAAAGACTAGCTAGCATTGTTTTGTCAATACTAGCATTGATAGTATCAGAAGAAATACCTAGTGAAAAATATATTCCATGTTTAATATTCTCTTTTATTCGTGATAGTTTAGGTGCTGGCAAACCTAGCATATAATTGACAGAAAAAACTGATACTATTGCTGTAGTTACTGCTGCTAAACAATATAGAAATCCCCAAACTTGTATATCATATATTTTAAAATAAGCTAAAGTGATTGCAGCTAATAACTTATTAAAATTAAATATAACTTGCAGCTTTGCTGTTATCTTATGGTAATTTACAGATATAAATGCCATGCCAGAAAGGTTAGATATTGCCATACATAATATGTCAGACAAAAGAACAAAAAATATGACAGTAGAAGGGATAGATGTTGGCAAGATAACCTTTGCTACAAAAAATGCAAATAAAATTAATGCATTCCCTGATAAAAGAGTTGTGACAATTGCATTACCCCAGTATTCGTTAAATAAATCTTTGTTTCTAGAGACATTTTTAATGAGGATATCTCCACTTCCTAAAGTGGCAAAAGGATGTACAACTACTGCAAATGCACTGACACCCATAAATATGCCAAGATTTTCTTTGCCTAGGGATCGTGCAATTAGAATAAAATATGCTGCTTGCATAAAAATCCCAATCGCTCTACCTGACATCATCCACAAAGTAGCACGGAATAATTTATGTTGAAATAGACTAATAAGACGATTTTTTAATAATGCTAAATGCTTCATATTTATTGCCCATAAAATCATTTATTTTTTACGTATATGTCATACAAAAATATTGGTTATTCAGTATTTTCCCAATTCTCTGGATATCCCTCTCATTAGTAAAGAGAGATTAACTTTCAAAAGGCAAATAAATAAGCAGTTTTCATTAGGACTTACCCACGGACAAGGTAAGCACAGTCATCGCCATGCAAGGAGCAATCCCAAACACCTGATTATAACGAGTGCGTAAATTCTATTCATATAAGATATAAATTATAACTATCTATAGATTAGATTACCCAGAATGTTCATCAAATTACCAATAGTTAATAAAGTTTGTGATAATTTATAAATTGATTAATATTTATGGTAATTACCCTGACCGGGAAAATACTTAGTAAAAAATACAAGGATTACTGGGACATCAATGATTATATCAATATAATTTTCAAGACTTATAAGATGGTTTTACTTCAGCTATTAAACGTGATGGATATTTTTGTGATTTTTCGGGAGGTATGAATATTGAAATCGACAATGCTGTATAAAGCACCCACAAAATATTATTTTCTCCGACTAATCTACCTTCAGTAATAGTAGACATCACAATATATGTCAAATAGATCAATGGCCAAAGTCCATCCGTACCTGAAGTTACACGTGCTAACCAAATTGAACGGGATATATTTATTACAAATCCAATCACATAAGTTAATAACCCAATTAAGCCGAATTCAAGCCACAACTCCAGCCAAGCATTATGGGCATAAGGTACGGGCCAGCGAACTGCTCGAACAACATACGCAGATGGACCATCAAGTCCATTCCAGAATGATCCTAAACCATAGCCTAGCCAAAAACGTTTTTGGATCATGTCCCACGCAAAAGCCCAAATGTCTGTGCGCCCCGTTAAAGTAGCATCTTTACCAATGGCACTAAACAACATCTGTGAATTTTCAATGTAGATAAAATAAGAAATCAGACCGAGTGTTATCAGCAATATAAATGTAGGAACCATAAACATATATCTCAATCGAAAAGTTCTATATAGGAATAGTGCAAAGAATAGGACTAAGGTATTAACCATACTTGTAGTAGATCTCGCTAATAATAAGAGGACAATTACCAACCCCAGTCCCATATATAAAATAAACTTTCTTTTTGGAGAGATAATTGTTAACATGAAAATCAGAATTCCACTCAGGGCAAGTGCTTGACCAAAAAAATTTTTATGAGTAAAAATTCCTCTTATAGCCCCTGCGTGAATTGCTCCCATAATGCCATATTTTGGCAGAGCAACAATAAAAATAGTACTTAATACTAAAATTAATATATATACAAGACCTAGAACTTTTACCTGATCTCTGAGGGAATAACGAGTCCCGAAATATAATCCGAATGTAGTTGTTCCAATTAACTGGATACAGCTTTTTATCGCTATTTCACGATTATAAGACCATGTTAATGATGCAACAGCAATTGCCAGTATTAGCCAGATAATTTTATTGTTAGTGATATAATATACTGCTTTTTCCCAGCGAAGTAATAAAAAGAATATGGCACCAATATAAGTTAGCAAATATAATAATACATTCACAGTTAAATTTACTGATGCAAAGTCAAACCCATCTCCTTCACTGGCTCCTCCAGATACAATTAGAGGCAGCCAGTCTGCGATATAATGGATAAGAGATACAACCGTAAAAACTAATTCAAAAAATATAAAATTTTTTCCTACTTTCGTTCCCATAATGTATACAAACAAAATTTAGCCAATACTCGCGAATTCATAATTTTTTAGAGGAATTAATGAGAGGATGTTTGTCAAGTATTATTTAAGACTTCAAGCTGGTAGCTACATAGCACTACACACAAGTCACGCATTTTACTGCTCATAGGTTTGAGCATTCAACAATATTCTAACCTAATTACGTAGTGCTATAAGTGGCAATAGTAGTTTCGTCTCTTGGTTCCCAAATTTACCCAGCTATGTTCCAGGAAAGTGCAAGGTTTTTAAGTTTCTAGATTTTATGAATCGTTATATTTTACTGTCGCTCTGTACGAACCCACTCTCTCTGAGGACGCAGCAGAAAAATTAGATATATAGGAATCTTCCAAAGAATGTAAAAAGGTACAGCTAGAAGTGCTGTCATGGGTAAGTCTGTTCGCCCAAACTTTGCCCAAGCACCAACAACGGATACAAATAACAAAAGTCCAGCGATCGCTAAGATAATTGCTGGAGTCCAACTTGCTCCTAATACCCCCAAACTCAAGGCACTTACCATGACCACCAACCAGATGAGAACTAACAAGGATAGGGGTGGTACACATAAGTCCAGTGCTATTGCCAACAAATCTAAACGTTTTTGACTAATTGACGCTTTGAATAATTGTGGGACTTGAGTAATTAAAGTCTGCAAATGACCATGTTCCCAACGTGTCCTTTGGATTTTGGCAGCTTGCCCCTTCTGGGGTAAAACCCCTGTGACTTTTGTATCTGAGCAAAATAGGGGTGGATATCCAGCGATCGCTAGATCGACTGCTAGCTGAATATCCTCAACAATGTTGCTATTTGCTAAAGACACTTTGCTAATCGCCGACCAAGGAAAAGCCATACCTGTACCCTGTAAAAAACAAGGTAATCCCATCTGAGCTAATCCCTTAGGACGGACTAAATTCTTGACCATAAATGCAAAGGCTGAAATCCTATCCCTTACATTGGGTTGAGCAGGGTATGCCAAAAGATAGGTTGCTTGTACAGGTTGTCCAGAAGCCATCGCCAATGCAGCTATCCGCTCTATAGTACCTTCATGAACATAACAGTCAGCATCAACTACCACAACTACTTCCGGTGGGTCTGTTTCAATTAACCGCAAGCCATAGTCTAGGGCATATCCTTTTCCCTTCCGTTGTGGATCTAGCCGTTCGATAACTGTCGCTCCTAATTTCTGACTGACATTTGCCGTTTCATCTGTACAATTATCAGCAATAACTACAAGCCGATCTTGAGGTGTTAATTGTGGTATTAATGTTTCTAAAGTAACAGTAATACCCAAGGCTTCATTATGAGCTGGCACCAAAACTGCAATCCTTGGTCTAGACTTGCTAATATTCTCTACCTGAGACTGATTAGATAATAATGCTGTGCAACATTCAACAAACAGAATGCTAATGATAATTAAAATTATCAGAGAGATGACAACCCATAAAATATTCAAAAAAAACATAATTTATATTGTTATAGGAAAACATATGATTTCAAATTTATAAATTGAAATACAGTTTTAAATGCATAGTTTTATTGACGTAGTTTGACAATTCATTGAGTGTATAATAAGGAATTGTTAGGAACAATATCAAGTTGATTAATCAAAAGTTGACGGTATGTTAAGATCGTACACAATATTTTTATGTGAACATCTAGTCTTTTATACTGATTAATAAAATTTTCATTAGCTGAGGCGACACTCTATAATATGTTGAATAGTTTACTCAAAGAAATTGGAGAATTACTTGAAGTATAATCGCTCCAGTCTTCATCCGTCAAGTAGGTCTTCGCATGGTAAAAATAAGTATTAAACTCTTTTTTATTGATCCCGTTGACAACTAAACCCAAAACATTTTGTTCTGAACGTTCTAGCATTTCTTTAGCCAAAGTTGCACTCTTACGGTCAAGAATTTCTGGTCGATTTACTAGCAAAATACCATCACTCATCCGACCTAAAGTTAAAGCATCAGCTGTCAACAGTAAGGGTGGAGAATCAATAATTACAAAGTCATATTTGTCTGTAGTAGACTGGATAAATGAAGACATTCTTTGAGAATCTAAAAGGGCTAATGAATTAGGAGGTTTAACACCTGAAGTGAGGATCTCGAGATGTTCTATATCCTGACAGACTGCTGGGCTAAATTCTGTTTGACCAACTAGTAAATTACTTAATCCCTGATTATTATTTAACTCCCAAATATGATGCTGAACAGGTTGACGAAGATCCGCATCAATTAATAAGACTCGACGTCCTAGTTGGGCAATAACCGCAGCTAAATTAGCTGCCACAGTAGATTTACCTTCTTTGGGCACAGAACTAGTGACTACAATCACTCTTAGTTCTTTATCTGAACTGAGAAATTTGATATTTGCCTGAATCATTCGGTAAATTTCACCAATAAAAGAATTTGGTGCATTCCTAACTGGAACTTCCGGAGTTATCAGATCTATATCTTTTTTACGTGATGTATATTTGTTCTGCTGCAATGAGGGAGTAATTCCCAGTAATGTATATGCAAATAATTCTTTAATTTCTTCTAGGCTCTTCAGAGATTTATCTCTGATCTCTAAAAGCAGGATTGAACTTGTAGAGAGGAATAAACCTAGCATAATTCCTAGAAGTAAAACTACAATATGTTTCAGAATACTTCCTTTTTCAGGAACTTCAGCTAGTTGAATAATATTAACATTATCTGTTTTTTTATTTTCTGTAACTTGCACTTCTGGAAGTTTAGTTAACAGAGTATTATAAGTTGCTTTCGCTGCTTCTACTTTTCTTTCTAGTATCTCCTGGTGTTGCTGTAGCTTTGGCAACAACAAAGATCGCTTTTCATAAATATCTCGGGACTGATATAAAGAAGCAAGTTGTTGAGTTAATTTTAAATTTTGGATTGCAGAGGTAATAAATTCCTCCACTAAGTTTGCTTTCATATCCTGGCTCTGTAATAATCCATAAGGAATTACAGCCCGATTATTTGCAACTTCCCGACTTTTTTGTTGTATGAGATTTTCTAAAATTTCTTTTTTATTTTCTAGGGCAATAATATTAGGATGTTGATTCAAAAATAGTTTCTTTTGGTTAGTTAATTCACTCTCAACTGTTCTTAGCTCTGCAATAGCTGACTGTATCTCAGGTGAAGTACTGAGAATATTTACAGTCATGGCTTGTTCCAGATTTAAACCTAACTCACTTTGCAGTTTTGTCGATTGAGCTTTAACAGCATTTAGATCGGATTCAAGAGTCGTAATTTGTCGATTTAATGCTGCAATCTCTAATACAGTTACTTCTGCTTCTTTTGCTAGATCTACAACTTTATTTTGTTCTCTAAATTTGCGAAGTCTTGCTTCTGCGTTTAACACTTCCTTCTCTATTTCTGGAAGTTGTTTATTAATAAATTGACGAACAGCTATGACTTCAGAACGATTTTTATCCGTTTGATTGTCTATGTATAGAGTCATCAATGTGTTAACCACATCTGCTGCTTCCTGAGGCTTTTTACTTTTGTAGCTAATTTGAATTACATCTGTTGCTCCTATAATCTTGATATCAATTTTTTTCTTCAAATCTTCAGGTTTGAATAATTGACCTTTGTTGTCTTTAAGTTGTAGCTTTTTAATCGTCTTTTCTAAAATAGGATGTGAATTAATTACCTCTATTTCTGTAGTTAGAGGTGTCTGATTTGCTACTATACTTTGTAAATTTCCTATTTTCCCTAATCCAGTCAGAGAAGATGTTTTGTCTACTTTTTGAAAAAGTAGTTTACCTTCTGTTGTGTAGGATGGCTTTAGGAAAGGTAGTAACGATGCAGTCAGGCTAACTGTAATCACAAAAATACTAGTCGCTGGTAACCAGCGACGTTTACAGGCTTGTAAATATTTTTGCAAATCTAAATCAATGGCCGCTCTATTCTCCTTAAGGCGGTTACCAGATGCAAGATAGTCATCCATTGTGTTTATTTTATTTGTAGAATAGTTGACTAGTTTGATTCAGCATTTTTTGTACTTGTTAGCCAATATATCCTATGGTTCTAGAAAATTAATAATCTAGAGTCCTTATTTAAGATAATTTTTTATAATCTTTAAAAAACTAGTATTTTTCGGGAACTACCTAGGTATTAATATGCCATCAGACCCAAGTAGAGTGGACTTGAATCACTACTTCGCGGGATTCCAAAAATGAGCAACTGCTCTGTATTTAACTGCCTTGCTACTAGTTTAGATAAAGGGTTATTTTACCTATGGAGTCAAGTTAAGAATCAGCGAGTGAGCCATGTCCAGTCAAATATCCCAAATGCTGATACCACATATCAAAGATTTAGGGGGGTTTGCAGCGCGTCGTCTTCTTCCCAACCAATATCGGTCTATGGTTGGACCTTTTATCTTTTTTGACCATTTAGGCCCTGCAACCTTTCCTCCAGGTAAAGGGGTAGATGTGCGTCCCCATCCCCATATAAATCTTGCAACGGTAACATATTTGTTTGCAGGAGTTTTGCTACATCGCGATAGCTTAGGTTCTGTACAAGAAATTCGTCCTGGTGAAGTAAATTGGATGACTGCGGGAAGGGGAATTGTCCATTCCGAGCGTACTCCTACAAATGCTCGCAATGGGGAATCTATACTCCACGCTATCCAGACTTGGATTGCTTTACCTGATGAGTATGAAGAAGTTTCTCCTTCCTTCGAGCATTATCCAGCAGATAGCTTACCTACTTGGGATCGGGATGGCGCGTCTATAACTTTGATAGCTGGAGAAGTAGATGGATATAAGTCTCCGGTGGTAACTTTCTCCACTATGATGTATTTGGATGTAATTCTCAAACCCAATGGTAAGTTTGTACTTGGCTCAGAATACAGGGAACAAGGAATTTATAGTGTCACTGAGGGACTCAAGATAAATGGCGAATCTGTAGAACAGCATCGTTTGGTAATGGTTCAACCTGATAATGGAGTAGAAATTACCTCTACCACGGAAGCTCGATGTGTAATTATTGGTGGGGAACCCATTGGCAAACGTTACAAGTGGTGGAACTTTGTATCTAGTAGTCCCTCCCGCATCGAACAAGCTAAGTCTGATTGGCAACAAGGACGATTTGATAAAGTTCCAGGGGAAACAGAGTTTATCCCCCTCCCCGATGAATCTTTCGTGGAATCAGTTTAATACATCGAATACCCCTTCCCTCATGGGCATGGCGTGGGTAATACTATTTTGGATTTTGGATTTTATATCATGTTCCCTTAATTACTTATAATTCTTGCTTGAATCACATCTTGCACCACAAGATTATTCAGAAAAATAGAGCCTAAAACTCTTGAATTTAAGTAAGGTGGGCACTAAGGTGGGCAGTACTCTTATTGAGAAGGTGCAAGATATGTGTTGACTTACCCCTGCTCTCTCTTAACCTATCCTTACATCAGATACCATTGGCGAATAGTGTGTCTGACCCCTCAGTAGGCTAAAAGCTGGAAATTTTTGGAATAATTTGGAGTTGTTTTTTCTTCCCTTGCTTGGGTGCTCCCCTGCTGTTAAAAAGGGTGATACCCCTAATTAGCCAATGACATTTTTATAAGGAGAGAATGCCGCAGACGGGTAAGATTTTATAAAAAGTAGATGCTCGCGATTGTGAAGAATAATTAACAAGAAGTTTTGATATTTGTAGCGATTGTTATCCTAATGAAAAAAGGACTTTACTTCTTATCTAAGTTAAAAACTCACTAGCTATAAGCTGTTAAGCTTCTAAATTGTATACATAAGGCGGGCAGGATTCCCGCACTACAATCACCTGATTTTTTGCTTTATACAATTTAGCTGCGTATTAACTTATCAACGCTTTCAGTCTCCACTTTTATCTTCATGTCTCACTATATGAACGAGACTAAATTGTTCTAGCCTCTAATTCACATAAGCCTTATTTTACAGGAGCAACACGAAAAAGTGAAGTGCTAAAACTAAGAACAAAAATAGGCTATTTCAGGATGCGATTGCTTCGCAGATGCCTGGAAGGCATATCGCAACTAAAATACTTGATTTTGTTGAAAATTTAGCCGTGTAATTGAGAATTTAACCTCGAGTTCACAAAATCGCGTTACTCCTTACTTTACTAATTCGCATAAGCCGTACTTATAATGGGGTGTAAATCATGAGTACAAGTACAAATGTATCTGTAAAAAATGATTTCTTATGGGATATAACCCACTTACAAGAACATTTAAGATATGCAGCAGACCTTGAATTTTGGACAATTCCTTTTTATGTTTCGGCTTTTTGGTCTTTAGCCTGTAAGCTTACAACTCCTGCCAACCTTTACAATGATTTTACAACAGATAAACTGACGGACCAAGCAAAACTGATTCTGTCGGTTGCCATAGAGGAGATGTTCCATTTTCAGACAGCCTGTAATATAGCAAATGCATTTAATGCGTTTGATGGTATAGACGAAAGTAAATTATTTCCTTTGCCAGTGTACGGTCAAAAGGATAGTGAGGGTTATTACAAGTTTCCTCATATTGACTTCAATCTACTCAATCTGGAACTGGAAGACAATCCTACAAAGCATCCAATAAAATATCCGCCGATAGTAGGAGAAACATATGATTTCACTCAATATACTTCAGAACTAGGAGCCGCTGATCCTCAGCATATTCATGCAATGTGCCTCATTGAATATCCAAACTGGCTACCAGAAGAAGCACAAGAACTTAAGCAGAATGTGAAGGATTACTCTTCTATAGGACATTTTTATAATGCTATTTTGATTCAGCTAGATGTTAAGGGTAGTTATTTCAATGGCTATTGCAAAGCTGATAATCAGGTAATACAAGGGACAAAGAAAAAAGAATTTAGCAATCAGACAGATTTTCAGAACATGAAGCCAAAAGAGGTTATTCTGAACGACAAAGAAGAGAATTTGTCAAAAGTCAAAGAATTAATCGGAATTATTACCACTCAAGGCGAAGGACGTCAGGTTGGGAATGAAAAAATTCCAAGTGAGTATCAAAATATTGGGCATTATCAGTATCAGAATAATCAACAATGGCCACATTTTGAAAAATTTCTTCAACTCTACAACCATCCTCCAAAACCGGAACAAGTATCGCAACCAACACAAAAACCTATTTCCGACCATATCCAGGATGCTTTAGCTAAGTTTAGAGAAGGACTAATAGGAATATTTGTTAAACATAACGGTCAAGATGTGGATGGACAAAAAAAATTAATGACCAATTTAAGTAAAGCCATTTATGATTGTTACCCACATCAGTAAACCAAAAAGTTTTTTAGAAGCCTTGCAATGTGGACATTTCAGCGAAATGGTAGGATACCACACAATCAGGTACTAGTCGGCGTTGAGCGCCAATACTGTTAGTTTCCTTAAGGCGTTCTGATCGCTTCGCTATTAAACGAAGTTGTTTTTATCCTTGTACGCGAGGGTTGAAACCCTTATTTTTACGTTCGTTTCCAAAAGTTTGTGGTTTACTGACATTCCGCACCCTAACGCGGAATGTGGGTTAAGCACATGATATTAGACACCGAACACCACTTTCCCTCATGGAACTGGGTAATGTTATTGCATATACCGAAAAATTCTCGATGCCGTGCCCCTACTATGTTTATATTCCTTCCCTCCTACCCTGCACCGAAGCCGCTAAAAGCCATTTGGGCATGGCTTCGCTTACCGCGTCTACACTCCATCACTCCTTTACTCTAAGGTGATTTATGAAAATAATTTTACCAATGACAAGGGCGCAAGCCGCAGCGCCCCTACAATGGATCTGCCATAGGACAAACATTCTAATCACATCCGTTGGTGATGAATTGTCACCTCACGTGGTAATTTCAATTCTGGAAATCTCCTAAACTACCAATGGCCTCCACAAATTGTTGGGAGATAAAGGGCAAGATATGTTTATTACTAGCATTCGCCTTGCCCTCAGTAAATACTACTAATAAGTAAGGATGTTTGTCTGGTATCTCAATATATGCTGCATCGTGGCGAACTTGACTAGTCCAACCGGCTTTTGACCACAGTTTTGCTGTTTGAGGCAAACCACTACCTAGAAACCCTGTAACTTGATCTTCTTCCACATCCTGCGGCAATTCATCGGGGTTAAGACTGCGTTGCAATAAATCCATCATCGCTTGCGATCGCTCGCTGGAAACTGCTACTCCGCCAATGATACTATGTAATAATTTGGCGGTGGCATTGGTGGTGAGCATATTGCGGTTTTCTAACATTTCCCCATAAAATGCCCGTTCCCTGCCATAGGGACCATCACCCCAGGTTTTTTGGCAAACATTGATGGTTTCCAATTCAGACCACCCCAAGGATTGATAATAACGGTTCACAATCTGCCGTTGGTACTGCCAAGTTTCAAAGGGTCCAGCAGGTAATTGGGGCCCAGATGTGGTGCCACTTAGTACATCCACAATTAAGCTGGTGCCATCGTTGCTAGAATCAACTATCATGTCTTTCATCGCCCGTTGTAATTCTGGGGAAGAATTGAGCATTCCCTGGTCTAGCCATTCATGTACGGCAACTAAATAAAATAGTTTCACCACACTGGCGGGGTAAATCCTTTCCACTCCCCGGTAAGTAAATCCACGTACTGGATGGTTCCAAAAAGCTGATGAAGTGAGAGCACCACCCGTATTTACTAGTACGGGCGGATCGTAGACAATCCAAGTCAGGGCAATTTGATTGCGTGCTAGGTTAGGAAATGCTGCCCAGGTAGCTTCTAAAATTTGATTACCTAGCTGTTCTAATTGTTCGTCTTTATGGAAGAAAGTCATTGTAATTCTCGGATGTCCCTTAATCTAAAATCCCAAATATCTAATTTTCCAGTGGGTGAGTACCAGTGTTTAGCGAACTTGAACTTATATGGTTCTTCTGAGTGTAAAAGTTTAGTCACTCAAGCTGCAACTGACAGACATTTACGTATTGTGGCAAGTGATGCAACTTCTGTGCAGGTGTGTTTGTGTGAAGATGATTATCCAGGGTATTTATCTATAACGGATTTAAATTACTTACAATCTGCTACTGTAACTTACCAAGCTACATTATTAAATGCAGGGGAGATTAAACAATTATTACCCCAGGTAATTAGTTTTACTCACCAAGCTATGAAACAACCGAATTATTACCTTTGGGGCGGGACCACAGGACCTAATTATGATTGTTCTGGTTTGATGCAAGCGGCGTTTGTTTCTGCTGGTATTTGGATACCTCGGGATAGTTATCAACAGGAAGATTTTCTTCAGCCCATTGAGATGGCAGAATTAGAGCTTGGGGATTTGGTTTTTTTTGGTACACCTCAAAGAGCAAACCATGTGGGACTTTACTTAGGAAATGGCAGGTATATCCATAGTTCGGGTATAGATAAAGGACGAAATGGTATTGGTATTGATATACTTTCGGAACAAGGCGGGGAGGTAAGTCGATCTTATTATCAGCAGTTACGTGGTGCTGGTAGGGTTGTCAAGAGTTATGAACCGCAGAAGAGTTGACGGTTGACAGTTGATGGTTGACAGTTTGGAGTTAGGAGTTAGGAATGAGGAGTGGGTTAGTTTCTAATGGGATTTTGGGAGAAGATGGGAGATTATCTTCTTCTATCCCAGATGTTTCAGTGGTGGTGCCAATTAAGGATGAGGTAGAAAGTTTACCACATTTGTTGTCGGCGATCGCATCTACTTTACAGGCAAGTCAGTTAAGTTATGAAATTATCTGCGTGGATGATGGTTCTGTTGATGGTTCTGTGCAGTTCCTCAAGGAACAGGGACGTATCCGTGGGGATGTAAAAGCGGTGATTTTGCGGCGCAACTATGGGCAAACGGCGGCCATGGCGGCTGGTTTTAATTATGCCATAGGTAGGGCGATCGTCACTTTAGATGCGGATTTGCAAAATGACCCCTCAGATATACCCATGATGTTGGCAAAGTTAGATGAGGGTTACGATTTGGTGAGCGGTTGGCGGGAAAAACGCCAAGATAAAGCTTTGACGCGGTTACTTCCTTCTAAAATTGCTAACTGGTTAATTCGCCGCATTACTGGGGTGAAGATTCATGACTATGGTTGTTCCCTCAAGGCTTACAGTACAGATTTAGTTCGGGATATGAATCTCTATGGAGAATTACACCGCTTTCTGCCAGTGTTAGCTTACATCGAAGGGGCGAGAATTGCTGAAGTTAAGGTCAAACACCATTCCCGCCGCTTTGGTAGTAGTAAATATGGTTTATCCCGTACCTTCCGGGTATTGATGGATTTATTAACCATTGTGTTTATGAAAAAGTTTCTCACCCGTCCCATGCACGTTTTTGGGCTTTTGGGGGTAATTTCTACTTTTTCTGGAGCTGCGATCGCTATTTACTTGACTTATATTAAAATCTATCAACATCAGGAAATTGGTAATCGCCCTTTGCTAACTTTAGCGGTGCTGTTGTTAGTCACTGGGATACAACTATTTTGCTTTGGTTTATTGGCAGAGTTGTTAATGCGGACTTACCACGAATCCCAAAGTCGCCCTATTTATCGAGTTAGGGAAGTAGTGACGAAGAATAATAAGTAATGGTGGATAGGGGAGCATCTCATAGGGGTAGGCTTTTTGCAATTGGTGTTGGTTAGATAAGGAAGGGGAAACCGAACCAACTATTGTACGGTTGCCCAAAATAGAAACTACCTCAAAAGCCTCAGCTTTCCCGTTTGACTCAAACTACTATGATAGAACGCAATTTGGTATAACTCTTTACCAGAGGGACTTTCAAGATTGTTTGAATCGCTCTTACTGGGTACAAATTTACAAAGGGTCTTGGGTCGCGAATTTGACACGTTGAACCCCAACCCTTAAGCATACCATGAATATGCTCTTAAAAACCTAGGTTAAATGGGTACGCTCATACTTGCACGCTTTCGCTAGATTGATTGTGTGGCAATGGTTTAAGGGGTAAGTTCAGATTAAGTAACAAATTATTAAGCAAACACGGTAATTGCATAAATAACTTTTATACTTAACTTTAAGTTAATCTCTAAGTATAAACTCTTATCTATAGATTCAATAGGTACAAGTAATAATTTTATTGGATTGGAGGGCTGTAGCTCTTTCCTAGTAAGGATTATATAAAAAATATCAGCCAAATACAACTGGCTTATTTTATTCAAATAAGATAGGCTGTATTGTAATGCTAGTGATAACACTGAAAATATTGCTTTATTGGCTTGTCAATTGGGTGCAATACAACATCCACAGTGATTGAACCACGATTAAACACCTGTTTACCTAATAGTTGTAATAACTTTCAGAATTACTTTTTATCACTGTATGGACTGATAGAATGTCACTTCAATGTATGGTAGCAATCGCTGCATTTTTTCTCTTTTTAATCACCTGATGTATGTTCTAGATAATATTGCAGTAGAGTTTCAGGTTTGATTAACCAATAAATGTTAAATTTTAAATTGATTATTATCATATATCGCTAAAGTTCATATTTTATTTCTTGCCTCTTCCATATCTTACTTTTTGGCGCGAAATATTGTTATTTTCGATTAGCTTTAATTTTCGTAAAGCCCTTGTAATGGTAGTTTGACTAACTTTAATCTTGGTTTCTGCATAAAATAATTCACAGATTTCTGTTGTTTTTATATTTTTATTTTCTCTAACAATTTTTTTCAGAATATCTAAATTGTGCTGATTTATTTTTGGTTTTTTACCGCCACCATGTGGTAGAGTTTCAATTCTACCAGTATCTTGAAAGCGATTGATTAATGTTTGTATAAAACTCAGGCTCACATCAAATCTATGTGCTAATTCTCTATATGAACCTTCACGGTTAATATAAGATTTAATAATTTTCTGACGTACGTCATCAGAGTAAGCTTTCATTTTTTATATCTCGATACACCCAGTGATAAATCTATTATAGGTGTATTGCACTCGATTGAAAAGAGCTTTAATCATTATGATGTTTTTGCCATAATTCTCCGTAAGTTCCTCGCAGTCAGGCATCCATCATTTTTCGTGTATGTACCGAAGCCCTTCTTCCAGCATTCGAGCTAGATTGTCTTTGCTATTAAATCAAATCTTCCTACAAGAGATGAATTGATTGGTCGATAAAGTGTTCGGTTAGGAGATTGTTACGTTTGTCGGCTTTTGTGGGTAAGTTAAAATCAACCCGAACAAAAAACTATCTAATGCCAACAAAAACACTTTTTTTATTTTATTTAAGTGAGTAGGGGAAGTCTGCCAAGTAAAAACACTAGTAACCAAAGTTAGTTTGTTTTAGTTCGTTTGACTTGGCAATTCTGACAATAATTTAGATGAATTGTTAAGAAAAAATCCTGTGCGCTAACACAGGACACAATTTGATTGCACAAATACATAACTATTATGGCACGTACTCAAAAAATCTCGAAAAACGCATCCAGAGTCTACCGTTCTCTGGTAGCTACAGCTTTCATCACCAGTGGTATATTTCAGTTTGTTGCTCCCGCATTAGCAGAAGGAACTGCTGGGGGTCAAAAAATAAACAACACCGCAACAGCAACTTACGAAGATCCTAACAATCCAGGAACAACCCTGAATGCGACTTCTAACACTGTTGAAGTCACTATCGCTGAGGTTGCAGGTATTACCGTTACCGGAACTGGTGTTGTCAACACAGACGGTGATGGTAGTGAAACCGTTACCGTTGGCGATGTACTGAACTACAACTTCACCATCAAGAACGTTGGTAACGACCCCACCAAATTCCGTATTCCTAACTTAGCGTCAGTTACTGGTCCTGCAACAGCTGGTAACTTGGAATATTTTGACGGTACTAACTGGGTAGCAATAACTGGTACTGAATTAATTACAGGCTCCATTGCACCCGATGCTAGTATTCAGGTGCGGGTACCCGTTACCGTTCAAGCTGGTGCAACATCAGGTCAAGATATTATTGTTCAACTAGGTAACACTCCTGGTGATGCTCAGAACCAGTTGCGGAGTCCAGATGGTGGTGACGTTTACACTGTAGATAATGCCGATGGTACTGCTACAGGTGAAGTAAACGGAGCACCAGTTAACGGAGTCAGGGAAGCCAGCGATACTCTAACAGAGAAAGTTGGTGCAACTCTCAAAAATTATGCTTTAGCTACTGTTCTCAAGACTCGTGGTACTTACGACAATAAGAGTACAACTGCTATTACGGATGACGAAGTAACTTATAACTTGAGCCTCAGGGTTGAGAATACCGATATCACAGGACAGGGAATTACCCCAACGGCTTTAGAAGGTACAAATATCACTGTTAGTGGTACTGGTATTACTTCTACTGACAAACACATCTTGGTTTCTGATGCCATTCCTGAGGGTACAGAGTTAGCAGAAGTACCAACTCCACCTAGTTCTGATTGGATACCAGTTTACACCACAGATGCTGTGGCTAGCACTGATGCTAATGCTGCAACATGGCAAGTCTTAGACGGTACTACCGATTTGACAACTGTAACCCGTGTTGGTTTTGTCAAAAAGGCTAATACTGCTGCTGAGGGTATTGATCCTGGTGATACGGTAACTGGCTTGACGATTAAATTAGCTGTGAAATCAGGTACAGCTTCACCGTTAACTATCGCCAACATCGCTCAAGTATTTGGTGAAACTGGTGACACTAATGCCGATCCTACTGTCGCAAGTAGCCCAGTATACGATGAATCTGGTGACCAAAATCCCAGTAACTTTGATGGTGGTGTAGGAAGCATGACACCTCCTGCAAATACCGATACCAATAACGATGGTGTTCCCGATACTCTACCAGCTGCAGAGGTTGACGATGGCTATATCAATAACCCAACAGCCCCAGAAAGTGGAGTTGACGCAGCTGGTGACAACACTGGTAGTGGAACGGGTGGTGAAGCTAACGTCTTTACCATTACAGAACCTACACCTGCATCGGTTCTCAACGGTCCTCAGAATGCTCCTGGTGCTACTGGTCCATCAGGTCTGACTAATGATGACTTTACTAACAAGTCTTCCTTGGTCCCTGCTAATACCAAACCTTATATCGATCATGACAACGATCCAAATACTCCTGATATACCCAACACCATTGACCCCGCACCTGTAGGTTTTACCAACACCATTCAAAATAGCGGTACTGACGCTGGTAATATTACCCTAGTACCAACAATCCCAACTGGTGTAAATAAAGACGATTTACCCAACCTTACTACTGTTACCATTACCTATGGCAGCGATTCTGCGGTCTATACATACGATAAATCAGCAGGAACCTTCAGTGGACCTGCAACACCGATTACTATATCCAATGTTGCTGCTGGTGATCCAGTGAACTATGGTGTGGAAGTTAATCTACCCGCAGGAACTAATCTTTCCACCAATACCGTTGCAGATTACACTGGCGATACAGAGTTTGGTTTCCCAGTACCCATCGAAGCTACAATTACTAGCGTTGCAGATAATACACAAACAGCCACAAACATCACCATTGACCGGGTATACACTGGTTATCTGAAATTAGTGAAAGAATCCCGCGTTACTCAGGGAACAGGTCCGGCTGTTGTTAGTGGTGACGAAACTTGGAGTAGTACTCCTAAGACACCATCTCCTGGTAACATTTTGGAGTATCGGATTCGCTACAGTAACATTTCCGATCCCCAAGCTGGAGCAGGTAACATTATTCTCAACGCTGATAAGGTAGTGATTACTGAAGATGGTGTCGGTAATGGTAACAACTGGGCGAAAGACAACGATAGCAATGGTGAAATCGATACCAGTAACATTGTAGGTTCTGCTCAAGATACCGGTGCTGCAAACATTGAATTTTATAGCGGCGAGCCATCATCAAATGCAGCTATTGACCAGACAGGAACCACAGCAACTACTGACGTTACTAAGTATGTACTCAGAGTTACAGGCAACGTTGTACCCGGACAGGAAAGAATCTTTACTTTCCACCGTAAAGTTAATGGTCCAGCACCTAGTGGTACTGCTGACAATACAGGACTCTAAATAAATCCTGAGTCAATAGGGATATCTCTGCCATGAGATGTCCCTAACCCCATACCAAATTCCATTGATTGCAAACATTCAAGTTGTTACATAAGGTAATTTCCATGAAACGTTTTTCCATTGCAGGTTTAGGTGTTGTCGCATTTATCGCTAGTGTTTCCTTTGCTACTCAAATTCCTGTTATTGCTAATTTATTGCCTGGTGGTTCTGCGATCGCACAAAATGCTAAAAAGGGTGTAGTTCAACTACGTCTAGATGCAGCTAAGAAAATGGTTGCTAAAGATGCCCAAGGTAAGCAAAAGGTTACTTGGAAAGCATTAGAAGGTCAAGCAACCGTCCAACCAGGAGATATACTACGCTATACAGTTAGTGGTGCTAACAATGGCGACAAAGCTGTTAAGGGTCTTGTCATCAATCAACCAATTCCCCAAGGGATGAAGTATGTGTTGAAATCTGCTACCGTGAATGCCAATAAAGGTGCGAAGATTACCTACAGTATTGATGCTGGCAAAAACTTTGTAGAAAACCCCACCATCAAAGTTAGGCAAGAAGACGGTACATTTAAAACAGTTCCCGCACCAGCAGAAAAATACACTAACATCCGTTGGAACTTCGGCGAATCTGTTGCTGCGAAGGGCGCAGTTAAAGGCACATACCAGCTACAAGTACGCTAAGACTTATTTTAATAGGGAGTTAGGAGTTGATGGTTGGTAGTTGGTAGTTGACAGTTGATAGTTGACGGTTTAGGAGTTTTTAATTCTTCACTCCTTCACTCCAGGGCGCAAGGCTTGCGCCCCTACTACTTCACTCCTTCACTCTTTCCTCTCACATGGGGTGTAACATCTCTACCGCAGCAAAATTTAACGGTTCTGAATGCAGTAATGGATGGAGGTGTTGCAATGCAACATCTCTAGCTGCAATTCCACGAACCGTAAAGTCTTAGTAGGAGAAAAACCGTGCGTCGTTCAAGTTCGCAGAACCAAACTCATTTTGGTAGGGGCTGGTTAAAGCGGTTTGCTGCAACTCTGGCGGTAGGGGGTTTATTGCATATTCCCATATCTGCTTCTGCTCAAATTACTACTTCAACTGCCACCAAATCCTTTATTAACCAAGCTTCCTATACTTATACAGACCCTTCCAGTAATCATAGTTTTACATCTAGTTCTATCCAGTTAAATGCTACTACTGGCGATTCATTAATTGACCCCTTAGGACAAATTTTAGGTTGTAATGGGCAACTGCTACCGGATTATCAGGGTTTTATCGTCGCTCTTTACGATCCAGATCCTAATGATGCCACAGGAACGCAATTAGGAAATTTAACTGACCTCACAACTAGCGAGGTTCCTGATATTCCTAATAATGGTGTTTCTCTGGGTATTAGTCCCAATACTACTAATATTAATCCCTTTCCTCTGACTAACGCCGACCAAGGTTTTTATAACTTCTTATTTGATACTAGTAAAGGACAAACGGATATAGGTAGAACCTATATTTTAGTGGTTAATCCTCCAGCAAATTCTTCTACATATACCCAGCGACGAATCAAGCTGGAGATTACTAGTAATACTAATAATCTTCTTCAGTATAATGCTACTTCCATAGATGGTACCCCCATTAGTCTCCAAGGTGACACTCAACTTAGTGACCAGGTATCAGTAGCTGATGCGGAAAGAATCGGGTTATCTTTATTACCATTGAATTTGGATATGGGGTTGTGTCAAGCCGATCAGCTGCGGATTACGAAAACAGGCGATCGCGCTACGGCAGAACCGGGAGATACTGTGATTTATCGCCTTTCCTTGAAGAACCAAGGGGATGCGGGTTTAGATAATGTGGTGGTTACTGATACTTTCCCCGTAGGCTTTAGGTTTTTACCCAAGTCTGTGAGGGGTGCCATTGACGAGCGATCGGTAAATGTGACTGCGGAAAATAAGGGACAGCAAGTATTTTTTAGAACTTCAGCGACTATAGATACGGGAAAAACCCTGAATATTGTCTATGCAGCTCGATTAACCCCCGATGCACTGCGTGGTTCTGGTCAAAATACGGCAGTTGTCAATGCCCAACGTACTGACAATGATTTTGCAGTTCAAGATGGTCCTGCAATTCATTTAATGAGAATCAAATCGGGAATTGCCTCTAATTATGGCACAATCATCGGTCGCGTGTTTGTGGATAAAAATTTTGATGGTGAGCAACAAGCTGGTGAGCCTGGAGTTCCCAATGCGGTGATTTTCTTGGAGAATGGCAACCGTATAACTACTGATGCTAATGGGATGTTTTCTGTAGCTAATGTTTTACCTGGTGCCCATGTAGGGGTTCTCGATCTCAGCAGCTTACCTGGGTATAGCCTTGCTCCTAATACCCGTTTCCGGGAACGCAATAGCCAATCTCGCTTAGTACGCTTAGAACCTGGTGGCTTGGTACGGATGAACTTTGCAGTCACTCCTGCTTTCAAAGAGGAGAAGAAGAAGAAATGAACTCCAGACTGCACCATGCATATTATCTCAAATTAATGGGGACTGTCGTCGGAGCAGTTAGTGTAGTTTTGTCTCCTGGTACAGCCATAGCAGAAACAGGTGAAAATGTAGAGGTCAAAACCAAAACTAACCCAGTTAAATCAAATCCCCAGTTAATTCGCTCTTTAAAAGGTCAACAAACAAAGAAACAGAAAAATACTTCACTTAACCGAATTGTACCGGAAACAGCCGCAGACAAACCGGAATTAACCCCAAAACAAGTTAGTTCTACCAAGAACAATTCTGTTACTCCCTCCATTGCACCGGAAACAGCCGCAGACAAACCGGAATTAACCCCAACAGCAACTAGTTCCACGGAAGAAAAGGTATTACCTGTACCGACTGCGCCGGAAAAGGTAGCAAATCCACCGGAAGTTGCTCCACCTCCGAGTATAAAAATACTATCTCCTACATCAGAAGATGTACTTAACGATCGCACAACTACGGTAATTTTGCAATTTCCTGAGAACCAGGAAGCTGAATTGCGGGTAAATGGTAAGTTGGTAGAAAGGTCTTTAATTGGTCGTACAGCTAACGATTCTAAGACTAAGTTAGTTACTCAAACATGGTATGGTATTCCCCTCCAGGAAGGGGAAAATATTATTACTGCTCAATTGGTGGGTTCTACAGCAGCCCCGGCAACTGTGAAGGTGATGGTTAGCGGTGCTGCGACTAAAATGAAGTTGACAACTGTAGAATCGAGGGTTCCGGCTGATGGGCGTTCTACAGCTACAGTTAAAGGACAATTACTGGACGAAAATGGAAATGTCTCTAACTGGAAGGCAATTGTCACTTTAACAGCTACCGATGGAGAGTTTATCGGTGCAGACTTTCAACCCGATACACCAGGATTTCAGGTAGAAGCACAGGGGGGTCAATTTGTTGCTACTTTCAAATCTGGTTTAAAAGCCAAAACTGTCACCATTCAAGCTAAAACTATTAATTTAGAGGCTTTTACCCAACTACAATTAGAAACCGCACTGCGCCCTAGTATTGTTGCTGGGGTGGTAGATTTACGTTTAGGTGCTAGGGGAACAAACTTTTTCAGTACTTTCCAGGATTTTCTCCCTCCAGATGGGGATAATAGTACCCAACTAGATTTTCGCTCGGCTGTATTTGCTACTGGGGCAATTGGTGATTGGTTATTCACTGGAGCCTATGATAGCAGTCGGACTCTGAATCAAGGTGATAGTAATAATAGACGACTGAATCGAAACTTACAGTTTGGCGAGAAAGTCTATCCAGTATATGGGGACAGTTCCAAAGTCGAGGCTGTGACATCTTCTTTAGATAGTCTATATTTTCGCCTAGAGCGATCGCCTAAAATCTCTGGAGCAGATCCCGACTATTTCATGTGGGGAGACTACAATACCAGTGAGCTTTCCCGCTCGTCCCAGGAGTTTACCGCCACTAACCGCAGGTTACACGGATTTAAGGGTAATTATAATTTTGGCAATCTCCAAATTACTGGCTTTTACAGTAATAATGTGGAAGCTTTCCAACGGGATAATCTTTCCCCTGATGGTACTAGTGGTTATTATTTCCTCTCCCGGAGATTGGTTGTACCAGGTAGTGAAAGTATTTATATCGAGTTAGAGGAACTCAATCGTCCTGGTACGGTATTACAACGGACAAAACTCAGCCGGGGCGGTGATTATGATATTGATTACGATCGCGGTACTATCTTATTCCAACAACCCGTTTTACGTACAGATGTAGATGAAAATGGGCAAGTTTTGGTGAGGCGAATTGTTGCTACCTATGAATATGAAAGTACAGTATCCAGTGATAGTAATATTTTTGGTGGTCGTCTGCAATATAATTTTGCTCGGGGATTAAAAAGCAACAGTTGGTTAGGTGCAAGTTATATCAGGGAAGACAGGGGAACGCGGGATTTTGAGTTGTATGGTGCAGATGCCCAAATTTCCCTAGGTTCTGGAAGAACTCTCATTGCTGAGTATGCCCATTCTACCAATGAATCTGATGTGGGGGGTAAAGTCAGTGGTGAAGCTTGGCGGGTGGAAGCAAAAGGAGAAATTTTCCAAGGACTGCAAGGACAAGCTTACTATCGGACTGCGGATGCTGGATTTGCCAATAATGCCACTGTTAGTTTTGTTCCTGGACAAACCCGTTACGGGGCACAGGTAACGGGTAAACTTAGTAATAATACCAATCTCCGGTTCCAATATGATCGCGAGGAGAATTTTGGTGTTGCTCCCGAAATTATCACTAACTTAGAGGATTTAATTAATCCTGGAACTACTGCCACACCCGGTAGTAAAGTTGATAACTCCCTAACTACAATTTCTGCGGGTATTCAACAGCGTATCGGTAAAGCCACTGTCAATGTAGATTGGTTGCACCGCGATCGTCAGGATAATATAACCAATACTGATACTAAATCAAATCAGCTGCGATCGCGCCTCAGGTTACCCATTGCTAAAAAACTGACATTCTTGGCACAGAACGAACTTTCTTTATCTTCCAGTACAGATACAGTCTATCCCGATCGGACTCTGTTCGGACTGAATTGGGCTTTAATGCCTGGGATTAACCTCAGTCTGACACAACAATTTTATAATCGGGGTCAATTTAGCGGTAATAGAATTACCAGCTTCAATATTAACGGCGAACACAAATTAGGCTCTGATACCACCCTCACCGGACGTTACTCCATTCTCGGAGGGGCAAATGGTCTGACTGGTCAAGGTGCTGTGGGTTTAAAACAGAAGTGGAATATTACCCCTGGTTTGCGGATGGACTTAGCCTACGAACGAGTAGTCGGTAATTTCTTCGGCAGAAATGGGACGGGGGTACAATTTGCCCAACCCTTTGCTGTGGGTCAAAGTTCTTCTTCCCTGGGGTTCGATTCTGGCGACAGTTACAGTATCGGTCTGGAGTATACAGATAGTGCTGATTTTAAAGCCAGTGCCCGTTATCAACATCGCACATCATCCAGTGGTTCCAATACCGTAATTTCCGCTAATGCCACAGGTAAAATTTCTCCTGCCCTGACTGCCTTGTTCCGCTATCAACAAGCAAGTTCCAGTAATCAAAAACTACGGGGATTAGGTAGCACAGCCAACCTAAAACTGGGTTTAGCTTACCGCGACCCCCATAGTGATAAATTTAACGCCCTGCTGCGTTACGAATATCGCAAAAATCCCTCCACCATTCCCGAATCAGTCCTATTTGGTACTGGTACCGGCGCAGAAGACCATACCTTTGCTTTAGAGACTATCTATGCCCCAAACTGGAGATGGGAATTTTACGGTAAATATGCCCTGCGTAACAGCACATCTTACCTAGCTGACGACTTAATTGGTACTAGCACCGCCAACCTCGCCCAACTCCGAGCTACCTATCGCTTAAGCAAAAACATGGACTTGGTAGGGGAAACCCGTTGGATAAATCAAGATAGCTTCACAGAAACCGGCTTTCTGTTAGAAGCTGGTTACTACCTTAGCCCCAATTTGAGATTAGCAGCTGGTTACGCCTTTGGTAAAGTTAGCGATCGCGATTTTTCCGGAAGCAGATCCGCCGGAGGTCCCTACCTCGGTTTAACCCTCAAACTCAACGAACTATTTAACGGCTTTGGATTACAAAAAGTTACCCCAGTTCAACAACAGGAGTCTAAAGTAAAATCTTGGAGGCGGAGGAGCATATGGTAAGGATGTATGAAAAGCTCACGCAAAGGCGCGCTAGACGCGGAGCGGCTGACCGTAGGGTAGGCGTGAAGGAATTATCTGTGTTCTTTGGGGTTTTGGGTAAGGTTCTCTCAATCTTGTTATTAGTGGGTATGTTTATTCAACCATCTACTGCCCGAACTCAAGCTTTGAGAGTAGTAGTTAACAGCAACCAAGACAACCTCCGGCAGGATGATAAACTTACATTACGGGAAGCTATTGAAATTGTCAACGGCACATTACCCTTAGATAAATTAAGCGCGACAGAAAAAGCCCAAATTTTCCCAGGGAATCAACCACAGATTGAGTTTAATCTACCTACCGGACAAACTGTGATCGATCTCCAAAATCTCTTGCCACCCCTGGCTACTCCCGGCTTAGTAGTAGATGGTACCACCCAGCCAGGTTATGACATTAAAAAATCGGCAACAGCAGAAATTACCATTCCTATCCCTGTGGTATCAATCACCACCACAAAAAACCGGGATGTCTTCCGTGGTTTGACTGTAGTTGCTGATAATGTCACCATTCGCGGTTTGAATTTATATGGTTTTACTAAACCCCATGGTGCTACAGAAACTATTCCTCCAGGGGATATTATCATTGCCTCTTTAAAAAATTTAGGGGAGCAGAGATTAGGGAAAAAGAAACGGGAGGACAATGTTCCCAAAAATGTAGTCATAGAAAATAATTGGTTAGGTATTCTCCCGGATGAAAGTATACCTGACAAGACATCTGCATTTGGAGTCTCTGTATTTAATGCAACTGATACGATAATTCAACGTAACCGCATTTCCTATCATGACGGCAGTGGGATTATTACTGGTATTAGGGGTGAAAATATGCAGGTTCAAAACAATATTATTGTCGGTAATGGTATGGCTGGGATGCCTGACGCTATTAGATTAGATGGTAAAATTAATCGCACTCAAATTACCTCTAATTTGATTTGTGGCAATGATGGTAGCGGAATATACTTATTTAAGCCAGAGGGTTCAGTAAAAATACAAGATAACCAAATTAAGTTTAACGGACGCAGATTACGCAGGGCTGCTGTTTATTTGATGGGTAACAACCATCGGGTGTTGAACAACCAAATTACCAATCAAACGGGTTCTGGGGTGGTGGTTACATCCTATCCCCAAAGCCGTGGCAATCTGATTCAGGGGAACGGTTTTGCCAACTTAGAAGGGTTGAGTATTGACCTAAATACCAGACACCATGTGGGAGTGCGAGACTTTCAACGGGGTGATGGTCCTAACCCACCGCGCAATTCTAGCAATCGTCGCCGAGATACGGGAAATGCGGCAATTAATACACCAAAGTTTCTCAGCGGTGAATTTGTATTGATTAACGGTGAAGTCGGCATTGATGGTACAGCTGACCCTGGTACGGAAATTGACATCTACCGCGTTGTTTCCAACCCAGAAAAACAAATCGATTTATATCCTGCTTATTCTCCCTTGGGGGAAATTGTTGCTAAAGTGAAAACCGATGAAAAAGGTAGATTTAGTGCCACCTTAGACAATATTAAACCAGGGGAACAACTGAGTGCGATCGCATCTGACCCCCGTTATGGAACATCGGAACCATCTGCCAATATCTTAGTAAAATTACCAGGTAAAACACCAGAAAAGCAAATAAATACAACCGCAGATATACCCAAATGTACTACCCCCAAAATCGCGGAAGAACCACCATCAAAAACCACTCCTCCAGTAACCGCAGTCACTCCACCACCTTTACCACCACCAACCATTTCTCTAAACGTACCCCGTAACATTCATTTTGCCTTGGATAAGGACAATATTAGTCCTGAAAGTGCGTTAATTCTGGATAAAATAGCCGCAGTATTGCAGAAATATCCCACTATTGTTATTGAACTACAGGGTCACACCGATTCTCGCGCTAGCATTGCTTACAACCAAAATTTAGCATTGAGAAGGGCGAGAAGTACCAGAAATTATTTGATACAGAAGGGAATTGCACCAGAAAGGATGACAATTCGTTCCTTTGGGGAGCGCGAATTATTGACAGAGGAAAATAATCGGGTTGATTATGCCCGTAATCGCCGCGTAGAGGTGATTTTTGTGGATGTCAGGGGTGTAGATATTGTGTTTGAAAGCCAAGAAGAGGATTTGCAAATAGAACCATAGGCGTTGCTGATTGAAAATATGAATTTGCCTCACGCAAAGGCGCAAAGGCGCAAAGTTACAAAGAAAAATAAAGGTTATTTTGACATTTCATATCCTGATTCAGCAACGCCGAACCATAACCACATAAATGTAGTAGAGACGTGGCACTGCTACGTCTTTACACCAGGCAACATAACACAACGTCAACCGCTGAGCGTCAGTCAAAAGTCATTCAATTTTAACGTGAGTTCGACGAAATTTTGAGGCTAAAACCCTTATGAATCAAGGATTTGTACAATTAAATTGAGGAGTCACTTCCCGAATAGTTGAGAATAAACTCAACAATTAACCTAAACTTAGTAAATCAGTGTGAGTTCGACAGAACTCAGGTAAATTTTAACCAACTTTGGGGGTTAAATTCCCCTGCTTCTACAAGCAGCGCGTTTTGCGTCGGGGTAAAATCCCCGTTGCTCCCACGCAATTCGCTCATTCGCCCATTCTACATTCTTTTAACTCCGAACTCCGAACTCACGTAATTTTAGATTTTAGATTTTGGATTTTGTATTTTGGATTGACCCCATGTCTAAAGTCCGGAGGCTTGAAACAATGACAGAACTGTTTGTTTTTCTCCACGGATAAATCCTGGGGCTTGTATCCAGTTTATTTTTTGGTCAAAAGTCAATTTATGTTCTCAGTTGGAACCAATACAGACAGATATAATTAGTTCGGAGATTATTCCTTGAAATTATATCAGTTTTTCAATCAAACATGATATTTACTGTATTATATTCAAGTGAGAAATGTTCTGTTAATTATCAATTAAGTATTCATAAAATTGGTAATTAATTATGTTCACAAATTAATTTATTGCTGCGATCACTCCGTTAAGCTCGGCTAATGCAAATTATTCAACTATTGCCATACAAAGTTTCTACTGTTTATAATGTTGTTCGTATTGTATTTTAAAGCTGTAGTTTTGTGATAGAGATCACATTGAATTAATGATTGTTTGAATATTTTGATAATAATTCAAAAATGCCTTGAAATTTACGTTTTTCTTGTGAAATTAAGCTTTATTCTTATCTAAGTCAGACTACATGGGTGCTAAGAGGTAATTGATTTACACTCTTTTTTGGTTATTGTAGTGTAATTCTGTAATTTCCTCTCATAAAGCCTTGATAGAGTTACATACAAAGTATTTCAACCTTTACCAAAACACCCATGAATATGTTTAAATTACAGTAAAAGCTCTACACATACTGCACAAAATAAGTTATTAAACATAATTAATAGTCCTATAAATTAGCAATGAATATTAATAAAAAAAAGTTGTTATATCCCATCAAGTATAATAGTAATTGGAAAAGATTTATAGCTAATGTCTTGTTAGGCTTGACTAGTTTCCCAATGTTCATGGGAATTAATTTATTATTTCCTCTCAAAGCAAATGCAACTGCAAACCTGACAATTCAGCCAATTTCTTGGCATGTTATTGGTTTAGATAGTAACAAAGTAACTGATGGTCCCGATACTTTTAATATTGGTGCTAGGGTTTGTAATGTTGGGACATCAGACGCAACTAACGTACAAGCGAGATTTGTATTTGATAGCAGTAACCAATATATTAATTTAACTGGTAGCGATACCCTCACATTAGATTCCTTGCCTGCAGGAGCAACCTCCCATCCTCCGGGAAATACAGGTGCAATTCCTAGTAATTGTCGAGACTTTTATTTTAATGTAGTTATTACTCGTAATCGGCAAGCTTACGATGCAACTAGGCTTTATCGTATTGAGGCAACTGCTGATGGTTTAGGAACTGTTAGTACACCAAGTAATCGTGAATTATATGTAGAAAAACTTGTTTCTCAAAATCGTAACTCTGTACTTACTTTTGATGGTCCAACAGTAGTTGAACAAGGGAAAACTTACACCTATACGGTATCAGGTTCAACTGCACCTGGTGGTTATGAGCAACTTGTTTTTGCTACTAACTTTCCCAATACATTCTTCGAGATTTTATCTGTTAGTACGACTTATAGTACACCATCTGGAACTAGTAATAATGCCAATTATGGTGATGGGTGTGGCTGGGACTCTAATATTGGAAAAACACCGCCAAAGGGAACATATCGTAGTTGTATAGGACCAGTCAATTATGGTACTGATGGTAAAGTTGGTGGTGATTTTACGACAACCTACCAAGTAAAAATTATTGGTACTGGTTCTGCATCTGTTACCAACCTAGTTTATGACTTTTCTGGTAGCAGTTATCACTATAACTCTGATTATGGCACAGGTGTTAATACAAAGATTGTGACTGCGGTTGAAGCTACTTCTCCCGACTTAACAATCAGCAAAACCGATAACAACATCGACTTCAACGTAGGTGACACAGGAAGCTATAACATCACAGTCAACAACACAGGTAATGCAGCAACCTCCGGTACCATCACCGTCACCGATACCCTACCTACAGGACTAACTGTTGCTGATGGTGCCTTAACTGTTAGTGGTGCTAATGCTGGAGATTGGACTTGTAGTGCCAGTGGCAACACCATCACCTGTACCAGCAATACTGCCATTGCTATCAGTGGTAGTAGTACCTTTAGTTTCGATGTCAACGTAGATAATAATGCTCCCTCCTCTGTGACTAACAATGTATCTGTATCTGGTGGAGGGGAACCAGCAGCAAATAATGGCAATAATACTGGTAGCGATACTACCAAT
>JASJCJ010000003.1 GCA_030066045.1 Calothrix sp. MO_167.B12
TTTGTCAGCACCCCGCTCGTGCATAGACGGAGCTTCAAGCCCCTATCTTTAGGTAGCTGACCAGCCGTGCGTCTTAACTGACTACGTTATCAGCAAGTGCCAAAGTTCCTACCTTGGAATGCGTTGGTTCGCCAGTTCCAAGCTCTAGAACCTGAGCGTTAAACAGCTTTACGAGGGGTAAGGCAGTGCGTTTGGGAAGTGCCGACTGATAACATTGGCGTTAGCGAAGCGGGACGCAGTCCGGCGCACTTTACGCTTTGTAGCAAGGCAATTCCCGGCATACAGGGAAGTGGGTAAGTACTACTCCTCTGCTTACCCATCCCCGAAAGGGGTACGGCTAATAAATTAGCCGTGTCGTGTTGACTCCGTGGTCTCAAGACACACGGTTTCCACACTCCCGAAGATTTTTAGATGAGATATGGAAAAAACGGTAACTCTTTATCGTCCTACTGGTCCAGAAGAATTAGAATTAATTAAACAAACTGGTTATACAAAATGGCCCCCTCGATTGCCAGAACAGCCAATTTTCTACCCAGTGACCAAAAAACGAGACGCAAGCCCCTGGCTTTAGACACGGGGATAAGTCGGTAGGAACTTTTAAGTTCCTTGAAACGATTGGGTGGCTTTAGCCACATTGAATATTGATTATATAGCTCAATTTCATATAATCTTTATTAAGCTTCGCGTTCTTATATGAGAACGAGCCATATAATGAATATATGAGTCGAAAATACAAGTCAAACAACAATATTACCTATTCATGTAAATACCACGTTGTATGGTGTCCTAAATATCGCCGTCAAGTATTGGTTCATGGCGTAGATGTCCGTCTCAAAGAAATTATTTTACAAGTAGCTAAAGAGTTTGATAGCGAAATCATTGAGATGGAAGTAATGCCAGACCACGTACATCTTTTGCTTGAAGTAGACCCGCAGTTTGGGATTGCGAAAGTCGTTCGTTATATGAAAGGACGCTCATCTAGGTTTCTCAGACAAGAGTTTCCCTGGCTAAAATCTCGATTGCCAACACTTTGGACAAACAGTTATTTTGTCTCTACTGTTGGTGGTGCGCCAATATCAGTTATCAAACAATACATCGAAAATCAAAAAAATGTCTAACTATGGATGTCAACAAGATTTGATTAATCCCAGTCCAGATTTATCAGCAATTCTAGAGTTTTTGTGTGGTGAATCAGCAAAACTAGCAAACTGTGGAACTTATTACGCCAGACAGTTATATTTCAAAACAGGTAAGATACCCCGTAAGTTCGACCTACATAAATTGTTCAAAAGTAATTTGCATTTTCAGGCAATGTATTCACACGTTGCTCAACAATGTTTAACCACGGTTGCAGAGTCTTTCAAGTCATATATTGGGTTACTCAAAGGTATTAAGAAAGGAACGGTAGTTCAACGTCCTAAACTCCCTGGATATCGCAAAGGAGGACTAGCACTTGTTACGTACCCCAAAGCTGATGTCAAACTGAAAGACGGGTTATTAAGGTTTCCGCTTGGTAGTAAAGTTAAAACTTGGTTTGGGTTAGATGCTTTTTATCTTCCAATGCCTTCAAATCTTCATTTTGCAGACATTAAGGAATTTAGAATATTACCAAGAAACAAATGTTTCTATATTGAATATGTGTATAAACACTGTGATATTGCTGTGGAGTTAGACCAATCAAAAGTACTTGGAATAGACCACGGGTTAAATAATTGGTTGACCTGTGTAACGAACGTTGGTACGAGTTTCATCATTGATGGCAAGCATTTAAAATCAATGAACCAATGGTTTAACAAGCAAGTCTCTACAATTAAAGAGAATAAGCCTCAAGGTTTCTGGAATAAAAAATTAGCTCACATAACAGAAAAACGTAATCGACAAGTTAGAGATGCTGTTAATAAAGCAGCAAGATTAGTCATTAATCATTGCCTGAATAACAAGATTGGTACTGTTGTCTTTGGCTGGAACAAAGGACAAAAAGATAATGCCGATATGGGCAAGAAAAACAACCAAAAGTTTGTTCAAATACCCACAGGACGTTTGAAAGATAGGATTGCTCAATTATGTAAGCAGCATGGTATTCAGTTTGTAGAAACTGAAGAGAGTTACACCTCTAAAAGTTCGTTTTTAGATAATGATGTGCTACCTAAATTCGGCGAAAAACCTGAAGGGTGGCAATCATCAGGGAAACGAATTAAACGAGGCTTGTTTAAAACACAATCAAATATCTTGGTTAATGCCGATGCTAACGGCGCGGCGAATATTATAGCCAAAGTAGCGATAAAGCTAGGTTTAGACCTAAGTGGAATCAGTAGGGTGTCTTTGATAGCACCATTGAAAGTTCGTTTGTGGACTCTTCAAGAATCCCCTGCCTTCTAGGCATGGGGAGTATCAAAAACGAATTATATGCTCGGGAAATTGCTACTAAGTGGAATGTTAGAGACAGTGGGGTGGGTTATGTAACGCGTTTTGAAGTTAAGAAAGAATTTATCGATAAATATGAAATTCATCAAGTAGGAGCTTCTCATCATACGGAATGGTGGATTCCAGCGGAGGAGTTGGAACAGTTGAACGAAAATATTGTTGTAAAAATTGAGATAATTGGTGAATATAGGACTCATATTTGATTTTTGAAAAAACGAGGGTACACTTTCTGTTCCCTATTCCCTATTCCCTATTCCCTATCAACACGAATGATTTCATAAATAAAACCGGATTCCCATAGATTAGGATTGATTTATTAATATAAACCAAAACCACCTTGAGATTCGTAATTGTTGTAGGTTGGGGAGCCACTGCGGTGGACAGGTTCCCCGGCATAAAGCAAGTGGCGTTAGCAATAGCGTAACCCAACGGAACCATTGCTATCGTTGGGTTTCATTCTATTGCTACGCAACGCTAACGCGAACAACCCAACCTACATGAAAACTCCAGATTTCAAGATGGATGGGGTTTAACTCTGTAAATATTATTAAATTATGGATATTGAATCACTCCAAGCTACTCCAGCAGAAATTGCCCAATTTCGCACCCATTTGGCTGATTATCCAGAAGCGATCGCAGCTTTAGATAAAATAGAACAATGCGGGGGCTATTTACAAGATGCGGTGGAGTTGCTCTTAATTCAGGAAACTGGACAGGTACTAGAACTAGATATACGAGATGCAGATGGTGACAGTAAAATAGACAAGTTACTGAAGCAATGTCGCCAATTTATTTGTCAGGAGGAAGTTAGAGATGCTTTGGAATCGGGAGTTTTAGCACCAGCTATAGAACCAATTGCCATTGGTGCTGGTATTCCTCCTGGTACTGCAACTGCTCTGGGAATTTGTGTCTTTAAGTTAGGAATTAAGAAGTTTTGTGGCAAACCCAATAGCCAACCTGAAAATAATTCCTAATAGTTAATGTGAGTTCGGAGTGAAGGAGTGGAGGAGTGAAGGAGTGAAGGAGTGAAGGAGTGTAGACGCGTATCCCTCACGGGACGCTTTGCGACTCAGCGGCTTCCCGAAGGGTAGGAGTGAAGGAGTGAAGGAGTGAAGGAGTGATGGAGTGATGGAGTGAAGGAGTGATGGAGTGATGGAGTGAAGGAGTGATGGAGTGTAGACGCGAAGCGGCTTCCCGCAGGGTAGGAGTGAATTAGTTAAAATCCAACGGTGGTAAAAGCACCCCAGTAATAAACATTGGCAAAGGGTAAGGGTTGACGCTGACGAATTTGGTGTAAGGACTCCTGAAATATTAGCCTTTTTCCTGGTCTGAGTTGGTTTAGAATAGTGTCAATGGAAGATTGATACTGTTCTAAAAATCTATCTAATTTCTCTACGGTTAAATGTCTTAACCATTGTTGGGCTTGGTTGAGTGCAGTTGCTACTTCCCCAGCTTTCCTGTGGGGAAATAGTTGCAGATTTTCATAGAATTTAATCATCAAAAAGGCTGTAGATAAGTCGCTCACTGTCCACAAACTACTCACAACCGTTGGACTACCAGCGAATAAAAAGCCATTGGGTAAACCAATATATTCATCACTCACAGACTCAACGTCAATTAAACCAGTTTCACAGGCAGATAGGGTGACAAGACGGCAATTGGGGAGGGAGAATGTAAAAATTTCACCTAAACTCAACTGGATTTTATTGCTGAGAATTAAAGCAGATTCTAAGGGAGATAGGGGGTTAAAGGTGCCATGACAGGAAAAATGACTACAGTGGATAGATGAGAAGTCCTGTTGTGTCTTTACAGCCTCTTGGGTTGCAGCTTTTTTGGCTAAGATGTTGGTGGTGGGGAACAAGGAACTAATGGCTGTCACCTCTAAATCTGCATACATTAAATCTTCTGTGGGGTTTTGGAGGGCAAATAGGTGTTGGAAATCCTGACGTGGTTGAGCTTGGGCTAGTTTTAATAATTGACAACTGGGAGCATACTGCACCCCTCGAGGAAAGATATCAAACAGAAGATTTTTCCCATCAACAGGTAAACCATGGAGAGGTAACAAATGTAAAATTCGATGGGGAATAATAATTAAGCGATCGCAATTTCTGGGAATATGGGTAATAATTGTGTCTAGATGCAAAATCTGTGCCAGTTGAGATAAGTTGGTTTCTAAGTCTTTTATCCACTGCTGTTTATCTGTGTAATAGGCGGTTAAATAGTTTTGAGTCCAACTCAATAGCTCTGTGCTATCTTCAATTAAGATAGGCTGGAGAGAATCAATTGTAATCAGGAAACAGAGTAAGCGATCGCTAGTAATATACCATTCAAGAATGGCTGTTTCTCTATCTATTAAGGATTGAATTTCTGGGAAGGAAATGGGTGTAACTGTTTGTGTCAAACTAAAAGTAGGATCTATGGGCGTAATTTCCCGGGTAATCAATTCATCTAGTTGTTGCTGGAGTTGATTAATTTGAGTAAATTGCTGGGAAGATGATTTAATAGTTTGGGTTTGTTTGCCTTCCGTCCAGAAAAGTTGGTTTAGCTGGCGATTTCTCTCTTCTATGGCTAACCGTTTTTGCTCGGTGACAATTTTACGCCGTAGAGAGTCAAGTTGCTTCATAATTGCCGGTGAAAATTCACCTTTAGGATAGATGTCACGGTTAGCCAGTAGTTCAATTAAATTACGCGCTTTACTACGTTCAATATACTCAATGGCTTGTTTGAGATTTTCAATGTCTTGATTTTGTTGGTAGAGATTAATTAAGGCTTGAACAATACCAAAATAAGCATCGATGGCATCTGCCACAATTTCTTCCCGGCGAGTGTCGGTGATAGCTCCAGCTCGAATTGTTTCCACTGCTTTAATAGCTGAACTATAACCAGAAATTGCTAACTGCCAGTTTGCTAACTTGAAGGCTAAAGTACCTAAATTACGTCCCGCACTAGCACATTCAATAGGCATGGTGGCAGGAGTTGCTATGTTCAGAGTTTCTTCATAAGCTTGGATAGCTTGGGGAATTTGTTCTAATCGTATATAAACATTGGCTAAATTATTCAGTAAACTAGCTTCATTGACTTTATCGCCAATATCGTGGGAAATTTGCAGACTTTGTTGATAAAATTCAATGGCTTTCTGATACTGTTTCAATGTATTGAAAGTATTGCCTATATTACCAAGAGAATTAGCTTCTCCTCGTCTATCGGCAATATCTTGAGAAATTTCCAGACTTTGTTGATAGAGTTCAAGGGCTTTTTCGTACTGCATCAATGCATGGTAATTATTGGCTAAATTGTTAAGGTTGCCTCCCTCTCCATGTTTAGCACCAATTTCCCGGGTAATAATTAAACTTTGCTGATGATATTCTATTGCCTCTTGATGTTTTTTCAAGGAATAGCAAACATTCCCTAAATTATCGAGAGATGTTGCTTCGCCTTCCCTATTACCAATATTGCGAAAAATTTCTAAACTTTGCTGAAATAAGTCTATTGCCCTTTGTTCTTTTCCTTGACTCTGGTAAATATTTCCTAAATTGTTGAGAACACCAGCTTGATTATTTTTTCTCCCTAATTGTCGTTCCAGGGCTAAACTTTGCTCAAATATATCTATGGCTTGATGATAATTACCAACAGCAAGATAAATAACACCTAAATTATTCAGGGCACCTGCTTCACCACTCCTATTACCAATTTCTTTGTGAATAGCTAAACTTTGCTGACATAATTTTTCTGCTTGCTCATATTCTCCCATCGCATGATATGCTTCCCCTAATCCCCCCAGGCATATAGCTTCATCTTTTTTTGCCCCAATTTGGCGATAAATATCTAAACTTTGTTGATGATAATCTATGGATTTTTGGTATTCTGCCAAGGCATGATAAGTATTACCTAAATTACCAAGAGTAGCCGCTCTACCATCCATGTCCCCTAAATCTTGGTAAATATTTAAGCTTTGCTGATGGTAATCAAGAGAACGTTGATTTTCTCCTAAATAGCTATACAAACCACCTAAAGCATTAAGTGCGATCGCTCTATCTTTTTCAATTTCCAGCTCTGTAAAAATTTCCAGGCTTTGTTGACGATATGCAATTGCCTTTTGGTACTCTCCTAAAGACTTATAAACTCCTGCTAAATTACCTAAACTACTGGCTTGTTTATATTCATCATTGAGGTTTTCAGCTAATCTTAAATTTTGCTCATAATTTGCGATCGCTCGTGGATAATCACCAATATTATCATAGGTATTACCCAAACAATTACGAGCGATAAATACGTCATGAATATCACCAAAATCTTCAAAAATAGCTAAACTCTGTTGATGATACTTTATCGCTATTTGATATTTTCCTTGGTCACTATAAATCATCGCTAAATTATCTAATGCTTTCCCTTCTCCCTGGCGATCGCTAATAGATTTAGCAATATTTAAACATTGCTGATATAATGTAATGGCTTGGTCGTATTGATAAATATATTTATAACCATTCCCTAAACTAAGTAGAGTTATAAATTCATCTTGAATATTGTGATTTTTTCGACAAATTACCAAAGCTTGTTGTAAATATTCAATTCCTAACTGATATTTTCCCAAGCCAATGTAAGATTTACCCATAAAACCAAGGGACTTGGCTTTACCTTCACTATCCCCTAAAGCCTCAAAAATCTCTTGACTTTGTTGATGACACTCAATCGTACCCTCGTAATCTCCCAAGTCATAATAAGCCACTCCACAATTATACAGGGTACTACCTTCCCCTTGGCGATCGCATATTTGCCGATAGATTTTTAAAGCAGCTTTCCAACAAATAATAGCTTCTATATACTTACCTTGTTGATAAAATTGAGTACCAGAACTAGACTCAGAAGCAGCTTGCATACTTACTAGCAACTCTTCATTATCCTGGAGGACTGTCATGAAATCTTGAATACTTTCTTCCCTTTCTTCTTGACTGACTGCGTTCTCAAGTTGTGAAATCAGATTCAGGAAAGATTGCATATTTTCTTCGTTCATACCGCCTCCCTCGTGAAATAATCAACTATCTCAAACTTCAACGAGGTGAAGGCAAATTCCGTTTTGACTCCACAATTATTCATCAGCCTCCAAGAAAACCTCACAGGGGTATGCTGATATTCACATCATCTTTCTTGATAGTACCCCTCTCCCTAGCACCCTATTCTGTGAGGTGAAGTCTTACATATAAGACCATGTTCATATGAATATGTACATTATTAGCCTGCGTAGGCAGGCTTTGTATGTATAGTAGCCCCAAGCTTACAGTCTGTGAGAATTATATGCAGCCTCATAGATAAGTGGTATAAGCTGATTTTATCTTATTTGTATTGAACTCAACTGAGAAGCACTATGTTTTGAAGTTTAACTCTCAGCTTTTTTTGGCTATATTTTTGCGTCGAAATCATATTAAAAAAAATTTCCAAACTTCAAGATATATGTAATTTTTGATGCAACCTTTTTGCGAATAACTACTGGTAGATAGAATATAGGTATAGCAATAGTCATTCAGTCATTAATTAATTCGACTTTATCTCTATACGCAAAAAACTCATAGCGGCGATCGCGATCGTCTCAAACCTTTTAATTTCCAAGGTTTACTAGTTCATGAACTTGTAGTACAGCACCAGAGGTGAAAATCTGTTTTCAGAGTAGAGTTTTTTCAAAATCCTTCAAAATAATCAAAGACGCAATATTGAAAAAAGAAGGAGGTAAAGGTTATGTCTGACCCTTCGAGAAACCAGAGAGAAGCATTCGCCAATTTGCAGAGACTAGATCCGAATATTGAAATGCGTTGGGATGAGAGAATTGGTGCACCCAGTAGGGTACGGGGAAGGCTATCAGATCAACAGCTGGGAAATCCCGAAACCGCTGCCTTACAATTTCTCCAAAACAGCAAAGAGCTGTTTGATATGGATAGACCCGATGAGGAACTAAAATTCAAGTACGCTAGTACTGATACTCGGGGAAATCGTCATGTTCGATTTCAACAAATGTATCATGGGTTGCCTGTATTTGGGAACGAGCTAATTGTTCATATGGATCCCGAAAATGCAGTCCAAGGTATCAATAGTCAATTCATGCCACGTATCGATTTGCCAACTGAGCCTAGCATTTCAGCTAATAGAGCTCAAAGAACGGTCTTAGAAGATTCCACAGCTAATAGAGAGCGAGTTAATCATACCCCAACCTTACTGGTATTCATGTATGAGGGGAGGGCTTATCTTGCTTGGCATGTTACTGTAGATGGTCTCGACGAAGCCCTAGATGGTAGCGAAACCCCGGCAAAGTGGGAGTATTTTGTCGATGCGCTGACTGGCGAAATTCTCTGGCGCTACAACAATATGCAAACCCATAGTGCCACCACAGGTACTGGATCGGGGAAATACGTTGGTAGTGTCACCCTAAATACAGTGCATAATGACACGAGCAACAAGTACGAGCTTGAAGATCAATGGATGCCGACTACAGCCCACATCTACACCCATGATGCCGATAATGGGTTTCCTCCTAAACCAATCTCAGAAGACAGTAACAACAATTGGTCTGCTACTTCCCAAGGAGCAGAAGTTGATTGCCATGTATACACTCGCATGGTCTTTGATTACTTCCTCACAATGCATGGGCGCAACAGCTACGACAATGCTGGGGCTGATATGCACATTTACGCCCACATTGGCAATAACTGGAATAATGCGAGTTGGAATGGTAGATATGTTAAAATCGGCGACGGTGACGGCATCGAATCTGAACCACTGTGTACTCTAGATATCATTGCCCATGAATGGACTCATGCTGTAACTGAGTATACCGCTGATCTTATTTATTACGCTGAATCAGGGGCTCTCAATGAATCGATGTCAGATGTTTTTGCCGCCCTAATCGATGGAGATTGGCTGCAGGGAGAAGAATGCTGGCTCAAGACGACTGCGCCAGCTAGCCGTAACTTGGCAGACCCAACCAATGGGGGACAATATGATCCAAGTAATCCTATTGACAGCGTGCTGGATGGTCATCAACCAGACCACATGGATGACAAGTACACAGGTATCTTGGATGGGGGTGGTGTGCACATTAACAGTGGGATTATGAACAAAGCAGCTTACCTGATTGCGATGGGTGGCACCCACAGAGGCATCAGGATTTGCGAGGGGCTAGGTCGCGAGGTTTTAGGTCGTTTGTACTATCACGCGTTAGACAATGAATTAGTGCCCAGTTCTGACTTCGATGACATGCGTCAAGCAGTCTTGGATGCACTGCTGGATCTTTACGATGGAGATCCACGCTACAATCGCTGGCGCTCAAGCATTATTAATGCATTTGCAGCTGTTGGGGTTGGAGAGGCTGTATTATGCCCAGGTATTAGTGGCACTATTGGCACCAAAATAGCTACTTACAAGTGGACAGAAGGTTGGACTACCGCTAACTTCTACACCATTGGGGCTAAAACCTACATCTTCTTGCTTAAGGAGGAAGGAACCGGCGCAGATGATAAGAACGTTCACATCCACGAAGTGAATGCTAATGGCACTATTGGCACCAAAATAGCTACTTACAAGTGGACAGAAGGTTGGACTACTGCTAACTTCTACACCATTGGGGCTAAAACCTACATCTTCTTGCTTAAGGAGGAAGGAACCGGCGCGGATGATAAGAACGTTCACATCCACGAAGTGAATGCTAATGGCACTATTGGCACCAAAATAGCTACTTACAAGTGGACAGAAGGTTGGACTACCGCTAACTCCCACACCATTGGGGCTAAAACCTACATCTTCTTGCTTAAGGAGGAAGGAACCGGCGCGGATGGTAAGAACGTTCACATCCACGAAGTGAATGCTAATGGCACTATTGGCACCAAAATAGCTGCTTACAAGTGGACAGAAGGTTGGACTACCGCTAACTTCTACACCATTGGGGCTAAAACCTACATCTTCTTGCTTAAGGAGGAAGGAACCGGCGCGGATGGTAAGAACGTTCACATCCATGTAGTGGTGGATGACTGATCGATACGACCCGATTGATCCGGTTCAAGCGGTTCTTGCAGCTAAAAAATACCATCATTTGTGATAGACAACTAAGACTCCGGATGTCAGAAAACAGGAGGTAAAATTCCATTAAGCAAATCAACTTGATAAAAATGCGATCGCAGATTTTGAAACCAGGAAAAATGCGATCGCTTATCTTCCCAAATTGCTCAAAAGTAATGATGAGGTAATATCATGCGAAAGATTTGCATAATAAGAGTCTTAAGAGTTCTTTTCTTAATTACTTTACTGGCTAGTTTTTTCATCACGGCTCCAGAGATAGCTCTTGCCCAATCACCAGAAGTCACTACTGTCTTCATTGTGCGTCATGCCGAAAAAGACAAATTGCCTTGTACTCGTAGCGATCCGAGTTGTGAATTCGAGTGTAACGTGTGTTTAAGTTCAGCAGGAAGAGCCCGTGCTGAACAATTGGTTCACGTTTTGGCAGAGGCAAAGATAAACGCAATCTATTCAACAAAAACCCATCGCACTAAGGAAACGGCGGAACCACTATTAGATTTCTTAAAATCCCAAGTGCCCCAGGTGAGGCTCCATGAGTATGAGTCCGCTCAGGAAGTTGCCGAGAAAGTGCAGCGCGAACATGCTGGCCAACGACTTCTCATTGTCAGCCACTCTGGCATGGTGGAAAACATCATCGAACAACTCAATGGCGACAAGAAAGCTTGCCCAATTGGATACGACTACGATAATTTGTGCGTAGTTATTCGCGACGGTTCAGGTGAAACTGAGACGATCCATTTGCACTATGGAACACCATCTCCTAGAATATCCATTCAGTAATAAAACGCGAGACTGAGAAACCAGGTTTTTACGTGTGAGAAAAACTAAATTTCCTAGTTTCAAATTAAATAAATCTGGTTCCTGGGATTAATGAATTGTTGTTCTAGATCATAAGTAGATGGACAAAAATATTTACCGTCAACGTGAAGTAAGAGGGAAGAAGGAAGAGGGAAGAAGGAAGAGGGAAGAAGGAAGAAGGTTTTTATGTTTGTCAGAAGCTTGGAGGACTCCCAAACTCCTTCCGTCGTAAACGACGGGGCTTGTATCCATAGGTCAGAAGGGAGAAGGGTTTGAGCGGAGGGTTTTCCTTCTGCTCCCGGTGCCTCCAGCTCCCGCTGCCGTATCCGAAGGCTTCTGCCTTCGGTCATTCTGCTTCGCTCCATAAAGCCCTTCGGGCATGGCTGAGTCGCCTCCGCGACACGCTTACGCGAACGCTTACCGCAATGACATTGTGTAATTAATTCTATCTGACTATTTATCGCCACTTCAATTCATAATTCATAATTCATACTCAAATCATCCTCAAGAGTACCTACAGCTTTGAGTTGACTTTCTAAATTGACACGCACCCATAATTCCGTTAAAGACCAAATCAAACATTCATGGGAATCTGCGGCAAAGTCATCTAACTTATGAGTCACAATGGCATCAAGTTGATAATCCCCAGCACAGGCTATTTCCACCGCTGATTCAAAATCTTGTAGTCGGGATAAACGCGCTTGCTGGATTGTTGTTTGCTCAACACTACAAATCAATATGGTTTGTTGTAACCAGTTAACTACAATATCGGCAATTGTGCGATCGCTTAAACGGCTAGTATAATTATATATCTTTTGCCACCCTAAATCTGTTAAATATATCTGAATTAATGGGCGCGCTCGCTCTAACAATTCCCAGTCATCCACAATTAGCCCCTGACGATTCATTAAAGCTTCTAAAATTAAATCGGCATCAACTAAAATCCTCAACACTTGACACTCCCCTTCAGTTGCTAATTTAAGTAAGTATGAGAAATCCCCAACCGGATATAATCCAATGTTTAGCAGGAATAAATATAGATACAAATCTTAGGAACTGCATTTCAGATTTGAGCCAATGAACGCATTCCAAATCTGGTAATAGTGGATAATTCTTTAATGGTTCTGACATTACCTGGCGTGCAGAAAGTTAGCAGGGTGCATCAAAATGATAGGAACCCACGTTTATGTTCGACTACAAATATTGTTTGTAGTTCCATTGATATGCTCAAATTAACTTTTTTTATTCAGAATTACCCACAAACCCCAAATAAAATCTAAAATCATGATTAGACCGCAATTTTACAGATAACGTGTCGCCAGAATCTCATGACGTTGAAATTGAATCCCCATCCCCTGCTTCTTTGCTGCGAGAACAGGCAATTTTAACTATCCGCAACAGCCTGCGTACCGGACAGCAACAAATGGCTGATTGGCAATCTGGACCCTTGGCCGTATCTGCGGTTCCTGGTGCTGGTAAGTCCACGGGAATGGCAGCTGGTGCAGCAATTGCCATCGCTCGACAATATTACCACCTCGCCAACACTTCTCACCCCCAAAAACATCGTCAGCTGGTGGTTGTCACTTTTACCCGCTCTGCTGCCGCAAATATTAAGGCGAAAATTCGCCAATATCTACGGGAGGATTTATCTTTACCCCAAACAGGTTTCGCAGTTCATACCCTCCACGGTTTGGCCTTAAATATTGCCAACCGTCACCCAGATTTATCGGGTTTAGAATTGGAAAATGTCACCTTAATTACACCCAATCAATCCCACCGCTTCATCCGCACCGCTGTAGAACAATGGATTAGCCAGCACCCAGGGGAATATTCCCAGTTGTTGTCGGGGATGCAATTTGATGGGGAAGAAACAGAACGCTTGCGCCGTCAATCTGTATTAAGGACAGAAGTATTACCAGATTTAGCTTCTACTGTGATTCATGAAGCCAAAAGCTCTGGGATGTTGCCCACAGATTTGCAACAATTAAGTAATTATGTTACCGATGAATACGCAATTTTACGGATAGCTGCGGGATTATATGTAGAATATGAAAACTTGATGCGATCGCAGGATTTCATTGACTATGATGACATGATTCTAGCGGCATTACGAGTGCTAGACAACCCTAATGCCCGGAAGATTGAGCAGAATCAGGTGTTTGCTGTGTTTGAAGATGAAGCTCAAGACTCCAGCCCCCTACAAACTAAGTTATTAGAAATTCTCGCCACAGAAGTAGAAGGCAACAATAGTTACCAACCCCAAATTAACTTAGTACGTGTTGGTGACCCCAACCAGGCAATCAACTCCACCTTCACCCCCGCAGATCCAATTTATTTTCGGGAATTTTGCCAACACTGCCATAGGCAAGGCAAATTAGCAACTATGGATCGAGCCGGTCGCAGTACTAAAATAGTGATTGACGCGGCCAACTTTGTCTTGGCATGGGTAAATAACTCCTATGGCAAACAAAAACAGACTCCCCTCCATTCCTCTAATTCCTCTATTCCCCCAGTTTCTCCCTTCCGCGCCCAAAAGATTCATCCTGTCGCCCCAGACGATCCTCAACCAGACGCTAACCCCCAACCAGTAAGTAGGGGTCTAGAACTCCATCAGCCTAGTGATACTTATCATACAGTAGAAATACTGGGCAACCGCATCGTGGAATTATTTAGCCAAGATGGCTCCGAAACAGTCAATGCAGCCATTTTAGTTAGGGAAAACCGCCAGGGTAAGTGGTTGTCAGAAGCACTGCGACCTATATGTAAACAGCATGAAATAATCCTGTATGACGTAGGAGAACAAGAGCGTCACTCCCACGTACCAGAAGAGATTTTAATTTTACTACAATTTTGCGATCGCCCCCATTCACCCGATTACCTCAAAGCCGCCCTAGGGGTGATGGTACAACGGCGATTGATTGAACCCCAAGACCTCAACGCCCTAGCTACCCTCCCAGAAGAATTTTTATACCCCAGTCCCTTAGCAGCACCCCAACCAGAACCAATCCAAAAAGCAGCCCGTTTGTGTCGCAGTTTACTACGCGCCCGTTTGGAATTACCCCTGTATCAATTAATTTCCTTCCTGGGATTAGCCTTGAATTATGACCAAGCCGAACTAGCCACCGCCGACAAATTAGCAGAACGGGTAAACCAGCAAATAGCTGGTGGTATTTCCATGGGAGCCATACTGAATACATTGAGCGATATAGTTAGTTCCGAACGCTTTGAGCCAGTGGAAACAGGAAACTTAGAAGCAAAGTATACCAATCCTGGTCAGCTAACCATAATTACCATGCACAAAGCCAAAGGGTTAGACTGGGACTATGTATTTATACCGTTTTTGCATGAAAGTTTAATACCAGGTAGATTTTGGGTTCCCCCCCAAAGTCAGTTTCTGGGTAACTTTACCTTATCAGAAGTAGCCCGCGCCCAAATTCGTGCCGCTCTCCACGAGGAAGCGAACTTACCCCATGTTGCAGAAGCTTGGGAGGGAGCCAAATACTTAAAAACAGCAGAAGAATATCGTTTGTTGTATGTGGCAATGACAAGAGCAAAACGACTGTTGTGGATGTCTGCGGCGAAGAAAGCACCCTTTACTTGGAGTAAACCAGATAACTTGCAAGAACAAGCTCCTTGTCCCGTATTCCCAGCCTTAAAACTTCAGTTTCCTGGTTGTGTTTACAAGTAATAAATAATAAGTAATCAGTAATAATTAAGACATTTTCATCTTTCTCCGTTTATTTTTAACTACAGTCCAAAATCTGATAAAATCCATTATGAATAATCAACTTACCTCAAAAAAGCGATCGCAAATAAAAGATAGTTTTGCTATTAGCTTCGCCCCTTTATCTATAGAGGAAATTTATAGATTAGCCGAGGCACCAGCAAATGGTGCAGTAGTAGTTATGAGTGGGACGGTTCGCAACCAAACTGATGGTAAACCAGTAGTCTCCCTGGAGTATCAGGCATACGAGCCTATGGCTAGGCAAATATTTGAGGGAATTGCTGAAGATATTCGTCAACAATGGTCTGATGTGAATCGGGTAGTAATTCATCATCGCATTGGACATTTACAGGTAGGAGAAATCAGTGTTTTAGTTGCTGTAGGCTGTCCCCATCGTTCCGAAGCATTTGCTGCCTGTCGCTATGCCATTGATACCTTAAAGCATAATGCCCCGATTTGGAAAAAAGAACACTGGGAAGATGGTTCTAGTAGTTGGGTAAATATTGGCGCTTGCGAGCAATCTGGAGACTCTTGTTAATATTCCTAGCTTGAAAATGGTTGTTAGTTGTTAGTTGTTAGTTGTTAGTTGACAGTTGACAGTTGACAGTGGTTCAAAAACATTCTTCATGGCTTGGTTGTGGTATTTTTCCGTGGGAGGCTAACTTGAAAATAGGGAGTGGAGGGTAGACACGAAGTGGCTTCGGTGCAGGGTAGAGTAGAGTAGGAGTAGGGGCGGGGTTTCCCCGCCCAGAGTAAGGGAATTATTTTCATGGCTTGGTTGTGGGATTTTCCCGTGGGGGGCTAACTTGAAAATAGTTAAGAAGCACGGAGTTTGTAGGGGCGCATTGCGTGCGCCCTTGAGGAGTTAGTCACAAAGCAAGCATTTTCATGGCCAGGTTATGGGATTTTCCTGTGAGGGACTAGCTTGAGAGTAAAAACATTACGTGTTAAATATTACTCATTATTTGACCACAGTCTTTTTCACTCACCCGTGCCAGAAGTAGACAACACCATCGCCACGACAATAAGCAAAAACACACTTGTCAGACTGATAATAACGGCATTAACCTGCATACTTGGCAATAGCACCCATATCGACCAATTCATCGAGGTATGAAAGAGCAGTGTAGCCAATATGCTGCCCCCTGTGTTGTTGTAAATCCAGGTAAACAAGACGCTCGTGAGAACAATCTCAATCATCAACATCCCGAATAGTGGCAAGTTATCCACCATAAACTTGCCAGGGATGAACACCAGGGGTAAATGCCATAACCACCACACTATTCCCAAGATAATGCTAGAAACGAGGGCATTGAAGCGCAGTTGCAAGCGAGGTAGGGCATACCCACGCCAGCCAAACTCTTCTTGTAATGGTCCTGCGGTAAAGAGAATCACAATAAGAGCAACGATGGCGACTGGAGGGTTTGTCACAATTGAAAGATCCAACGCAGTTTTGCCGATGATTGCCGATAAGAGTGTTGCCCCTGTGAAAATCAATGGGGGTAGCAGCAAGATTGGCAGCAGCCAGATTTTCCGAAAGCGCAGGTTAAATCCCTGCCTGAGCAATCCGCAAACACCGCTCCAACCCTTCTCTTTGAGCATCAGCAATATACCCGCTAACGAAGGACCAAACGCCCCAGGGTTAAATGGGCTGTTAAGAAACTCCGCTAATCCTTGCGGCAAAGCCATGCCATAGGCTGCCAAAGCACCAGGGATCCAAAACAGCCACGAAAAACCATAAGCCAGCAGGATAAATTGCCAGGGAAATCGTTTTGATGTTGTTTTAGTCATGCTCAGTTGCATCCAAATACGGCGTAAGGAGCCGCGCAGAGCGCGAACTGAGATCGCACATTCCAATGTTCACAGACAGTGTTGAGGTAATGCCCCAACCCAGAAACGAACCGGGATAAGGGTGAACGTGAACTGCGGCAGAAAACCTTTAGTTTTCATACATTATTTTTTGGGAGTGGTGGGTTCTAATGCTTTGGTAGACCTAGTTTTTGGTGGTAGTGTCACCACCTTACGTCCACTAGCATTTTGCTTTTTCTGCCAGTCAGCAAACATAGCCCGTAAATCGTAGTTAAAGGATTTAGCATGGGCTTCCCGAATGCGATGAATCTCTTCGACAATCTCATCTTGCCACATAATTTACCATCCCATTAACTCAAAAGGTGTACAGATAGTTGGCATTTCATAGCTAGGAAAGGACAAAACCTACTACTTATGTGCCTCCATGTAAGCTCGTAGTAAAGCATTGATCTGTGTTTGATAGCCCCGCCCCTGAGACTTAAACCACTCCAATACATCCCTATCAATGCGGAGTGTCACTTGAGCTTTGTTTTTGGTAGCAGGTAAACCCCGCCGCACTACTGCCTTCGCAAACATTTCTGGTGTAATTTCCGGGCAATCTGAGAGTATGAGCGTCTGATTTATCAGACTTTGTCTTTAAGAAAAGGGAACTTATTCCTAGGCGGACATTTGGGCTAGTTGAGAATGGTGCAAGTTATGAGTAGTATTTAACTGATTCGCAATTTCTTTTAACTTTTTATCATTCAACCTCTTGGCATGTTTAAGAAGTTCCTTTGCAACTATAGATAGAACAACACCAGGTACAACAACTAAACCAGCTGCAGGACTGCTAACTGCAAAAGGTAAAACGGCAGCAACAACGGTGGAACTTTGATTTACATAAAAGTCTATCTGCTCAATTTGATCTTTATGTTCTAGTATCTCCTCTGCAATGGCATTAGAATTAAATATTGCTTTTAACTTTGCGCCAGCATACATTGCGCCGGAAGTAACAAGAGAACCTACCGCAAGACCACCAGAAATAACTGCTACACCAGCTGTTATACCAGCTAATATCTGAGTAAGGGGCACTCCAAAACCTGACGCGGTACTCCCAGCAGTTAGAACTGCCATAGCACGAGCAGCTTTAAAAAGCTTTACAGATGAGTGAGTCATTCTAGCAGACACTCTAGCAGACTCACCACTAAACTTTAGGGTATCAGAAATCTTTAATTTAACCGCAGTCGGCAGTTCAAGTTCAGATTGAATTAGATTCCTTCTTGTAGATATAGAAGACATGAGATGTAGTGAAAAATTTTCTCAACTACTCCAAATATTATACAAAATTTTTCCAGATAAATACCTGATTTGGGATGGATATCTAGAATTTTGCTGGATATTATCCTTTTTCGGATAATATATGGAAATATTCCGTATTTTATCTTGATTTTATTTTACGTAATTACAATATTTTCAGTGTATTACTCACTGATATCATAAATTTTTCTGGATGACATATTATGGGTAATTTGCCGGACATCATATATCATATGAGATACCCCAATTTATCGATAAATTGGGTATCTTGTGCTGTTATATTCTGACAACTGACAACTGATAACTGAAATAACTCAACCACCACCAAATCTTGTTAATAACTCCTCGCGGGATAATTCGAGTAATAAACGACTGTACTCTTGTGGTGGTAACTGTAACAAAGGCTCAATTATTCCTTCCAATTCCGCATCCAGCGAACCAAACCGGACACGCAACAAATTTTCTACTACTTGACGACGTTCATCTTTTTGTCCTTCCTGTAGTGTAGCTTCCCGCCATTCTAAATAAGCTTGCGATAAATTCATAATTACCTCTTGCTCATCTTCCGTAAGGTTTTCTTGATTAATTACAGTTATCCGCCAACTAGTAATCAGTTCTTGGATATTTCGCCGTAAGGGGTGGTTTTGAGGAAGTGACAGTAATTCGCTGACTGCTTGACGTTGGGTTTCTCCCTTCCCTAGAATTCTCAACCACAGGGTTTCTAGAGTTAGTGGTAGTTGGTTAATTGCTACGATTGCTGTTCTGAATGAGTCAGGTAGAAAGTAAACCCCTGTTAGCCAGTTCTCTGTATCTAATCTAGCGCCAAAACTATCAACTAAACTTGTTGAAGCTGAAGTTGCCAAAATCCAGAGACGTGGTAAATTATTCTCTGGTAAAGATTGGTTTTCACGTTTAGCTTTGCGTTGCCATTCTCCACACATGGAAAATAGCTTTAGTAAACAGTTACGCACTTCTGTTTTACTGGGTTGATTGCGGAAAGGTTCCAATAAGGAGGGTGTTGTCGCAATTCTACCAAGTAACCCTAGAGATTGGAGTTCGGTGTTTACAGAAGCTGTGGGAGAAAATAAAATGTCTACTTGACGAACTTCGTCTGTAACTTCCCTACTGATTTCTACTGTTCCAAAAGGGGAAAGTAATTCTTCTAAATACTGTTTAGCAAATTGGTCATGTGGCTGTCGTGTCATCAAATGCAAGCCAATTATCACAAATTATAGTTTTAAAATGCCTGATTTGAGCAACCACCTTAAGCTAAATGTTACAGGGTGGTTGCTCAGGTAGTGTTATTTAAAAATAGCAACAATCGTAGCCCCTAAAGCCAGTATAGAAGCTACCCCGGTACTAGCACTCATCGAAAGTGGAATGGAAATAATACCCGTCCCCGTGCTTTGATATTTTCCAGCAAACTAGGTAAAGATTCATGATCATATTCTGTATACTCCCCATTCTTCATTTCCTAAAATGCGATCGCATATTGGATTGGCACTAGTGAGATTACTTACGTAAATACCACAGTAAGTTTAATATGGAAATGTGACTCATATAGAGGAACTGTCCTAACACTGATTTAATCCTTCTAAACCCATTTCCCTGGTTCTACTTGATAATAACTCCGCAATAGTTCATATAAATCCCGATGTTTTTTCAATAACTGCTGTGGCTTTTCAAAAAATGTCTCTGTGGCTACGGCAAAAAACTCCGCTGGATTTGTCATCCCATAACTGTCAATTACTGTCTTTCTCTGTCGTTCAATGTCGTGACAAAGTTGTTGATATTCTGCTGTCATCACCTGTGACCAAATTTGATAATCTGAGTTGCTGTTTAAAATCGGAACTCCCTCAGCTTTACCATCTTCTTGATCTAATTGATGGGCAAATTCATGCAACACTACATTATGTCCATCGTGCCAATTATGAGTGTCTTGTTCTACCTGCTCCCAAGATAATACTACTTGGTCACGAGTCCAGGATTCTCCTAATCGGGCGGTACGTCTTTCTTCCACTACATAATAACTGGTGGCGATGGTTTCATTCACAAAATAAGTGCCGGGATAAACTAGAATTGAACGCAGTTTGGGGAAGTATTTACCTCTTTCATTCAACAACAGCAAACAAGCAACAGCAGCAATAGTTACCTTTATCTCTTCCGTCACCTGCAAACCCTGACAACCGATGAATTGTTTTTCTTTTAAAAATACCTGAATATGTCCCTGGAATCGTCGGCGTTCTGAGGGAGAAAGATGGTGGTAAATAGGGAGATTATTCTCAATAATTGCATTCCAAAGGGGTGGAAAAGGACGATTTTGAATCTGTTTGCGGCATTGTTTAGTTAAGATGGGGCTGATGAAAATCCAAGTTACAATCAGTACTATAGTTAATAAGATGATAAGTATTTCCATTTACCAATTTACCCTGATTCAGAGTTGGGAGCGGGGAGTTGTAATTTTTTTACCCTTTCTTATTATTTCAGTTGATTGAAGAAGTTGGGCTGGAGTTGCCAAAGCAGGGATTGGGAGAGGTGTATCATGGTTCAAGAGGGAACAGGAAGGAGTTTAGGAGTTACAGAATAAAAATGGAGAAAAATAATGACTCGTCAGCCATTACTCGATCCTAATCGTTCCTATACTTTCAGTAATTATTTTGAGTTGGGATTTACGGTAGATGATTTGGTTGCTGAATTTGGTTACTCCTTTAAGCGAAAATTTCTCACGTTGCCACAATATTCTGATAAATTAGACCGAATAACTGATTTAAAGCAACGTATTGAAGAGATATTACCTTATGTGGATTTAGAGAATGAAACTACCCGTAGAGAAATGCTGATTGCACCAATTATCTCAGACTTAATTCACTATTCCCATGCTCAGTTAAGAATAGAATACTCTATTCAAGTTGACAACCGATTGCAAGGAAAATTAGATTACCTATTACGTTCTACAACTAATTTAATTGTTATTGAGGCTAAACAAGCAGATATTAATAGAGGATTTACCCAATTAGCGACAGAAATGATTGCTCTTGACCACTGGATTGATTCCCCACAAACTGAAATTTTAGGGGCTGTAACTACGGGTAATATTTGGCAATTTGGTATTTTAGATCGTCAATCCAAATCTATCTGTGAAGGAATTAATCTTTACCGGGTTACAGAAGAAGTGGAAATCATCATCAGGATTTTATTAGCTAGACTTATTTGACTTTTGACTGACGCTCAGCGGTTGACTGGACGGGTTGTTGAAGATTTTGTTTCAATGATTGGAACGACCCATCCACAGGGGTAGAAGTGGGTATTATTGGGTAGAAAGGTGATTTTTGTATCGTTGCGTTTTTTACAATAAATTAGAATTAGGGTCTCATTATTTGACCCAACCTTGTATTTTAGAAGCCTAGAAGCAGTGGTAGAGTTGATTATTTTTTGCCCGCGCAATTTTACCCTAAAACGTGATAAATGTTTTAATTAATTGCATGAATAATTCCATCATACTTTACTGAGTTTTTATATTTATTTAGTTTTTTTTCATGATATTTACTTAAAGTGATAGAGTTGTGGAGTTAAGTTTTATGAAGCCTGCTAATAACGGTTCCGATATCATTATCGAAGAACAAAATAGTTTCGCTGAGTTTGTGGCCTCAGCAAGTGCGGTTGAATTTCTAGTTCAACTATTTGACAACCAAACGGTTGATGTGAGTGTAGTTGCTAGTGCAAGTGCATTCGCAACTGCCTCTACCATAGCTGTTGGTTTGGATAATTCAACACCTATTACAACAGCTAATGGGAAAGATGTGATTAAAGGGATCGGCAAAGCTGAAAGCATTGCCACAGCAATAGCTTCAGCCGAAGCGAGCGCAATAATTGGAGCTATTAACGACTCTAATATCGATGTTACTGCTGCTGCTCTTGCATTTGCTGGGGCGATTGCCAACGTCACTGCTGTCGGCATTGATAGCTCAAGCACTGTCTCTACAGGTAATGGAAAGGATATTGTTGTTGGAGAAGCAACTGCCATTGGCATAGCAGAAGTTATTGCAGAAGTCTCAGCAAATATTTTACCCTTTACCGATGAGTCTAGCACCGTGAACCTTAATATCTTTACTGAGATACTAACAGCTACCGAAGTCAATGCAACGGCCATTGGTATCAGGGGAGGCGAATACGACTTAGGAAATGGTAATGACATAATCAGAGCCAGTGCTACAGGTGTTGGTATCAACATAGGCGTACAAGATGTTCTGATCAATGGTGGAAGAGGCAATGATACCTTCGAGCTTCAGAGTGGCACAGGTGAAGTCATTGGCGGCAAAGGAAATGACCTGCTCGTTCTAGAGGGCAGCATCACTGATTACACCTTTACCGCTTTAGATTTGAACCTTGGGGTTAATATCCAAAATAGTAACAATGGCACCGATCTATTCGTCAGTGGGGTTGAGGACTTTAAATTTGTTGCGGATGCTGGCATAACTTATCAATACGCAGACTTGGTATTGACCTAATGTCAGATTCATAAATACCGCAAACAACATACTCATAAATTTTTAGTTTTTCTGGTTTTTTTGGCTGTTTAAAGCTAGATTTTTAGATACTTGAATGGCACCTGTAAGATTATCAAGGTTAGTGAGTAAAAACAAAAACCTTTGCATACTCCGTCACCGACTTTCAAATCTGATCGGTTGTGGAAATAATGTTGCTAGTCTCAATCCTCACTGCTTTATAAAACTGTAATAGCATAATCAAAATTGAGAGCATCTTATACTAGGTGGGTGTCATTACATTTTGAAAGCAGTTTTGATATTTTGGTAACATTTTCATTTGATAGGTCTGGTTGAGAATAACCGACCTATCTTTTTTTACCCCAAAACGGTTACACCTATCTGCTTTGCTTCAGCCCCTTTGTCTCCCCTTCAGTATAAAAACACTGACCATGCAAAATGCGATCGCTTATTATATTGATAATTGGCTATACAACTGACCATGCAAAATGCGATCGCTTATTCTATCAATAATTGGCTAGCAGAAAACCCAGGAGTTTTTCGTTTATTGCATTTCTTGGGTTGGGCTGCTCACCACCCCATTATTAGTCTCGTCTTACTACTGTTTCTGATTGCTATTTTAGCCAGCATTATTAAAGCTATTATTCGTTTCATTGAAGCAGCTAGCTGGTCAATCCTACAAGTACCTTTTAAACTACTGTTAGGCTTTTTACAATTGAGTTGGTTCTCAATTACGAAACTAAGTCGCTTGCTAATTTACAACATTCAACAACCAGGGAAAATAGATAACTTACCTACATTAGAGCCTGGGCAGTCTCCCATGATTGCTGCCGATAAACAAACAAGACTAGCAGAGATTTCCCAGCGTTTAACCGAATTAAAACAGGAGCAGGAAAAACTCTTACAAGAGGCAACTATTCTTCTCGGAACCGAAAAGCAAAAAGTAAAGATTTATAAAGATAATGAATAAGTTATGGGTAAAACTGGGTTGGGATGAAAGTCCCTCACTTCTTATAACTGGGTTATAAAAATACCAAGCTTTTTAATTTAAACCTCATCCACCTTGATAACCGTAGTTTTCTCACGTGATTTTGGGATTGCTTCCTTACGTCGCAATGACCAATTAATTCATAATTATTAATTCATAATGCCTCTTACAGAGGAGCTGCGCTAATGTAATGAATGGTGCAAGCTTCTAAACTTATTTATGGATAAATTTTCAATTTTGCTTGGTTCAAGAAAGAGGATTCATCCATGTGTACTAATTATGAATTATCAATTATCAATTACGAATTATTCCGACACATCTGAATAATTAGAAACTCCAGGTTTCAGCATGGATGAGGTTTAACATACGGAATGTGGGTTTATCACTCTCACGCTTATAAAAATCTAAAACCCTTATTTTAAGAGGGTTTTATGAATTTAGCCATAGGTTGGGTGGAACGGAGTGTAGACCCAACCTACATTAATTTTTCTTTTTCCAAAGTGACAAAAAAGTATTATTGTGTTCATGTGGATTCCTAAAGGTTTCGCTAAGTATTTGCTTACTATCGCTGCAACTTTTTTGAGTAGTATAAAGTTGATGACGTAATTCTTCTTCTGGAAGCTTTGATAAGTCAGTAGATTGAACGGGACAATCATCGAGTTTCTGAAGAGCACGATCCACTGCCTCCAACTCTTTTACTCTTCCAATAAAAGCAGCAGTTAAAGATGCTACTCTCTGCAAGAATTCTTGACAGCCAGGATGAAAATCATATTCATACCCAGTATATAAAGAGAGGGTTCCTACAACTTCTGCCTTATAGATGAGTGGAAAACATCCAAAAGATTTGAATTGATTAAGCTTGATCCAATCCTGATTTTTGAATTCTTTGATGTTCTGATTATTTATTCCAGTAACTGTGACAGGTTTTTTTGTTGTAACAGCTTTTCCTACAAATGAACTTTCATTACCCCTAAGTTCATCTGATCTTTTATCCCATCTAATTCTATCAACTTTTGCTTTATCTTCCACTTTCAGGAAATTATTTTCATTTTTCACTCGCAGTATACAAACTTCAAAAGCTGTATTTTCTGAAATTAATCTTGTGACAACAGTTCTATATGCATTTTGGATGTCAGAAAGATTACTACACGGACCAACTAGAGCATCTGACAAATCTCCAAGTAATTTCACCTGAAGTTTTTTTCGTAAATTTGATATTGCTGATGCAATTGATGAGCCGATTGTCGATAACCAATGTATTTCTTCTTGAGAAAAACCAGAATTTTTCATAGTTTTTTTAGTATCTGGATCGACTTTATTAATTATTTCAAGAACCCCATAAGTTTTATGCTGACCATCTAAAGGAACAGCAATAGCAGCATAAATTCCTCCAAGTTTCTCTGAATATTTCTTTTTACTTTTGGTATCTAACGGTATCTCACTCAGGTCATTGGCTGAATGAGGCTTACCAAATCCATCTTCATCAGGAAGAGCAGCTTGACCAGCAAAATTTTCACCAGGCTTATATTTCTCATCCTCAAACCATTTATCATCAATTTCATGACCTTTTGCATCTACACCAACTATTTTTTGACGGTGTAGGTATCCATCCTTTGAAAATAAGCATAGAAAAATAGAAGCTGTTTGACAATTAAGCCTATCACATACAATTCTAAGAGCTTTATCAATAATATCATCCTTATTATTGAGATTATTTAAGTCATTTCTTATCTTTTGTAAATCCTGAAGTAGAGCATTTGGGTACTTCAGAATTTCATTTTGTGATTTTCTGAAAAGATTGTCTTTAATTTGTTCGAGTTTTTGAGCTAAAATTTTATTTAGATTTGTTATTGATTTTTTTTGTTTATTTGAATTGTCTAATCCGATTTGATATACCCCTTCATTTCTACTAGCTCGTGCCAGAAAATCTGAGAGAATTGTCTTGTACTGGGAAATCTCATTTCTTAGAGGAGAGAAATTAGCCAACCTTGTACTTCGACTTTCCTTAATGTTATCCTGGTCATACCATACCATTAACTGATTATTCCCATCAGTGGTTTCAATAATTGCATATTCTTTAGTTGGTAGAGTTGCTAGATTGGAATCTAAAGATTTAATATTCCAGATATTTGAATTATCTCTAAGAGAAAATTCTTCTGCATAGGGAAGATAGATATCTTCTGTTGTTACAAATACATTGTAATAAGAAGCGTGTATTAATAAAAAATTCAAGCTGTTTTCAAAATCTTTTTCACTTGAAAAAACAAAAAGTCTTTCACTTTCTGGATTGGCAGTTTTTGCAACTTCATCTCCTTTATCACTTGCCCAGAAAGATTCTACCCCATCAACAATTGCCACTGCTTTTACACGTACTTGTAGCTGACGTTGCAAGTCGGTAAGATAGCGTGGATATAGTTCAAATTGAATTTTGTAACCTGATTGGTTGGAAGCAAAAAAATCAATTCTTTTTTTGAATTCGCTAACATCATGATTAATAATCTGCTGCAATATTTGATTTTCTCGATAATTATCACTATCCTTCAACATAGGTTCTATAGTATTTATAATTTCTCCATTTACTGAATATCCAGTTTGAGATGCAGAATCTAATTCTTCTTCAGAAACTAATTCGTCTAACCAGTTAGAAGTAGAAAGTTTGTAGTTAATCCAATCCTTTGCTTCTTCTATATCCCCACCAACTATTTCATGCAGCAAATATGCCAAATTATTCTTCTCTGTACCATCAATTGAGTAAAAGTTAATTGGAGTCTCACAAGTCATTTTCTTGCTGAATCGTAAAAGCTTGAAATTCTGCTGGAGTTTTCCAGAAAACAAGCCTATAAGAAAATTGACCCATGCAGCTTCAAGGCAGTCTTTGGGCAAGCATAGGACACCAAAATCTATGCTTGAAAGAAGTTGCTCAGTTTCTTGAAGCCAAGTTGAACTTGAACTCCCATCCATGTCTAAGATGAAAGCTTCAATCTGTGGATGTTTAAAAATGACATCTCGAATTTTTTCAGCTTGGTACTTACTATTACTACTAACCCAAGCAATGAGAACTCTTCGCTTACCTTGCTTTGCTTGAAGGCGATCTAAAAGAATCTTCTGCAATTTAGACATTTTTCCAGGTCCGGCTCCAGGAATTCGGAACTTGGTATAGATTCGTGACAGTGTCTTCTGTACCGCATTCTCAGACTGCCTTCCTAAGATTGTCTTAATCTCTGCTGGTGACTTACCATTAAAGGCTAAAACCAGAACTTCCAGTTCGTTATCAGTCACCCCTTCTGAGGCAACCAAATCTTTAATAATATCCTGAGAAATCTGAGTCATTTACAAACCTATTAAAAGCCTCATTTATTTTACGATCACGGCAAAGAAGCACTTTTATGCGACTGTTGTCACAATTATTAATATTATTAATATATACACTTTTAAATGAGGCATTTACCTTGACAGCCAGTGTTAAATTTGATAGAACTAAAAAAGAGTCACTTAAGTGAGGCTTTTAATCCAATATTCCCCGGGATTGAACCTCAGTGGCATTGTTCTCATAGATATGTAAGTTTCTTGTTCAGTACAGGTTTGATATTTGCTGCATCTTCATAAGCGAAGACTTTGTCAGTGACTAAAAATCAAGCCTCTACAAATCATAAAATCATATTTTATGTTTTTGCATATATGGAGGTGCAACGCACTTAAGCATCAGCTTCACAAACCTATGTTGACTCTGAAGAAACAAAAAATACTGGAGAAAAAAAGTGAGTTTGATTAACAACCGAGGGTTCAAACATCTTGCCTACATGGCTTTATCTACTTCTCTCCTAGCCATGTTAGCAAATTTTAATGGAATTGTGACTGTGCGAGTTACGCCTTGGCGCATAATGGTGGTAGTGAATGGTTCTCCTCCTAGATGTTTAATTGACCCGCAGATACCAGAGGGTCAATTCCCTGAGCAGAAATTTGCTAAACACAGCAGAATTTCAGGAGTTCATGAAATATTGATAAACCTACAAGTATGACTTGGAATTAATATTGAGCCACTCGCTTACCAGATGAGTTACATTCCCAAATATGGCAATTAAATTTTCACGGTTGAGATGAGTTAATACCAGCTTGTTTGTAGTATCTGTATTGGTTTGTAATTTACTACACTTTATACTACAAAGTGTCAAGCGCAATAAAATATAAATTCAATTTCTTCCTGATGTGGCTATTTGCTTGACGAATACAGATTTTAGTTAGATGCACCCTAATTATCTCCCTCAGCTCCTGGCTGGGGGTTTTTTTATTGGGTAATAAGTAATAACTAATAAATAATAGTTTATTTCAGGACTTATGCAACTGGCACAAGTAATGGAGTGGCTGTGCTGCACCGAGTGCCTAAAAACTATTTAGGGTCTGCTGAATAACTATAAAACATTGATTTATCAATGCTTTGAGGCTATTTTTTTGGGAATTAAGTGCAAGGGAATTAGAATTTTAGGTTTAAAATTCTTGCATCTGTAATTTTTGATCATATTTTGAATAAAAACCCATAGGCACCGAACTATTCCCTATTCCCTACCCTCACCCAAAGACTTTTTGCTGCAAGCCCTATTTACTGGAAAATTCTGGGTAGTAGGCTGGGTGCTAACCACAACCCATAACTAATAAATCCAAATAACAAGGTAGTAAGGGCAGTAAATATATAGCTAAAACACATTAACAAGCCATCTGACTCAACCATAGCTACAGCCAGCAGTAATATGCCAATGGTGGGAATGGGATTAGTAAAAGGGACTGGAGAAATTAGTAATAATGCTAACCAAGCAATACATAAACCATTAAATCTCCACACATAGTAATTGTTGGCTATGGTTGTGAAGCGGGGACGGGTAATTTTTTCTAAAATTCTCGTCACTTGACGTAAATTTTTTAACAGGATCTTTGCAAAGGGTCGAGGAAATTTATACCTGGCAATTTTTCGGGGTAGCCAAGGAGAACGTCGCCCTAAAATTATTTGTGCAGATAATAGCAAACAAGCACCACCAAAGGGACCTGTTAACCCAGGGGGCATGGGAAATAAAAAGGGCAAAACTAACACAGCAATTACCAAGCTAAAACCCCTTTCTGAGGTTTCTGCTAAAATATCTTCAAGACTTAAAGGCTGTTCTGCTAAACGGTGTAAGAGTAACTTAATTTCCTGGGAAAATCTCAGATGCATGTGCTGTGCAGTGATGTAAATAGCCACAATCAATCAATTAATGTTCTCAAGAAGTTTGTATCCTTTGGGAATACAAGCACACCCCTAGTTATTTTTTAAGATATCAGACATTTATTAAATGTAAGTAAAGTTATGGTAATGAGTATCGCCTAAATATTAAATATTCATAAGCAAAAACTATGGATTTCAAAGTAGATGTGGTTTATATATTATTGCTGAAATATATAACAATAGATAGGGGGTTAGAGGATACTGGACAGTAAAAGTAAAAGGTGCTTCTGCTAATAAGTCTTGCTGTCTGAAGATTGCTGATCAAAAAAACACTCTAGGCGCGGAGAACGCAGAGGAGAGATAGAGGGGATGGTTGATTTTATATTGGGAAGGGAATAAACAATTCGTAATTCATAATTACGTTTTGTAATGGGGATTTAAACCCCAACACAAAACAAACAACCCGTAGGGGATGGGGTTTTAAACCCCGCTTGAGTATAGATAAGTAGATTCATAAATATTTCAGAAGCACAAGTATAGAAGTATATTTTATATTGATAGAAATACAGTATCAATATAAAATATCTGTTTGTAAAATGTAACACATTTAATGTGCAGAAAATATACAGGGTGGTGAAATAATTATGGCAGAAGAAATCAAGCCAGTGGAGTCATTCCGCGCCCTAGCTTTACAGATAGATTGCCATGCAGTGAATCGGATACGTGATAATATTCAAGCTCGGGATTTAATCCAAGATAATATTAACCGCCTAGATACACAAATTGCTGGCAGTCTTGCTTTTATTGGCCCTGACTGTCGTTTAATTGTGTTGCCAGAATACGTACTCACCGGCTTTCCCATGGGAGATTCTTTTGATGTATGGGCAAAAAAGGCTTGTTTGGAAATGAAGGGGGCTGAGTATGATGCTCTCAGTCAAATTGCCCAGAAATATGGAATTTTTCTGGCGGGTAATGCCTACGAATTAGATAGCAAATTTCCCGGACTATACTTTCAAACCTGCTTTGTTATCAACCCTTCCGGCTCGATTATTTTACGCTATCGGCGGTTAAATTCTATGTTTACCCCCACCCCCCATGATGTGTGGGAACGATATCTTGATTGTTATGGTTTAGAAGGGGTGTTTCCCGTAGCCAAGACAGAGATTGGTAACTTAGCCGCGATCGCATCGGAAGAAATTTTGTACCCAGAGGTGGTACGATGTTTGGCGATGCGGGGTGCGGAAGTTTTTCTCCATTCCACATCTGAGATATATAGTGGTAGTTTAACCCCTAAGGATGCAGCTAAAATTTCCCGGGCGGTGGAAAATATGGCATATGTAGTATCAGCGAATACAGCTAATATAGTTAATATTTCTATCCCCCAGTCTTCCGCTAATGGTGGTTCTAAAATTATCGATCATCGAGGAATTGTCGTCGCAGCAACAACTACAGGGGAAAGTATGGCAGCCTTTGCCGAAATTGACCTGGCCGCATTACGCCGCGATCGCCGTAGACCTGGGTTACATAATTTACTTTCTCGTCAAAGGTTTGAACTCTATGCCGATAGTTACCAACAGTCGCATTTTTACCCGGCAAACTCTATGCTGGATCAGGAAGTAGAACGCCAACATTTTATCCAAACCCAGCAACAAACTATTGAGCGTCTAGCCAAACTGGGAATAATTTAAATCATGTCCAAACCCATAGAAGTCCGCAACCCCCGCACTGGAAAATATGATTATGTGATTATCCCACCGCCACAAAAGTTGTTGGCGCAATTGTGTTCGAGGTTGCGGAGGGCACAAAAAGGTTGGCAACAACTGGGTATAAAAGGAAGGGTAGCTGCTTTACAAGATTGGAAGAAAGCTATAGTTGCGTCACAGGATAAACTTACGGAAGCTTTGGTAGCGGATACGGGCAGATTATCCACATCGAAGCTGGAAGTTGACTCTTTTCTTTCCACCATAGATAGGTGGTGTCAGTTAGCACCAAAGTTAATGCAAGATACCGCCAAGGAGACGGAAATTCCCTTCATCCAAGTCCAACAAACCGTGGTTCCCTATTCCCTGGTGGGGGTAATTAGTCCCTGGAATTTTCCCCTATTATTATCTACCATTGATGCCATCCCTGCATTACTTGCCGGTTGTGCGGTGGTGGTAAAACCCAGTGAAGTTGCTCCCCGGTTTATGGCTCCCCTGTTAACAGCCCTCAGTAGCGTACCCCAGTTACGGGATGTATTTACTTTTATTGAAGGTGCGGGGGAAACGGGAGTTAATTTAATTGACAAGGTGGATGCAATATGCTTTACCGGGAGTGTTGCCACAGGGAGGAAAGTGGCAGAAATGGCGGCGAAGAGGTTTATTCCCGCTTACTTAGAATTGGGGGGGAAAGACCCCGCGATCGTTTTAGAGTCTGCTGATTTAGAATTAGCTACATCAGCGATTTTATGGGGTGCGGTGGTAAATACGGGACAGTCCTGTTTGTCCATTGAGAGGATTTATGTGGCTGACTCTATCTTTGAGAAGTTTTACCATCAATTAGTCACCAAAGCGCACCAGTTAAAGTTAGCCCATCCCCAGTTAGAAGATGGAGAAATTGGTCCGATTATTGCCGAGAAACAAGCAGCAATTATTGCCAATCATTTGCAAGACGCGGTGGAAAAGGGGGCAATTATTCACTGTGGCGGTAAGGTAGAAGAATTAGGCGGTGGTTATTGGTGTCGTCCTACGGTACTGACGGAAGTCAACCATAATATGCTGGTGATGCAGGAAGAAACCTTTGGTCCGGTTATGCCAGTGATGGCTTTTAGTAAGGTGGAAGAAGCTGTAAAATTGGCGAATGATTCTATTTATGGGTTGAGTGCGGCGGTATTTGCTAGCACAGAATTTGAAGCATTGGAAGTAGCTCGTCAACTGGATGCGGGGGCGATTAGTATTAATGATGCTGCTCTGACAGCGATTATGCATGAAGGTGAAAAAAATGCCTTTAAGTATTCCGGTTTGGGTGGTTCTCGCATGGGTGCGGCGGCGTTAGCTAGATTTATGCGGAAAAAAGCATTTTTGGTGAAAACTAAAGCGATTCCTGACCCTTGGTGGTTTAAGAGTTAGAATATTTGGCGTTGCTGAATTTAGGTATGAATTTGTCTCACGCAAAGACGCAAAGACGCAAAGAATCGTTCTTCAATAATATCGAAAAATGTAAATTCATACTTCCATTCAGCAACGCCTACCTGATTTTTAAATTTCATATTCCAATTCAGCAATGCCAAAAGAATAATCTGATTTCATATCAAATTCGTTTGCATCGGAATTATTACTTCCTTTCTCTTCTCTTGGCGTTCTTTGCGCCTTCGCGGTTTTATTATTCCAATGTCAACGGACACGATATAACGCCTAAAGAATAATCTGATTTCAACTCCACACCCGGTGTAAATTCAACACAAAATCTGGTAATACCTGCTCACCGGACAAATCATCTGGATTATCCAACACTTCCACTGCCAATCCTGGTCGATAAATTTCTACTTGTCTATGCTGGGGATTGAGTAACCAGCCTAGTCTCGCCCCATTATCAATGTATTCTCTCATCTTACCTTGCAGAGACTCAATTTTATCAGAACTAGACCGTAATTCAACCACAAAATCGGGGCAGATATTGGCAAAGGTTCCTTTTTGTTCTGGAGTCAGTGCATCCCAACGTGCTTGGCTAACCCAAGAAGCATCGGGGGAGCGAGTAGCACCATTAGATAAAATGAAGCCAGTAGAAGAATCAAAGACTTTACCAGGTTTGCCGGAATCGCGCCACCACAAATACAACTCCCCAGAAATACTACAATTATATTCTCCAGTTTCCCAACCCGTTGGTGGGTTCACAATTAACTCTCCTTGTGCAGTTCTTTCCAGTTTTAAGTCTCGGTTTACCGCGGCTAAGGCTGCAAACTGTTCTTGGGAAACGTGCAACCCGATTGTCTTAGGTAACTCAATCAGCAGGGTTTGGTTTTCGCTACTGGCGGGTGTGCGTACCATCTGGACCTCTTGTACAATGGCAGTACCTTAGGTGATTTATGAAAATAATTTTACCAATAACAAGGGCGCAAGCATTGCGCCCCTACAATGGATATGCGATAGGACAAATATTATAATCACATCCGTTGATGATGTAATGACATCCGTTGGTGATGACTTGTAAGTTCCCGTGGTAATTTCAATTCTGGAAATCTCCTTATTAACTAAGGAATATAGATTTATTAACTTACACTTCTTTGTAGATTGGGTGGAGCGACAGCGTAACCCAACATTAGATTACATAAATTAAGAGTTGTACTTTATTTAATCCACATTCCTAACACATTTTCCACTCTTACTCTCTGCGCCTCTGCGCCTCTGCGCCTCTGCGTGAGATAAAGTCATGCCTTTTGTTGGGTTCCACTACGTTTCACCCAACCTACAAAAAATTGCGTTTTTAAACTGGAATGTCACCATCATTGAAATCTTTCTCTGAGATTTGGGTTAAGGATGTTAAGTCTTTACCCTCAAGGATTGTTCCTTCAAGATTCGCCCGTCGAAGATTCGCCCTTTCAAGACTCGCCCCTTGAAGATGCGCCCCTTGAAGATGCGCCCTTTCAAGACTCGCCAGGTGAAGACTCGCCTCTTGAAGATTCGCCCATTTAAGATTCGCCCATTTAAGATTCGCCCTTTCAAGACTCGCCTCTTGAAGATTCGCCCATTTAAGATTTGCCCGTAGAAGATTCGCCCCTTGAAGATTCGCCCGTAGAAGATTCACCTCTTGAAGACTCGCCTCTTGAAGATTCGCCTCTTGAAGATTCGCCCCTTGAAGACTCGCCTCTTGAAGATTCGCCCCTTGAAGACTCGCCTCTTGAAGATTCGCCCCTTGAAGATTCGCCCCTAGAAGACGCGCCTTTTGCAGATTAGTATGACTTAAGTTGGCACCGTATAAATCTTTGATGTCTAAAATACAGTCTTTAAGATTAAGATAACTGAGACAATCAAAAACAAGCGTATTTTTAGATCCAATTCTTTGACCTTGTAACCTTGATATTAACTCTCCAAATGCTTCAGGAGAATGCCATTTTATATCTGAAATTTCTTGCGTAACTCTCGCACAAGCATTTAAAACAACTAATAAAGCTTCTTCTGCATTTCGCGCCTGTCGCATCTCTTCATGGAAATTAGGTCTTTCTTTTAACCCTTCCATAGGCATTCCATTAGCCGACATAAACTCAATTAAACGGCACAATGTCTTTTGCCAATGAGGAACTTGTAAAATATTTTTTACATGAATTATTCTAATTTCATCGCAGACAAAACGAAATAGGTATTCATCCATCGCTGATGAACCGCACAAAGTCGCCCAATTGACTAATGCTGTGCGCTCATCACATCCTTTACGAAAATTTTTCTTACGTTCTTCTAAATCCTCATGAATTAACTGGAGTCCTTGCACAATTCGTTTAGCTGCTAAATACTCACCAAAACTCTTGTGAGTAAATTCAAATGTTTTCTCAGTATCTCTAACTCCTCCACTTTCCCGGAAGTAAAATGCTGTTAACAAACGGGTAATACTCGCTTTAGAATCTTCATTAAAACTATCTTGAAAGCGGTTTAATATTTCTCGCATACCGCTATTATCACAATGCTCTTCAATTTCTCTAACGGTAGTAGTTCTACCATCCCCATGCCAACAGGCAAGAGCAATTTCTTCCAAAACACCAATAAATTCGTCTTTGGTTATTCCCTCTGTTAACCGATATCCATGCTTTTCATAACCGCGTTCGTAAACCGCATCTAGTAAGTCAGCATAGATTTCGTTCAGGTTACTATCTTGCGTAAACCTTAGCCTATTTCTTTCACAACTCAGAGCTACCAAATAATTCAACAAAGGTTGGACTGTGATTTCCAGTAAATTATCTGTATCTAAATCTTGAGGCAGCCCTTTATATCTTTTACCTTTCGCCTTACCATAACGTTGCCACCATATCTGTCTTTGGTCTATTTCTAACAGCTTTTTCTCATCAATATAATTACCATTTTTTATTTCTTCTTCTTGAACTAAATATGGCAAAATATGCAGAATCTGGTGTGGCTTCCTAAATTTAGTACGATTTGCTTGTACAGCTATCTCTCTTCCAGTAATCAAAACCTGTAAACAGCGAGTTCTGTCATGATTAAATTGCGTTACTTTAATCCTAACTTCCTCCACAAATTCCTTAGCTGCTTGTTCAGCAATTTTTCCCTGCATTGATAGCTCATCCAAGCCATCAAAAATTATCAGTAACCGTGACTCGCCATTATTCAAATCCAAAGGATTATGGGGTAAAAAACCATCAACCTGCACAAACTCCCCTACAGATTTTGTAATATCCCCTGTGAGATTAAATAAGTGCAACGGAATATAAATAACTCGTATCGTCTCCCGTTCCCCTAGGTGTGCAGCAAATATTTTGGCAAAAGAAGATTTTCCGCTACCAGGACCACCACTAATCAAACGTATGGCATCATCATGATTAGCTTGCTGTAACCAATTCTCTAATTCTTTTTGCAGTTCAATGACGACTCTTTCATAACGTTTACCATCATTAATGCGCGAATCTAATCTTGGTGTTGGCGAACCCTCTACCTCATTCTCATAGTAAGCTCGCAGGGCTACATAAACATCCTTGAGACTAAAAGCTTCCAAAAACATTGGTTCTGCAATTCGCTTTTGTAGCCAAGCCTGATAGACTAACCATCCCTGCTCTACTTTATTTGCTTGGGTAAATGGGGTATCTAAAACTTCTTTAATAACAGCATACTCTTGGCTCTTTTCTATCCACTGAGCATTTAAAGCATTGATAAAGTAAGCTGGAAGACGATTACTAATACTCTTAGCTTCAACCTTTTTCTCAACAAAGTTTTCTAACCACTGACAAAAGCCATCTTTAGCTGCTTTTACAATTGGCAAATATGTGGGACGTTTAAAAAAGTCATCATCTATAACCAATTCTTCGTCTTTGAGGGCAGAAGTGAGTTGCTTGTACAAATCTTGGAGATTATCCGGCTTGGTAATTAAAAGTTCCCTGTTCTCATCTATTAAATTCCGCATTGCCTGCATCAAAGAACGGATAATTAACAACCCGGCGATTTCTCCCGGTTTGTTATCCAATCCCAAAGAACCAAGAATTTCTACCCCATTCTCAGCCAAATCATCCCACTTGAGAAAAGCACCGTTAATAGCAGCCTTACCCAATGAAGTGAATAATTCTTTAGGTTTTACCTTTATCTGTTTCTGCAAAGTTGGTGTAGGCTTTTCAACTTTAATTCCAGTTTCCCCAGACATAGAGCAGCGAGTAAATACTGATGTAGATTGATGAATATAAATTAAATTTTATACATTCTACTGCTTTTTCCATAATTCTGCGGAAATAGTTATATTCTTCACATCTTGCACCAACTCCGATAACAGGAGGCGGAGGCTGGTAACTAGAATATAGAGCCTCTGGTTCTGATTGAGAATGGTGCAAGTTATCAGTTCAACCCAACCTACATTTTTAGGCGTGTCAATCCACTACGTGTTTTTCAAATAGTAGACGGAGTGGGAGGCAAACCCATAATATTTGAAATGAGATTCAGTATTGTGCTTTTAACCCGTGAACAATTCCATCTTGCCTTCTTTACCAGAAATGGTGGATATATGGCAACAAACCCTCAATTGGCAACCAACCAGCCAGCAGCAAATTCAATTCCAGCGATTGTATGAATTAATTCTACAAGGCAATCAAAAGCTGAATTTAACTCGTATCACTGAGCCTCAGGAGTTTTGGGAAAAGCATTTGTGGGATTCTTTGCGGGGGGTAGCACCATTACTAAATAACTCTAATCAAAATGCCAATAGTAAAGAAATATCTTTCATTGATATTGGCACGGGTGCGGGTTTTCCGGGTATTCCAGTGGCAATTGCAGTCAATAAAAGTACTGTTAAATTACTTGATTCTACCCACAAAAAAATTCATTTTATTGAACAAATATTACCAGAGTTGGGATTAAACAACGTTACGGCTATTACTGGTAGAGCGGAAGAAATAGGTCAAAATGCCCAGTATAGAGAACAATATGATGTGGCTTTAATTCGAGCCGTGGGAAATCCCTCTGTTTGTGCTGAATATGCCCTACCATTAGTTAAAAAGGGTGGTTTAGGGATAATTTATCGGGGAAATTGGACGGTAGAGGAAACCACTAACATGGAAAGTGCGGTGAAGCAGTTAGGTGGTGTTATTGAACACATTGAAAAATTTACTACTCCTCTCAGTCAAAGCATTCGCCATTGTCTATATCTGAAGAAACTAGCAAATACACCAGTTAAATTCCCCCGTGCTGTGGGAGTACCCAGTCACAAGCCTTTGTAGATAGGATGATGAGATGATGAAGTAATAAGTAATAAGTAATAAGTATTTTGGCTCTCCCACACATTTTTTCGTTCACACATGGGATGAGGAGTAGGGGCGGGGAAACCCCGCCCCTACTCCTTCCCTCCTTCTCTCCTTCCCTCCTTCTCTCCTTCCCTCCTTCTCTCCTTCCCTCCTTCTCTCCTTCCCTCCTTCTCTCCTTCCCTCCTTCTCTCCTTCACTCTTTCACTCCTTCACTCTTTCCCTCTCCTTTAGAACCTTTATCTTATGCCTGCTGAAACTGTTGCCAACAAAGATACATCGCCCGTGGTACATGAAAGCAACCTTTCCATTTACCGCCTTTGAGGTCTAATAGTACTTCCCCACGACGATTGAGATAACCAAACCACTCTCCATTATCTGGATCTGCAAAATGCGACCAAGTATATTCATGCATCCTATAATACCAATCTCTACATATTTCCCGATCCGTGAGTTTATAACCCATTGCCAATGCAACTAGGGATTCTAAATGTACCCACCACAGTTTTTGATCCCATTCCAACTGCTGGGGGGGATATCCTTCTGCATCCATGAAATAATAAAGTCCGCCATACTCTTTATCCCAAGCAAAATCGAGGATATTCAACACCACATCAACGGCTCGGTTAATTAATTGAGTATCATGACGGCGTTGGGCAATGTCCATAATAAACCACATGGCTTCAATACCATGGCCAGGATTAATTAGTCGTCCTTCAAAGCAGTCGAGGTGGGAGCCATCAGGAGCGACATTTTCCCACATTAACCCCCGTTCTTTGTCTAGGAAATCTGTCATCACTTCCCGCACCGTTGCGTCGAGTACTTCCTCTAGGGAATCGCTTTCTAGCAGCCATGCCATTTCTAGGGATAGGTTAGCTAAAATCATGGGCACAGCCAAAGCTTTCATGGGGCGAGTACCGGGATAGGTTTTATTGTATTTGCCCTTGGGGTTTGATTGGCGACGTAAAACGTTGTTATAAGCTTGCAAAGCCACGTCTTTTGCCCATTCTTCTCCGTTAGCCAAGGCATACTGACTAAATGCCATAGCTGCAAAGCAGTCAGAAAAGATATTGTATGGTTGCACTAAAGGCTTACCATCACGGGTGAGGGAAAAGTACCAATTACCCTCCCCATCTCTTCCATGCTGGGAGAGAAAACTAGCACCATTGGCAGCAATTTTTAGCCAATCTTGCCGTTTTTCTAGCCGATTGTAAAGCATGGAAAATAACCATACTTGGCGGTTTTGCAACCAGATAAATTTGTCTGTATCGTATACCTTGCCCTTTCTATCCAGACAGGTAAAGTAACCACCACATTCCCAATCTATAGAATGCTGTTCCCAAAAGGGAATGACATCTTGGAGGAGGGTATTTTTGTACAGTGTAGCCAGTTGTTGAAAATTATGCCCCATCGCTTTTACATCTCGCGCCAATGGGTTCAATTATCGCTTTTATCATCGGGTAAACGAAATTTTACGTGGGATTTCTAGCTAAGTATCCAAAAAATAACTCCCCACACTCCCCACACTTTTTTGCTCACCCGAGCAGGGGGAGAAAGAGTTTTCAGGTTTTTGCGCTCCTAACTAGAAAATAGGGTGTGGGGTGTGGGGTGTAGGGAAAATAATCCTTTTTCATGCTTGGTGGTGAAAAAAATTTTTCATCGGTACTTTTATCATGTTTCATGTTGGGTTCCACTTCGTTTCACCCAACCTAAGAGGGATTGCGATCGCACTATCTTTATATCGAGACTTGAAGCTTTATTTGTTGGTGGTGAATTAGGTATTTAGTTGTTTAAATAATCTCTACTTTTATCATATTCTATGTTGGGTTCCACTTCGTTTCACCCAACCTACGAGGGATTGCTTTCTTCCCGGCAGAAAATTACCTATAACGTAGGTTGGGTTGTAGCTTGCTTCCACGAAGTGGTACGGAGTGAAACCCAACCAGATGCTGGGTTTCGACCCTCAACCCAGCCTACAATTTTTCGGTAGTTTAATCGCGGGAAGGGAGTAAACTGGGGAAGGAGATCTCAAAGTGTTAATATGACAGATCGAGCAACACCCCAGGAGTTATTCCAAACCGCTTATGAAAGTCGTTACACTTGGGACGAAAAATTTCCCGGTTACACTGCGGATGTGCAATTAGTTCAAGATTCATCTGTTTATACGGGTAAAATTACCATTCACAGCGACTTGAGTGTAGATGTTACCGATGTTGCAAATGAACAAATTAAAGCGGGTATTTATACTCAGTTGCAGGATATTGTTACCCATCGTCAAAGAATTGCTTTTAGTGAGGCTCATGGTAAACATGAGTTTATTTTTGGTGACGCTGATGAAGCTGGACCTGTAGAAATACTAGTTCAAGGGGATTCTATGGATTCAAAGTATAAAATTAAAGATGGAGAAGTTTGCTACGTTAGACGGGTAATGGGACGTATGGCTGTTGCGATCGCTACCTATGAAACCTTAGATACTGGTTCTGGTTACATTGCTACTAAATATGATGCCACATTTAGTAATGCGAATACAAATGAAATAAATAGTGTGCTGAAATTTACAGAGACTTACGATAAATTTGGCAACTATTACTTGATGATTAAGCAGAGTATCCAGGAAGATCAAAATGGAGAATGCAGTACCACTGAATTTAATTATACCAATATTCAGTTAATCTGAAGATAAGGGGATGATGAGATGAGGGAAATTAGAAATTTGTCTGTTTCTTCTTTCTTTTGCCTTTTGCCTTTTGCCTTTTGCCTTTTAACTGCAAAGATGGTCAATAGCTAATGGTTAATATTGAAAAATCTTGAGAATAATTAACCGTTTATTTGAGAAATTTAGCTTAAATATCCCAGCAATTGGGTCTACCATGTAGGTAATAAGCCTGGAAGATAAAACTTTTTGAGTTTGTAGAGGTCGCACGCAATGGCAACAATGGAACTGACAAAAGAAAATGTGGAAACTGTATTAGACGAAATGCGTCCATATCTTATGTCTGATGGGGGTAATGTGGAGCTTGTGGACCTTGATGGTGCCACTGTTAAGCTGCGTTTACAAGGTGCCTGTGGTTCTTGTCCCAGTTCCGCAATGACTTTGAGAATGGGTATTGAGCGTCGTCTGCGAGAAATGATTCCAGAAATCGCAGAAGTAGAACAAGTAATTTAACCAACTCTGGGGGTTAAATTCCCCTGCTTCTACAAGCAGCGCGTTTTGCGTCGGAGTAAAATCCCCGTTGCTCCCACGTAATTCGCTCATTCGCTCATTCTACATTCTTTTAAAAGTAGGGAGTTATGAGTTAGAGGTTATGAGTATAGAATTTGTACCACCTCCCTAACTCAATACTCCTGCCTCAATTTATGTCTCATCCTCTTTACATTGCTTTTATTTGGCACCAACATCAACCGCTATACAAATCTCCGAATAGCGGTGCTTTTTCGCCATCCCAGCATAATTACCATCTTCCTTGGGTACGTTTGCATGGCACTAAGGATTATTTAGATTTGGTGCTACTGCTGGAGAGATATCCCAAGTTACATCAAACGGTCAATTTAGTCCCATCTTTGATATTACAGTTGGAAGATTATGTGGCTGGTACTGCTGTAGATCCTTACTTGGAAATTAGTCTCATACCCACAGAGCAACTTTCTCCAGCACAGAAAGAATTTATTATCCAGCATTTTTTTGATGCTAATCACCATACCCTTGTAGATCCCCATCCCCGCTACAGTCAGTTATACGAACAAAAACAGGATAGGGGACTGGATTGGTGTTTGGAAAACTGGGAATTGTCAGATTATGGCGATTTATTAGCTTGGCACAATTTAGCCTGGATAGATCCCCTGTTTTGGGACGATCCAGAAATTGAGGCATGGTTACAAAAAGAACGTAACTTTACTTTAAGCGATCGCCAACAAATTTATCGCAAACAACAGCAAATTATTAGCCGCATCATCCCCCAACATCGGCAAATGCAAGATAAGGGGCAATTAGAGGTAACTACTACCCCCTATACCCACCCAATTTTACCCTTGCTAGCTAATACTGATTCTGGACGGGTCGCTGTGCCGAATATGACCTTGCCAGAATCACAATTTCAGTGGCCCGAAGATATTCCCCGCCATTTACAAAAGTCTTGGGATTTATATATAGATAGATTTGGACGAACTCCTAGGGGATTGTGGCCATCAGAACAATCAGTTAGTCCCGAAGTGTTGCCGTATATTAAAGGACAAGGATTTAATTGGATTTGCTCAGATGAAGCAGTCTTGGGATGGAGCTTGCACCATTTTTTCCACCGGGATGAAGCAGGGAACGTGGGAGAGCCAGAGTTATTATATCGGCCCTATCGCCTGGAAACTGCCCACGGAGATTTGGCAATTGTATTTCGGGATCATAGATTATCTGACCTAATTGGCTTTACCTACAGTGCCATGAAACCCCAGCAAGCCGCTTCTGACCTAGTAGGACATTTAGAAGCGATCGCTAAAATGCAAAGGGAGCAAAACCCGGACACACCTTGGTTAGTTACCATCGCTTTGGATGGAGAGAACTGCTGGGAATTTTATCCCGAAGATGGCAAACCATTTTTAGAGGCTTTGTATACAACCCTGAGTAAAGAACCACACCTACAACTGGTGACAGTATCGGAATTTCTCGACAAATTCCCCCCCACAGCCACCATCCCCACAGAAAAATTACACAGCGGTTCTTGGGTAGATGGTAGTTTCACCACCTGGATTGGTGATCCGGCAAAAAATCGCGCTTGGGATTACCTCACCCAAGCTAGGAGAGTATTAGCCAATCATCCCGAAGCGACTCCAGAGAACAATCCCGCAGCCTGGGAAGCCATGTATGCAGCACAAGGTTCGGACTGGTTTTGGTGGTTTGGGGAAGGACATTCCTCTAACCAGGATGCCATTTTTGACCAATTATTCCGGGAACACCTTTGTGGGGTTTACAAAGCATTAAATGAACCCATTCCAGATTATTTACTACAACCTGTAGAACTGCATATCCCCCAAGGAGAACACGGTCCCCAAGGGTTTATTCATCCCATTATTGATGGGGTAGCAGACGAGCAAGATTGGGAACGAGCTGGACGGATAGAAATTGGTGGTGCTAGGGGGACAATGCACAGCAGCAGTCCTGTCCAGCGTCTTTGGTATGGAGTGGATCATTTGAATTTCTATCTACGGATGGATGTGAAAAGTGGCATACAGCCAGGAAAGGATTTACCCGCAGAATTAAATTTACTCTGGTTTTATCCCGAGCAAACTATGCACAACAGTCCCATTCCTTTGGATAATCTGCCAGATACAGCCCCCATGAATTACTGGTTCCATCACCATTTAGAAATTAACCTGCTTACACAATCAGTTCTATTTCAAGAAGCTGGAGAAAACTTTGAATGGCATTGCCGTGCCAGTCGTGCCCAAGTAGCCTTTAATAAATGTTTAGAAGTGGCCATACCTTGGGCTGATTTACAAGTTCCTCCAGATTATCCATTACAACTGGTGTTTGTTTTTGCCGAAGAAGGAGGTTTTCGTCAGTATTTACCAGAGAATAGTTTCATTCCCCTTCAAGTTCCCTAGTACCAGTGTGGGAGGGAAGGAGTGAAGGAGGGAAGGAGGGAAGGAGGGAAGGAGTGATGAATTCAAGACTGTCAACTGTCAACTGTCAACCGTCAACTATCACCTGACTCGCTTTTTTGATTAAACAACTCCAAAGCTTGCCGACAAAATTGCTTTAACTTATTCCCGACTTCCACCGAAGGTTCTGTTTCACCAATAAAACTCCAATCATCAATGGTGGAAAGCCGCCATTGTTCTCCTAAATGGTTAAATCCTGCAACTTCTACCCCAATTGCTCGCCAGGGAGACTCATTTAATGGATCTTGGTAGCAACGAATCTGAATTAAAATACTGCGACTGCGCCAAGATTTACTCACTCCTGGAAAATGAAATCCAATATCTATGGAGTCTGGATCTACTAAATCTAAAGTTTCCGGATCACTACACCAAGGCTTTAGATCCGATTTAGCATCAGGAAACTCTAATTTGAATAAATTGACTACCGTAGCAATTTTACTGGCAAATTCCAGGTTTGTCGCCATCTCTGATGCGTTCACGAACCACTCTCCCAAGTCATGTGTGCTAATTCTGATGTTAACGGTAGAAGGACCACTGTCTTGAAAATATTTAGGAGTTACGAGTTAGGAGTTAGGAAGTAAATATGATACAGCGGTTTTCACTTGGATGCAATACAGACCCTTACCTCACTCCCTTCCCTTTTCCTGAGTCAGGAGAGGGTTGGCTTTAGCTTGGTTGAGGTTTGATTGTGTACATCAGCCAACCAAAAAACCCTATGTTGGTGTCTCAGCTTATCAATAACTGTTGAATTTTCGCAACTACCAATTAAATTTTCCTCACAATCTTGGTGAGAATAGTTGCTAGGAAAAATGCAAGGTTCCATGAACTATTTGCTATCAAGATGAGCAATTATACTTATTTATAGCAAAAAAAACCAAGAAAATATACTGGTTTCAAAAAATATCTCCCTCCAAACTATAGGTTTAAGCAAAATCCTTTGATTTCAGAAGCCAGAAGTTACACGCGTCGATCTAAAATGACACTGTTAATAGACAAAAAAATAGACTCTGTTTATGGTTCGTCAACGCTCGATCTTATCTTTAATTTTGGTATTGTTGACCACATTTCTCATCAGTTGTGGTGGTCCTACTGTTGCTAGTGCACCCCCTGTTTATACCCCTGCACAATTGGAAAAGATTCAAGAGTATTTACCTCAATTAATCGCTGTGCGCGATCGCTCGGAGGAATTACAAGAATTAATTCGCAATAATGAGTGGGTCAAGGTGGGTAATTTTATTCATGGTCCCATGACTGAAGCTAGGCTAACCATGAATTACATTACTCCTAACTTGTTACCCCAGGATCAACCCCCTGCCAGGAAGATAACCCGCCAGTTATTTAAGGATTTAGTCAAAATCGATCAAGCTGCTACTAATGCTAATTCTCTGTTAGCAGCTAGGAGTTACCAATCTGCCTATACAGATATTGAACAATTCCTGCAACTACTTCCTGATACAAGTTCTGCATCTGAAGAAAGCTAGGATTGTGGAGGAGTGATGGTTATTAGTTGTTGGTTGTTAGTTGATGGTTGTTAGTTGATGGTTGACAGTTGTTGGTTGACAGTTGTTGGTTGTTAGTTGATGGTTGATGGTTGGTGGTTTAGTTCTTTCCCTCCTTCACTCCCTCACTCCCCCACTCCTCCACTCCCCCACTCCTTCCCTCCTTCACTCCCCCACTCCTTCCCTCTTCCCCTCCTCCTAGTTCTTCTCAGCAGGAAATATGAAAATAGCGATCGCTGGTTGTGGTATAGTTGGGGCTACAATTGCCTATGAATTGAGTCAAGTTCCAGGTTTAAATATTACTGTTCTTGACAAGTTACCACCCCCGACATTACCTAATTTGCCTAGTATTGGTTTTGTATTCCCAGGCTCAACGGGTGCTGCTTTGGGTGTGTTAATGGGTATTATTAGCCACAAGGCTAAGGGAAAGGCTTGGCGACTGCGACAGGCTAGCGTACAACGCTATGAAACTTTGCTGCCAGAGTTGGAATCAATTACAGGTCGCTCCATCCCCTGTAATCGTCAAGGTATCCTCCATTTGTGCTTGCCTGAAGAAAATTTAGACAAATGGGAAAGTTTGACAGAAATTCGCCACAGTCAAGGCTTTCCCCTAGAAATTTGGGACATTCATCGGCTACAACAATTTTGCCCCCAGGTAAGTAATAATAACGGTATTACTGGTGCTATTTATTCCCCCCAAGACCGCCAAATTGACCCCACGGCTTTGACTATGGCTTTAGTTGATGCAGCAAAGCATAATGGTGTTGAGTTTAAATTTGGGGTAAATGTTCTTGGTGTTACACCCCCACCATCAGGAATTGAGCAACGCTGTGAAGCCATTGAAACCAGTGAAGGTCGATTTACGGTTGATTGTTTAGTAATTGCAGCGGGACTGGGTTCTTCCCCCTTTACGGCGCAGTTAAAGCAATTTGTTGATATTCGTCCCGTATTGGGACAAGCTTTGCAACTGCGGTTAGCAGATCCTTTAGGTAATCCAGACTTTCAACCAGTAATTAGTGGTAATGATGTGCATATAGTTCCCGTGGGAGATGGGGATTACTGGGTAGGAGCAACAGTAGAATTTCCCTCAGAGGATAGCCATGAAATTCCCTCCCAACCAGAACTATTACAGGGGATTTTAGAACAAGCGATCGCATTTTGTCCGCAACTAGCCACAGCCACCACTATCCGCACTTGGTCCGGTTTACGTCCCCGTCCTGAAGGTAGACCAGCACCAATCATAGATAAACTACCAGGATTTAGTAATATTTTCCTCGCCACCGGACATTATCGCAACGGCGTTTTACTCGCACCTGCCACAGCGATCGCAATTCGTGAGATGATTGTTTCTAATTAATACAAATTTCACCGACCTTCGGTCGAGGGAACTCTTAACGGGCAACGGGCAACAGTTGGGTTAGTTGGTTGGGAACAAAGGTTGTTGCCCTTGAGTTCCCTCGATCCACCAGTGGGTCCGGTGCCCCGTCATGAGTGGGACGATTGCGTTGGACGGGGTTTAAATCCTCGTCCAACCCCTTCACTGTTGCCTGTTGCCTGTTCCCTGTTGCCTTTAAAATTACAAACCCCATAATCTCAGCCTGGTGCATCCGGCGCGCGAATATATAAATGTCAATAACAGAACATAACATCACCGTAAATTCCCTAGAATGGTTTTACCGTGAAGGTGAACCCATAGGTCAAAGTGACTTATTACCAGTTGTTTTATTACATGGTTTAGTATCCCAAAGTTATAGCTGGCGGGACATATTACCAGGATTAGCACAACAAGGAACCAGAGCGATCGCCCCAGATTGGATTGGGTGTGGTTTTTCCTCTAAGTCAGATACTAGAGAATTTGCTTACACCCCCGATGCTTTTATCACAGCTTTAGCAGATTTGCTCGAAGCATTGGAGTTAGAAAAATTTTCTTTAGTTGTGCAAGGCTTCTTAGGTTCTGTGGGACTGCAATATGCCTTACGCCACCCCGAGAAAATTGCTAACATTGCTATCCTCAATACTCCCATTGCCCCCACCGCCAAATTACCTTGGAAAATTAAACAAATGGGTTTGCCCTTTGTAGGAGATATGATGACTCAAGATCCTTTATTGGTGGATCGCACTTTAGAGGGTGGTAGTCGTTATGTGATTGATGAGAAACATTTAGGAATCTACCGCAAACCTTTCCTGAAAACCTCTGCATCTGGACGTAGTTTGCTGGCTACAATTCGTAATTTACAATTAGCAAAATCTATGGAGGAAATTGAATCTGGATTTAAGCAGTGGGACAAACCTATTTTGGTGCAATGGGGAGCAATAGACCCTTGGCTAGATGTGAGTATGGGGGAGAATTTTGCTCAATCTGTACCTAATGGGGAATTTATTCGTTTGAACAACGTTGGACATTATCCCCAAGAACATTACCACGAAACGATTTTAGAAGACCTTTTACCCTTTGTACGGCGTTCTGGTTAACCTGAGTTCGGTGTTCGGAATTAGAAGTAGGGGCGCAACGCTTGCGCCCTAGAGAAGTTTGGAGTGGAGCCAAATTCTGCCTGTAATTTGCGAAAAAACTTGCAAGGTGGAAACTGATACTGACGATGAATATATATGTGTAGAGGTATTTAGTTAAAAGTACATAGCTAGTATTGTTCGCACAATACCACCTTCCTAGTCCTGTTGCTTGCTTGAGAACCCCGACTTTTTCCAAAATTCGGGGTTCTACAATCCCTCATACCTACTCTATAATATACATTCTCAGCAAATGCAGCTGATCGCGATTTAGTTACACACTTAGCAATGATTATGACAATATCTGCGATCGCCATATGGAAATTTAAGGTTTTATTTAGCAATGAAATGTCAAAAATCATCTGAGTGCGGCACATTGTTAATTATGTCTTCACGTATAAAAAACAACTATTAATTATGCGATCGCAATTAAAATATCTTGCTATATCAAGTTTCAGTATCAAATCAAAAACAACCAAGCAGTACTATATACATTAATTGACTAAGTATATAAAAAGTGTAGATAACAGATTATCACGTAGAGGGTGCATCAAACGAATCGTCAGCCTAAACTGAGAATTAATTATCCGGCGATATTCCCAAGGGAGACAAGCCAACAATAATGGCGATATGGCGAACCAAAATACCCTCATCAATAATGGGAAAAATCCTATGTCCAAGTCTTCTCTTTATTCCGACGATTTACCTATCTATCAAATTTCTATCCACGATGAGTTGCTACTCAGACAATTAGAAGAATCAGTTGGGAAAAAATTTTTCCAAGCATGCGATCATATTTCTCGTAATTTACTCACCAGCTGCCATTGGTATTTTTCTACCAATACGGGTGTACTCACCTTGGAAATTATCTGCCACAACCGTGAAAGTTACTGGTTAGTACACAATGCGCTATTTCAATTAGGCATGACTTTAACCAAGTTTACCAATAAAGGGAAAATTAATATTCATCCCCCTAAAGGAGAAGGAAAACCCTGGAGTATGAAAGTCAACACCTCTGTTGACAAAACTGACTAAATTGATAGTGAATTCATGGCAATTCACTGCCCAAAAATCATCCTGTTCGCCTACTTATCGCCATCCCAATTAAAAAACCGGGTTCATAAACATCTCAATAAACCCGGTTTTGGATGCAGATACAAAATGAAAAAACGCCTTTTAAAACAGTAAATTTAACCATCGTTGATAGATTTGTAACTGTCTAGTAATTCTGGTGATAATACTTGCTAAATCATTATCATTATTATTGTCACTAACACTAAATTGGCCATACTTCCTAGAAGTTGCTACGGGATGCTCGCTGTTATATTGAATCATATTCTTCTCGTAGTTCCAGAATTGATCATTGCCTGTAGAGTTAGAGAACAAACCGCCATCGACTTCCGAGACATGGAGATTCTGTGGTGAAACAACACTAGTATTTGCATTATCTACTATATTTTGAGACAAATAACTAGAAAAATCCCAGCTCGTAGTTGTTGCTGCTTGGGTATTACTTCCCGATGTCTCAGTGATAATTTGACGTATTTGAGTAGTTGTCAGTTCAGGATTAGCACTCAACATGAGTGCAACCACCCCAGCAACATGGGGACTTGCCATCGAAGTACCACTATAGGAATTATATCCATTATTAGGAACTGTAGAATAAACACTGACCCCTGGTGCTGTAACATAAGCTAAGTTATGGTTCCCAGCACGATTGGAAAAATCAGCCATATTATTATTGCTATCTACAGCTCCTACAACAATACCCGATTCATCAGCGTAACGTCCCGGATACCCCGGTTGAGACTCGCCATAATTACCAGCAGCCATCACCACAGTTACACCTTTACTGCTAGCATATTCAATGGCAGATTCAACGCTACGGGTGGGAAACCTACCGCCGAGACTGAGGTTAATTACATTAGCTCCATTATCTGTCGCATAGCGGATGCCATCAGAGATGGAACTATAATATCCAGAACCAGAATCATTTAAAACCTTAACTGACATAATTTGGGCATCATAGGCAATACCAGTCACTCCAAAATCATTTCTTTCCCCGGCGATTGTACCAGCAACATGAGTACCATGACCGTTTCTATCTAAGACATCATTATTCTCATGATGAAAATTCCAGCCAAAGACATCATCAACATAACCATTGCCATCATCATCAATGCCATTACCGGCAATTTCTCTGGTATTTCTCCAAATATTGTCATTCAAATCTGAGTGATTATAGTCCACCCCAGTATCTAAAACAGCCACAATCACACCTTTGCCTGTATGTCCTTTATCCCAAACTTCTGGTGCTTGTACTAAATCTGCACCCCACTCATTTCCACCCAAATCAGGAATATCAGTAAAGCTATTATCACCAATGGCTTTACCAACTGCTGCACCAGCATTGACTAATCCATAACCAGATTTATTGTTGTATCCAGTAGGACTAATATCCCTAGCATTGACGATTTCATTACTTTGTACTTCTGAGTTAAAACTACTATGACTTGTGAATTGTAAGTCATCATTTATTTTCGGATTTAATTGATTTATTGAGGAGAATGAAGTACTTGTTAGCCCTCCTCTATCCAAAGGGTGGCTATTATCATAACTATAAGACATTGGGATCTAATCCTCCTCAATAGTGATTGTTAGGACAGCATCATATATTTAGAAATACTGGCAAACTAGTTCAAAATCTAAATATTTCCTCTTGCTAACAATTACTATTAAAATTCAAAAAAAACTGCTGGTTTACCTACAATTTTGTGCTTAAGTTAAGGTTGGATTATTTTCAATTAAAGGCAACTCTTAACAGGGAACAGGCAACAGTGAAGGCGTTGGACGAGGATTTAAACCCCGTCCAACGCAATCGTCCCACTCATGACGGGGCTTGGTACCCACTGGTGGGTCGAGGGAATTCAAGGGCAACAACCTTTGTTCCCAACCAACCAACCCAACTGTTGCCCGTTGCCCGTTGCCTGTTCCCTCGACCGAAGGTCGGTCAGCCCCTTATGGACGTTTGTATACAACTAAGGATGAAAATGCTTTGTGACTAACTTTTTAAGGGCGCACTCAATGCGCCCCTACTGGGTTCTTCCGCGCCTATTTTCAATTTAGCCCCCCACGGGAAGATCCCACAACCAAGCCATGAAAAATGTTTCTGACCCACTGTCAACCGTCAACTAACAACCAACAACCAACAACTAACAACTATCAACTATTGATTACTTACTTCATCCCCACAATCGCCTACCAACTTTCCCTTGCAATCTCCTGTGGGTATCCTGTAATAAACTGGGAATATTTAAATTTTCCGGACATTTAGGCAAACAATCACCGCACTCCGTACACCTATTTCCCTTCATTCCTGGAAACCAATGACCCGCATTTTCAAACATTCCATAGCGATATTCCCCATACTCCTTCATGTCATACGCCATCGTTAAATTACGCAGTCGTAAAACTTCGGGAATATTAATATTTTCCGGACAAGGTAAACACTCATAGCATTGACTACATTTATTAGTACTTAAAACTTGATCGCTGTGACTTTCTAAACCATTAAATATAGTAACTTCTTCCTCTGTCAGCGGATAATCTCGATCAGCAACTTGCAAAGGTATTGCTAACTCTCCTGGATTGGCTGCACCCAAACTCAAAGTTGTAATTCGGGAGTCACTTAACAAAAACCGATAATTCAACTCTAGGGGTGAAAAAGGATGACATAAATCAACTAGAGTTTGGGGAGGATTATACAGCCTTCCTCCCTTATCCCCAGGGGAAATAATAAACACACCCATATCCTTTTGCAAAGCTAGCTCAATGGCTGGAGCATTCCGCTGGAAAAAATAATAGTAATGTAAATTGACAAACTCAAAAAAACCTGTGTCAACGGCTGCTATAATCACCTCTAACGGTGCATGGGTGGAAAATCCTACATGTCTCACCCTACCATCAGCCACCGCTGACCAAACAGCTTGCATACAGCCATTCTTGGCTTGAACCCACTGCAAATGCTCCCAAGTATTCAAGCCATGGATTCCCAAACAATCCACATAATCCAAATTTAATCTTTCTAGAGAACTATCTATATACCGACCCATCGTATCCGCATCTGCCGTAGGAGGGATTTTTGTCGTAATGTAAAGTTGGGAGCGGGGTACTGATAACCCCGAAGCGATAGCCCTCCCTAAAAACTCCTCACTCTGACCATACCCTCTGGCTGTTTCTACATGATTAATCCCTAGGGCGATCGCTTGCTGAATTGTATGCCATGCGTTTTCTGGTGTCGCTAAATAGCGCATAGTACCTAGGGAAAATACGGATAGGCGCAGATTAGTTTTCCCAAAACGTCGGTATCGCATCTTTTCAATTCAGGAGTTTTGAGTTGCCATACTTTGAGTTGTAATACTCAACACATAGCTGTTTTAGCTTTCACTTTCAGTACCAAAGTGGCGGATCAAATCTTCTGGACGGAGGTTGGAGATAAATTCTCTAAATGCCTCTTGTTCCGCTTCATCGGCATCCCTATCTACAGGAATCGAAGCATCAGCAATCACTTCTTCCATTACCCATATCGGGGCATTAGTCCGTAGAGCAATTGCGATCGCATCACTAGGACGAGCGTCAATTTCTTTTTTCACCTCACCTTGCTGTAAAATCAATGAAGCATAAAACGTATCTTTTTGCAAGGAGTGAATGATAATCTTTTCAAGATTCATCTCCCATGCTTCGAGAATACTGACAATTAGATCATGGGTTAAGGGTCTGGGTGGTTTTTGATTTTCCAAAGGGCCCATAATTGCCCTAGCTTGCTCCTGACCGATATATATTGGTAAAGCACGGCGTTCAGAAGCATCTTTCAAGAGTACAATGGGGCTGCGGGTAATGGCATCTAATGCTATGCCAGCGACTTTCATCTCAATCATTGGCTAAGCCTCTACAATATTTTGAGAGTTAGGGAAAAATAGTAATGAATCATACCATTGTGCGGGTAAGGCTGGAACAAGGATAAACATAAGTTTTATTTTCTATAATTGCTTCTATTAAACTCCCAAATGGTTGCGAACACCAGAGTAAGTTCTATTAATATAATCCGGGAATAACTTACTTACTTCAGTATGCCTTGAGTCACAGAAGAATGTCTTGATATTCATACAAAACATGATAGTTAGTAAATATACTTCTGATATAGAAAAAATTGTCAGAATTACTAGTGGATTTTCACTGCTATTGAGCAATAAATAGAGTAAAATAGACAGAAAAACCGTGTTTACAGGATTAATTCAAACATTAGGAACTATAAAACCCCTAGGCGGAGATTCTTGGCAAATTACCTGCATTGGTGATGGGTCAAGATTAATTATGGAAGATTTGGCTTATGGTGATAGTGTTGCTGTTGATGGGGTGTGCTTAACAGTAGAGCAGAAATTAAAGGACGGATTTGTAGCCACTGCTTCCCCAGAAACCTTACGGCGTACTACCCTGGGGCAAGCATCAACAGGAAACAAATACGTCAATCTGGAAACTTCTTTGCGGGTAGGAGGCAAAGTTGGCGGACATTTTGTGATGGGACACGTTGACGGTATGGGACAAATGGTAGCAACAGTGCAAACAGCCACTTCTTGGGAACTGGAATTTACTGCACCAGATGCGATCGCTCGTTACATTGTCCCTAAAGGTAGTATTGCGATCAATGGTATCAGTCTTACAGTAGCAGACTACAGCCCAGATTTATGTCAATTTAAGGTGGCTATCATTCCCTTAACCTATGCTGACACCAATCTCCGATATCTAATTCCTGGTAGTTGGGTGAATTTAGAAGGAGATATTTTAGGCAAATATGTGGAAAAATTCCTCAATTTTGGCGACTCAGCCATGAAAGCAGGAGCGAATAATGATGAACATCATATTACCTCTGGTTTTCTTGCCGAACACGGGTATCTCTAGGAGTTCGGAGTTCGGAGTTCGGAGTGAAGGAGTGAAGGAAAAAAATTTCCCGTAGGGGCACGGCATCAGTAAGATAATCAACCATGCCGACATATCACAGGTGCCGTGCCCTTTCCCGTTTGTTTACCCTCAATCTTGAGTCAGATTTGGGTTATTCCGGTTTTTGAGCAGTTCGTAAAGATTGCATTAACTGCTGCAAACCATCCTCTAAATAGGCATTGGGATTAGTAGCCACCCAACCCTCTGATGTCAGCTGGCGTACTTCAAAGTGGAGGTGGGGTCCAGTGGAATTCCCAGTACTACCAACTCGCCCAATTACCATACCTTTTTCCACCTGTTGTCCTGGTCTAACAAAGATTTCGGACATATGACCATAGAGGGTTTGTTGACTGCTACCATGATTCAAAATTACAGTCATACCATAGCCACCAACCCAATCAGCAACTTCCACCTGACCAGTGTAAGCAGCTAGGACTGGTGTTCCCATTGCTGCACCAATATCAGTACCAGCATGGAAGCGACGATTACCAGTTATGGGATGTATCCGCCAACCAAACAAGGAAGTGATGGGTGAAGGGACAGAAACTGGGAACATAAATCCTCGACCATTACCATAGGTAATATTAGGCATACCATAGGCAATTTTTGGCAAGGTTGTCGCCAGAGGAATATTATAGGCAACGGTGCTAGGACGGGGTGCCAGATTATCCGCAGTCACTGGCAGGGGTAACATTCCACCTTTAGGAGCAAGGGGTGTGGCGCTCACCTGGGTGGCAGCAAAATTGCTAGGGCTGGGAATAAATCTGTTGGCGCTAATAGAGCTTTTGGTAACACTAGTGGTCCTCTGAGTCGGATTCCATCTTCTGCTACTGACAGCAGTTGCGATCCGATTCCGGCGCCATCTACTCTTCCTTACTCTGGAAACAACACTTCGCTTAACGGGTTTTGCACTAGCTATCCGGGAAGTTTGACTTTTTCTTAACCAACTAGGGGCTTTTTTAGAAGTTGGTTTATTCTGAGAGTTAGCAATATTTTGATTCTTGGTATTACTAACAGGAGCTTTAACACAGTTACTGCTGGTAATACCTTGTCCTTTAACGGATATAGCTCGACAACCATTACCCCGTTCTGTGAGAATTACCCGTGGTGCTTCATTATTACGTTTAGTCGCACCATTGTAATTTGTGGGGTCAATGTAGGCATTATTATAGTCTTTGGGCTTGCTTGGTTTTGCCCTACCGACCTTAGGAATACTAGTTGGTTTGCTAACTGCCCTGCGCGTATTGGACACTGGAGGACGGGCTATGGGCGCAGTAATCTTAACTTTGGGTTTTCCTTGCCTAATGGCAGTGCTAGGCTGGGAAGCCCTAACGGAAGGCTTTTTCTTAGTAGCAATTGCAGGCTTGATTGGTGAAGTTTTGGTATTTCTTGGCAATACCTTAACTGACACTCGGGGTTTGGGCTTTTTGGCTGCTACAGCTGGTTTTTGAGAATTACTAGCTCTTTGCTTGAGCACTTGCCTCAGTCTGGCTCTACGTTGAGCAAAAGTTGATTTTGGCTTGCTACTCTGGGATTTGGCAACAATCTTAGTTGTGGAAATAACAATATCTTTTTTTAATGGTTTCTTCACTGCCTGTGACTGGGTATTCGTCGCAGTGGGAACAATGTTGTCTATCGCCGCAGATTCAGTTTGGGCAAACACCAAGCCATTGCCAAGTAAGCTAAAACTACTCAGCCAACAGACACTCCGCATGGGTAGGGAACGCTGCCATGATTGGTGCAACCTTTTATGGGAATTTTGATTGCGTTGCGTCATTTGTTCTCTGGTGTTGTGTTAAATGAGCTTATACAGATTGTCTCAGTCATTTCCCAGTTAGATTTATAATTTTTGGATAAAGAATTATAAATCTAATCATGAGGATTGACAGTAGCCCAGACTAATTGTACCGGGCTGTAAGTAAATTTCTGGTTTTCTGCTCAATCTGGTACCATCAGTGTGTATGCGTACATGAAGCTCCCCTGTGTGAGTCACGCCGACTACAGTACCGACAGCATTATTGACGCATATGCGATCGCCAATGTTCGTTAGTAGTTGCAGATAGTGGGATATTAATATATTTACCCCTTCTTGAAAAAGGCACTGTATACCGGATTCTATTCCGAGTAAAACTTGAGCAGCCAAATCTTCCAAACTGGGAATTACGTGTTGCTCTTTAATAGCTTGCCACATTTGCAAGTTAATGCCAGTTTTTGGCACGGGGTTTGCCCAGTTAATGCCAATTCCAATCAATGCCTGGTTAATTTTTCCCTGATTTATTTTTGTTTCTGTGAGAATTCCCCCTAATTTACGTTGTTCAAGTACTAAATCGTTGGGCCATTTGATAGCTAGATCAATTCCACAATTTCGTAATTTCTCAGCCACGCCCCAAGCACTAGCTAATGTTAACTGATAACTGTTCCTGGCTGGTAATTGTTGGGGATCGATGGCTAGGGAAAGATATAATCCCCCCCCTGGAGATATCCATTGACGACCCCATTGTCCTTTTCCTGCTGTTTGTTGAGTGGCAATGACTACACATCCAGGTGACGCACCTTGAGCGAGCAAATCCCAGAGAATTTGGTTAGTAGAAGAGACAGTATCAAAAATATGTAGAGAAAATGGTAAGTAAGCAGATTTACGCCCTCTTTCTAGAGAGGTTTGTAGTTGTTGCCGATCCAATTGCACAAGGTTTAACCTAAATTGATTTGTTAACTCTAGCAGTCAACTATATGTAATTGCGTATTACATAGCAAAAGAGGTCATTCTAGCTAGAAAATAGGGAGTTCGGAGTTCGGAGTTCGGAGTTCGGAGTTCGGAGTAGGGGTGGGGTTTCCCCGCCCAGCGTGAGGGGATTATTTTCATCCTTGGTTATGTACAAACATCCATGTAGACGCGCGAAGCGCGGCTTTGAGCAGAGTGGCGTGGAGGCGCACAGTAGGGGCGCATTGCGTGCGCCCTTGAGGAGTTAGTCACAAAGCATTTTCAGATACGCAGGTTGTGGGATTTGACCGTGGGGGACTGACTTGTAAATAACCTCGCCCTGACAAGAGCAGACATCCGAGACATCCCTCTCTTTAATAAGGAGAGGGAAAGATTTTTGCATCGCCAAAAGCGAGGGTGAGGTTTTTTATAGGTAGTGGTGAAATTATTTCATCGGCAATGCCTCCTGCCCCCTGCCTTCTTTACAACCTAGCTGCACAGACAGCAGCGCCAATAAGTCCCACTTGTGGATTTAGCACAATATGCACGGGTATATTTTCTAAAATGCCCCGCATCCTACCCTTTTGAGTAAAATTCAATAAAAAACTACCTGACTCCAATAAAGGAAGGATTTTAGCTGCAATCCCCCCAGCAACATATAAACCACCATAGGGTAGGAGCTTAAGGGCGAGATTTCCTGCTTCTGCGCCGTAAACTTCAACAAATAACTGCATGGCTTTTTCCGAGAGGCGATCGCTTTTTTGTACCGCAGCCATACCAATAGCAGCACCCGGATCGACACTTTTTTCTGGTTTACCTGCCTCCTGTTCCCAAGTTCTCACAACTTGAGCAATTTCTGGTAATTCACTAGCAAGTTGCCGATCGCGCATAAACTGGTAAATGGAAACCAACCCTAAACCAGAAACCACCCTTTCTACGGAAACCCGTTGGATATCATGCTTATCTAACAAATATTTTAGTAGCTGAAACTCTAACTCAGTTCGAGGGGCAAAATCAGCGTGTCCCCCTTCTGAAGCAAAAACTTGGTAGTGTTCTCCCTGTTTAATTAAAAAACCTTGTCCTAAACCAGTTCCCGCACCAATAATCGCAATTGGTGCTTCCAGATTGGGTTTACCAGGTTGTAAAGTACACAAATCTTCTGGCTTCAGACCTGAAATGCCATAGCCAACGGCAGCAAAGTCATTGATGAGGGAAACCTGGGTAATACCAAGCTCGGATTGCAAACGTTCCCCATCCAAAGACCAAGCAATATTCGTTAACTTGGCGGTATTATTAACCACAGGACCGGCAATGCCAAAACAGGCTTTTTGAGGAATTCCCCCATCTGTCTGAGCCAAAAATTGTTTTACCATCGGCACTAAATCGGGAAAATCACCGCTACTGTAGCGTTCCTCTGCAATAGTATGTAAATCTTGCTGTGACGATACTTCCACCAACTGCAAAATGGTTTTTGTACCGCCAATGTCTCCTGCTAGTAGTAAAGTCATGCCGATTTTTGATTGTAGGTTTTAGGTGTAGGATTGATTCTGAATTTAGAATTGAGAATGAGCGAATTGAGAATTACTTTTCTGAATTCTTCATCTTCACTTCCAAATATTAGTTAAATCGGACGACTTCTTCTACTTGGGTTAAGTGGGAGGTATCTCCCCTCAGTTCTAATAACCAACCTGGATTTTGGCGGACAACCTTGAATAAGCTACATAAACGGACTTTTTCACCATTATCGGCAATGTCTCCCACCAATCCAATGGCAGCACCTTTTACAGAAGCTCCATGTCCCACCAGAAGGATATGTTGTGGAGAGTATTCCACCGCTAAACACCTAGCAGTCATGCCGGAACGCTCTCTGCTTTGTGCTAGAGTTTCTGGATATGTGGCAGCAATATGGGGTGTGTAGCTCGTATCAATGGAGGGAAATTGTTCTGCCAAGGCTGGTGTTGATAATCTTTCTGGTTCCTCCGTCATCCAATCTGGATTGAGCCACTCACTCAAACCCGTTTCTAGTTTAATGGGTAAATCCAATGTTTGAGCGATCGCATCGGCTGTTTGCACTGTGCGCAGGAAGGGTGAAGCAAAAATATGATCGATTTTTTCGTTTTTTAAACGTTGGGCTAGTTGCTGTGCTTGTACCATACCATCATCGGATAGGGGTGGATCGTACCGTCGTTCCGCAGTCAAAAACCATTCGGGGTTAACGAAGTCAAGGCGGTTAGCGTGTCTTGCAATCCAGACAGTTTGAGTCATGCACAGATTCCTCACCTAATACAATATTGTCATTTTTGGGATCAGCAACTTGATACACAAAACCCGCAGTTGCGGATGATAAAGTACATATTATGACAAAAATTTTTACAATTTGTAATAGTACAACTATCGATATCTTTAACAGTTATTAGTTACTAGTTTTATCACCTGAATTTATCCCCTTATAGCTGTTTTCAGTTGGATACAATACAGACGCTGACCGAACCCCTAGCCCTTTCAGGGCGGCTGCGCCAACGGGGTAGGGGATAGGGGATGGGTTGTGGGGGATGGGGAAGGAACCCCGAAGTAAATGGATACAAGCCCTCCGCAGTCGCTCATGGGGGAGACCCCCAAGTGGAGTAACTGCCGAAAGGGTTCCTCGGCTTAAACAATTCGTAATTCGTAATTCGTAATTCGTAATTCGTAATTACGTTTTGTAATGGGGATTTAAACCCCAACACAAAACAAACAACCCGTAGGGGATGGGGTTTTAAACCCCGCTTGAGTATAGATAAGGAGGTTCGCTACCATATACGCGAGTTTGTTGTTTTGCAGTAGCATCTAGGGGATAAACCCGGAGATTATCTTCACTACAAATTACTCCCTTCCCGGTCTAAGATTACCTATATTCTTTTTGTTCTTCCTTCGTGTTCTTCGCGTCTACCCTACGGGAACGACTTCGTCGAACGCGGTTCATTAAATCGGTATTCTTCTGGCGGGAAGGGAGTAAGTACAGGTAACCAGTATTTTTCCAACTGTTGTTTAATACTTTTTTTATCCAACAGATATTCAAACACCGAATACTGCACTCGCTGACAGCGTCGTTCGATTAACTTCGCTAATTTTGTCCGGCGTTTATCATTCGGTACATTCATGCTTAACATTTGTTCACAAAGGCAAGTAATATTTGTTTATAATTCAATTATATTTCTTTACTTTTAGTTACTTTGCTTTACAAATATGGTTGCAGCTATTGAGATAAAATCTGGTGAATTCATAAGTATAAATAAGCATGAATGAGCTTGTTGTTTTAGTCATATTTATGTCATTTGGAACTGAAAACATTGCGAACAACAAACATATATTAATTATTGTAAATAGAGGTGTTTTTTCAGTAAATTCATGTAATTTTAGTTATTACAGGTAAATTTTATTGGATTTATCTGTTTTACATTCCTAACAATTAAGCACTCATAAAGAATAATGACCACAACCTTACAAAGACGCGAAGGCGGCAACGTATGGGAGCGGTTTTGTAACTGGATCACTAGTGTCAACAACCGTATATACATCGGTTGGTTCGGCGTACTGATGATTCCTTGCTTACTAGCTGCAACCACCTGCTTCATCATCGCTTTCATCGCTGCACCTCCCGTAGACATCGATGGTATCCGCGAGCCAGTTGCAGGTTCTTTGATTTACGGAAACAACATCATCTCTGGTGCTGTTGTACCTTCTTCTAATGCGATTGGTTTGCACTTCTACCCCATCTGGGAAGCGGCTTCCTTAGATGAGTGGTTATACAACGGTGGTCCTTACCAGTTGGTAATTTTCCACTTCCTAATTGGTGTTTTCTGCTGGTTAGGTCGTCAGTGGGAATTGAGCTACCGTTTAGGAATGCGCCCTTGGATTTGCGTAGCATACTCTGCTCCTGTGGCATCTGCAACCGCAGTATTCCTCATCTATCCTTTGGGTCAAGGTTCCTTCTCTGATGGTATGCCCTTGGGTATCTCTGGTACCTTCAACTTCATGTTGGTATTCCAAGCAGAGCACAACATCCTGATGCACCCCTTCCACCAGTTAGGTGTAGCTGGTGTATTCGGAGGTTCCTTGTTCTGTGCAATGCACGGAAGCTTGGTAACTTCTTCCTTAGTTCGTGAAACCACCGAGAGCGAATCTCAGAACTACGGTTACAAGTTCGGTCAAGAGGAAGAAACCTACAACATCGTAGCTGCACACGGTTACTTTGGTCGTTTAATCTTCCAATACGCTTCTTTCAACAACAGCCGTAGCTTGCACTTCTTCCTGGGTGCATGGCCTGTAATCTGTATTTGGTTCACTGCTTTGGGCATCAGCACCATGGCATTCAACCTGAATGGTTTTAACTTTAACCAGTCCGTGATTGACTCTCAGGGTCGTGTAATCGGAACCTGGGCTGACGTAATCAACCGCGCTAACTTGGGTATGGAAGTAATGCACGAGCGCAATGCTCACAACTTCCCCTTAGACTTGGCTGCTGGTGAAGCTACTCCTGTGGCTCTGACTGCACCTGCAATCAACGGTTAATTAATCATTTCAGGGCGTGATTTGTTGCGTCTTGAGGGAATTAATCAAAAGCTCTCTATTCTTTAGAGAGCTTTTTTTATGGGAACTCTTTAGCTCTGAAGAAACACGAGGGAAAGGATGGGGTGATATGAAATCCGGATGATTAGTTACCCAAAAACCTCACCCCCTTCCCCTCTCCTTATTAAGGAGAGGGGTGTCTGGAGGACGGGGTGAGGTGACGACAATATGGTAGGTAAATAAGCGGATTTGATATGATGGGGTGATGAGGTGATGAGATATCTGGTGTTTCTTCCATTGATAGGGGGTGGTGCGCCGCCTGTTGGGTGCGAAAGCCCGCTTTGTATGTAAAGGTAGCTTTCCAGCTCCCACTACTGCATATTTTGGAAAAATTGGGATGCTCCCCAATTAAGCTCTACGCTCAAGACAATTAAGAATACGAACAGCAAGTTGCTTACCCACCACAGGTTTATTCACAAAGTCATCTGCACCACTGGTAAATACTTGTTCTCTGATATTGGCATCTGTATGAATGCTCAGAAATAATATTGGTAGTTTGCGCCAGTAAGGATGATTGCGGAGTACTTTACATAATTCAAGACCACTAATGTAAGGCATTTCGATATCTAGCACCAGTAAGTTAGGATTAACTGCTGCAAGTACTTCCCAGAATTGTCGAGGATCGCTGAGGGTAGTAAGTTTAAATTTCCAAGGTTTCAGTAGGGAGGGTAAGGTTTGTAATAATTCGACATCATCATCTATAACTATAATTTTTTTATCTTGAGAGAAGCGTTCTAAAACTTGTTGACATAGGGTAATAATTTGGGTGGAAGTAACTGGGCTTTTTAAGTAAAAATAGCCCCCATGTCTGGCTATTTGCAAACGATCTTGTAATCGATCGCTATCAGCAATTACAATTACTGGAATGGATGGTGTATGTAAACTAAATTCGGCAATTAGTGACAAACGTTCTAGTACTAATTTCGGGTTAAATGCTGAGTTAACAAAATTAACCCTGAGAATCACTACATTGGGAAAATCTAAATTGTTTCTACTATCTAGCCAGGTTCTAGCTAACTCTGGTGTTGATGCGATCGCAGTTTGGATTCCTTTACTACTGGCTTCTTGGGCTAATTGCTCGGTAAACTGGGTGTCATCATCTACAATTAATAATAATGGGCCATTTTTTACCAATTGGGAAGATATTTGTTGGGAAGGGTTATGTGTAATATTTATTTCTTGATGTAGGGCATTGAGAATTTTTTCAGATAATGATAATTGTTCATTTTGGTTACTAGTATCTTTTTGTAGTATTTCTTCTAATTCCCTGGCTAATTGAGAGCCGGTATCAAAACCAAATAGTCCTAAATTCCCTGCTAGACTATGGGCAATTAATTGAGCTGCTTGGCGATCGCTATTTTTTAGCCTACCATCTTTCCACTTCTGAATGCTAGACTCTAAGGTTGCTAATTGTTGTTGACTTTTGTGCCGATATTTTTCCCAAGCGGCGGTTAAGGCCGATAAATGTTGAGAATATTTACTATCCTGAGTTATTGGTGATGGGGTTGAATTGCTTGGTATTTGATTATCCAGGGGTATTGGTTTTAAACAATATCCTCTTCCTCTAACTGTTTCAATGGGATCTTCAGGTAAGCCAGCAAGTTTTAATTGATTGCGTAACCGTCTGAGATGGGAACGCACGGTGGCTTCTGCTGGATATTCCACCGATGACCATAAATTTTCAATAATATCCTCAATGCTAAAAACTTCTTGGCTGTGATGCAAAAATAATTCTAATAAACTATATTCTTTAGCTGTTAATAATATTAATTGTCCTTCATAAGTAACTTCACCAGTACTAGGATTAAGCTGTAAATCTCCCCAACTCAAAACACTGCTGGAATTGGAACTAGAACGACGCAACAAAGCTCGAATCCGAGCAGCTAATTCTTCTGTATCAAAGGGTTTACTCAGATAATCGTCTGCTCCTGCATCCAGTCCCTTAATTTTATTTTGACTACCATTACGGGCTGTGAGGAGGAGAATGGGGGTATGATAGCCATGATTGCGAAAACGCTGACAAAGAGTAATTCCATCTAATTTAGGTAAAGACCAATCAAGGATAATTAAATCGTAATTATAGGTTGAACCATAAATCCATCCTTCTTCTCCATCTCCCACAGCATCAATTGCATAATTTTTTTCTCCAAAACTGATGCGGAGTAAATCGATTAAAGTTTCATCATCATCAACCAATAATATTCTCATGGTTCAAATTATCAGCACTAAATCGCAAATTTATAATTTCCATTGCAAAATTTTCGCAATGCGACTAGCTAAAGTCATGGAGTTAAAAGGCTTGGTAATTATCCCAATTATCCCCAAATTTTCAAACTGATTTTTATCAGCAGTTTGGGTTTTAGCAGTGAGGAGAATAACGGGAATTGATTGGGTTTTTTGATTAGCTTTTAACTGTGACAATGTGGAAATTCCATCCATATCAGGCATCATTACATCTAGGAGAATAACATCTGGTTGTTTTGCTTGAGCTAGTGCAATTCCTTCCATTCCAGAAGATGCGATCGCAACTTCCCAACCAGTTTCAATCTCAATTCCTACCTGCACTACTTCCTGAATTGTTTCTTCATCATCAATGAGTAAAATACATTTATCTTTCATGGCGATCGCTCCTTTCGTTGATGATTGCAGGTAGGGTAAAATAAAAGGTACTACCAACTCCAAAATTGCTCTCTACCCAAATCTTTCCACCATGTTCTTTGATAATTTGACGGCAAATAGTTAAACCTAAACCAGTTCCTCCTTTTTTACGGGAGTCAGAAGAATCAACTTGTTGAAAACGCTCAAAAATATTTTCTAATTGATTATCTGGAATGCCTTGTCCGTTATCTTTAACAGCAAAAGTAACATAGTCATTATCTTTCTTATTTTTGAATCTCTTCTTAATTATAAATTTATCCATTTTTGCTGATAGATAAACGCAACTTTCTGGAGGAGAGAATTTAATGGCATTACTCAATAAATTAGTCAGGGTTTGAATAATATAATCCCTATCAGCCCACACCACAAAACCAACAGATTCTGCAAATAGTTGTACTCCATGTTCCTGAGCCATCATTTGCATAGCTTGAGTCGCTTCAATCATTAATTCTGTAGCTTTACAGGCTTTTTTATTCATAGTAATTTTGCCTGACTGAATGCTCTGCAAATCGAGTACATGATTAACTAAACGTACCAAACGTTCTGTTTGCTCATCAGCAATATTTAGCATTCGCTGTCCCTTACTAGAAAGATTACCTAATTTACCTGTAGCGAGGATTTTTAAGGAACTATGAATAGATGTCAAAGGAGTACGCAATTCATGGCTAACTACGGAAATAAACTCATCTTTCATCCTTTCGATAGCCTTGCGATCGCTAATATCACTAGTCAGAGCAAAAAATCCCTTTATTTCACCCTTTTTTTGTTCGTGAATATGGGGAATATAAGTAACATTTACAGAGTGAATACATCCATCTTGAAATAGAGTATCATTTTCGTATACAACCTGTTGCCCTGATAATGCAATTTCTATATATTTCTGTATTTTTTGATATTCTTCTTGTCCGTGGACTTGCTGGAGATGACAGCCATAAATGTTAGTTGGTGACAACCCTAACCAAGTTTGATACGCTTCATTATTGAAACGATAATGTTGCTGTTTATCCACATAAGCAATTAAAACTGGTAGTCCATTGGCAATTAAACGTAATTGCTCTTCACTGCGACGTAATGCAGCTTCCACCTCTAGGCGTTCGTTAATTTCTTGTTGCAAATTAGCCGTGCGTTCCACTACTAATTCTTCTAAATTTTCTAAAAGCTCTGCTTGGGATAAAGCAATACCAATTTGATCCGCCAGTTGTTGCATCAATTCCAATTCAAAGTCAGTCCATTCCCTAGTAATTTGGCATTGATGAGCAATCAACAAACCCCATAAGCGAACGCAGACTTGATCTTTACCAGTTTTGGACTTGAGATTTTGCAGGATGGGTACCACCAATTTGGCTTTCACCATCCATGAATCCATAAATTCAATTAAGCACTCAGCCAAACCCACCTCAGAAGAGTGAACATCACTAATTGCTTGTACTCTACCCTGTGCATATAGTTCTCGATATTCTTCCGGAAAAACTTCTTCGGGAAACTCCATGCCCAAAATGGGAGAATAATCTGGTAACACTGCTTCGCTAATAGGCATACCAGTCCCATTGGCGAAAACCTGGTAAATTAACACCCTGTCAGCTTTGAGGATTCTTTGTACTTCTGTGACTGTAGTTTGCAGAATTTCTTTGAGTTGTAGGGATTGACGTATCTTCAGGGTAACTTCCGAAAATAACTGGATACGTTGATGTTGTAGGTGGAGTTCTTCTGCTGCTGCTCGTTTTAGGTTAGTAATATCCCTCAAAATCAACAAACTATGTTCCGGGACAATCTCCTCAACTCGACTATACTCTATGGTTTGGATAGAGCCATTCTGGTGCTGAATGCAAACTTCAGCAAAATTTTCCTCCCCTGGTTGATTTAAAGAACAGGGAAACAAGTCAAGTATAGATTTACCAATTAATTCTTCTGTGGTTGAACCCAGCAATTTACAAGCGGAGGGGTTTACTGCTACCAACTGATTTTTTCCATCAATAATTATCATCGCTTCCCAGGAGCGTTCAAATATCCCTTGGAGTAATAATTTCCCTATTTGAAGTTCAACCACACGCTCCATAGCTCAACAGTTTTTATTGCTTGTAAACTAAAGTTTACTTAAATTTAAATCTTTTTAAATTAACTGTTTACCAAAATTAATGAATATAAGCAGTGATATAGAAATCCGGTTTGATTTGTGAAATCATTCGTGACGATAGGGAACAGGGAACAAAAAGTGTACTGAGATTTTTTCAAAAATCAAATATGAGTCCTATCAAAGCACTATGTAATTGGGTTAAAACATTGTTGAATTTTCAAGCTAGTCCCTCATGAGAAAATCCCACAACCAAGAATGAAAATATATCTCAAGTACAGCTCCCACACCTAAGCTGTCAACTAACAACTAACAACCATTTTCAAGCTAGTCCCTTACGGATGTTTGTACACAGCTAAGGATGAAAATGCTTTGTGACTAACTCTCAAGGGCGCACGCAATGCGCCCCTACTGCGCGCTTCTTAAATATTTTCAAGTTAGTCCCTCACTAGACAATCTCACAACTAAGGATGAAAATAATTCCCTGACTCTGGGCGGGGTTTCCCCGCCCCTACTCCTTCCCTCCTTCCCTCCTTCCCTCCTTCCCTCCTTCACTCCCTATTTTCAAGCTAGTCTCTCATGAACGTTTGTACACAACCAATCATGAAAATACCTGTTACCTGTTGCCTGTTGCCTGTTGCCTGTTGCCTATTTTCAAATTAGAAGGAAGATTTTCCCGCTCAAACCTTCTGACTTCATTGTTAATTTTCGGTATGATTTAAGGGGCATCAAACAGCATGGTTTGCAAATATCGCTCTGTCCAAACCTTACCCAAGGATTTTTCCAAGACTCTGCGAGTTTTATCATTCTTTTGCTGTTGGGTGCAATAATAGCGTTGTCCAGCAATAATTTCAGTTCGTTCAACTCCAGATAAAACAGGAGATGTGGAGATAGCAATTTGACAATGCAACCTTAAAAAATTTTGTACTTGTGCTAAAAATAACCCTTGTTCCCTATTATCTACAGGGCGGATAAACAGGCAAAACTCTGAGAAAATATTTCCCCATGGTGGTAAATCTCGGGGTTGGGAAAATTCCATAGTAGGCAAATTTGCTAAACTATGGCGATAAGAAGCAGGTAAAATGCCCCGTAACGATTCTGAAATCACATCGCGGTTTACAGGGGATAAATCAACAATTGCCGCTCCAATTCCTCCTTTGTGAGCAACAATATCCACACCAAATATTGGTAAGGAATAGTTGGTATGGGGAAACATGACACAATGGAGAATATCTAAGCTAGTACCAACTTGTGCTAACTCCAAATGTAACTTACGAAATTGGGGAGTTTGATAGCAGTGATTTTCAATAATCAGTTTTTCCCCTTCTAAGCTGCCTTCCACATAACCAAGATCCTCTGGAATCTGGTAGGGGGATACAGTTAAATAATCTTGCCAATGTGATTCAATACAATTAGCCAATTCTCGAATGAGTGGATGTTGGCGTTGTCTGAGAGAGGATTGTACAATTGCCACCATATGCTTTCCTCGTTTAACACTCCTTGCGGGAAGTCCCCCGGTGGAGTCTTCGGAACCGGGGGATGAGAGCAAGGGCAGAGACTTGAAATCATAACGAATATATGAGAAAATAGTTCTGGTCGCTGACCCGCCCGACTGACTAAGAGGCCACCCTTTGGGTATAAAGTATGTACTCGGCAGAGTTCGGGAAAGGAACACGGTCACTGGCAGGCTATAGCCGTAAGGAATTACACCAAACTGTGTTGTGCGAAAAATAATCAAACTGCCTGCGGGAGGCGGGCGGCTGCGCGGGTTCCCCGTTGAGGGGATAAAGGCAGAAATGCCAGAGACGCTGTGTAAGACCATTATCGGGTTTAGTCCCGAATACCTTTGTGGTATCCCCAACGTGGCAACGGCGAATGAGACGCGAAGTCCCAGACGTAGCGTAAGCGGAGTCTGTGGGTACTTCACGTCATTGTTCATTGGTCATTTACCATTGTTGATTTACGCCTCATTTGGTTGTTGACACTCCCTCCGTTAACCTAAATATGGGAGTGACTCCCATGCTCGGCTTCAGAACCAGACATCAAGTTTGCCTTTCATCCGGCTCCTTTCCAAATTGACCAAAAAATAAACAGGATACAAGCCCCCGGATTTATTCGTGGAGAAAAACCGCTCGTCAATCCAAAATCCAAAATCCAAAATCCAAAATTGAATGACCATTGTCAGGTCTAACGATAAGGTACACTGCTATCAATATCGATATTAAATGCAGATACTTTTGGTGGGGGATTACCTCCAGCATTGTTCAAGCCTTTGGCCATAGCTAAGTACTTAGCCGGATCTCCTGCTTTAGGTTGCTTCTCTTGGGGAATATAGGTACGGACGACAGTCTGCCAAATACTTTGTGGGAAGCCTAGTTGAGCACGATAGTATTCATCGTAGCGTGGAGATTTGATATTAAAGGGCAATTCACCTTGGGGACGACCAGGAAGTACTCGACGACGTTGATATGGTACAGTATCGTAGCCAAAATTATCTAGATACTCTTCACTGTCTAATAATTCGCCTATAAAGCCTTTCATACCTTTGGTGGCAACTACAATTGACCAAGCAATTTTTTCTCGCTCGCTGTAAACATCTCTTCCCAGTATACGCTGGACGCATTGTTCTACAAAACGATAGTTACTATTGAGATTATAGAAACTTTTTTGATATGTATCGGAAAGTAATAAACCCTGGATAAAGTCCCGTACCGTAATTTGCCCAGTACGGAGTTGGGATTCTAAAATTGGTTGGCGATCGCAAGCAAAAGCATGGAAAAATATTTGACGGTAGGCTGCTTCTATCAGAATATCCATGTCCGTGGCAGACAGCAAGTTTTCAGTTGAAAAAATCCTTGGCTGTTCGTCACTACCTGTTTCAAACCCAGCTACACGTTGGTTTTGAGATAAAGGAGCATATGATAATAAGGGTATAGACATACAAGAATCTCCGAAATATGGAAAGTGACATCCTCCTACACTAAAATCAAAGATTTATAGTGTAGGCTTCCAAACCTCACGATTTGGTGTTCCTAGTTTTTCTCTTGAGAGATTTCGCCTCTGACCTAGATTGACTTTTGCCAATCCCCGGCAGATCGACTGCATAGGCATTTTCTATTCCGCAGAGTCCCTGCGTACTAAAATGAGCGAATGTAGAATTACGTGGGAGCAACGGGGATTTTACCAACGCAAAACGCGCTGCTTGAAGAAACAGGGGAATTTAACCCCCAAAGTTGGTTAAAATTAACAACTTTTAATATTGAGTCAGAACTGAATAATAAGGCAGTCCGGTGGACGGGTGAATCCTGCGGATACGCTGCAAGAAGCACACCATCAGGCATGAAAATGTTTTGTGAATCACTCCTCAAGGGCGCACGCAATGCGCCCCTGCAATCTGCGCGCCTCTTAACTACTTTCTAGCTAGTCCCCCAAGAGAAAATCCCACAACCAAGGATGAAAATAATTCCCTCACTCCCTCACTCCTTCACTCCTTCACTCCTTCACTCCCTCACTCCCTCACTCCCTATTTTCTAGCTAGATTTCAGGAGGGACTAGTTTTCTCAACCGCTTACAGAGGCACTCAGGGGGCGAATACTGATTATTTTGCCTCCCATGCGACCTATGCGTTGCATTTCTTGATTCATGCGACTGTAAGGAACTTGGATAAAAACACTACTACTAGTACGAAACGGGTAACTATTGAGAGCATTTTCGTCGTTTTGTTTTAACCCAGTTACCTCATAAACAAAAATGCGATCGCTCGATGGAGAACTAGACCTACCATTAATTGCAGATGTGCCCAACATATCAATACCTCCTAATAGTTTTCCCTTATGCCTTAGTAATACTGGCAACTTTGCCACCCATTTTTTGAATTCTTTGCAGGGTTACTGATAACTGATCGTAGGAAACTAAAAAGGCTTTACTGATCCGGCGTACTTTTGGATATCTAGGCAAATTCATGCCAGATACTTCTATGCGATAAATAGTACCTTCCTTATTAGGATTTCTAAAGGCTTTATTGGGGGCCATACCTTTGGTAGAAGGTCGATAACTCCAACCTTCACCACCTCCTGAAGGATTAATCACCGCCGAAGCACTATTACGAGCTAAATCCTTAGCCAGACGAGATACTTTACCTGCAATTTGGGAGCGATCGCTATTGGCATATCCACGATACAGTTGAAACATCCTGGTAAAGCCAACGGTTTTTTGCTCGGGTTGGGTAGAAAAACCCCGGTAATAAGGTACAGTATTATCACCAAAGTTTTCGTCATATTCCGCAGAATCAATGTAAGAATTGATATCTGCATTAAAACCCTGGTTTTGATAAAGGTCGAGGTGGTAAATTACCTCAGACTCATCATAGGGAGCACGACCGAGTAAATGTTTTAAATTCAACTCAATTACCCGAGTTTGGAAACTAGTGTATAGGAACTTCGACTTATACAACTCTGAAGTTGCCACAGCCCGAACAAAATCCCGCACAGTAATTGAGCCGTTACACAGCAAAGATTCCGCGCCCGTTAATCGCTCAGAAGCCATGATATAGTCATTTCCCAGCACTTGTCGGTAAACTGCTGCAATTGCTACCTGCGCCTCTTGGGGACTCCAATTCGGTCGCAATTCTACAGGTTGACTATTGCTATAAGCAGAAACTCCCAAACGAGATGCTGCTACTGTAATTGCCACGTTTGTTTTCTCCTATAGGTCTGAAATCTTCTTTAACTGCTGACAACTCAAGCATTGTTAATGCTGAGAATCTGGCAACCACGTTGATTCAATTTTTGTAAAGTTGTAGAAAGTCTTTCGTAAGGGACAACATACTCCTTGATACTGCGTCGCAACTGGGGAGCACGTCCCCTCGCCCCTTGACTCACCCGCAGACGATATAATTGACCTCGTGCGGTGACAGTAGCACCAATTAATGCTTGCTTTCTGTTTGGTGCAGCCACGGGAGTAACAATATTACGGGCTAAATCGTAAGTTAAGCGAGGGCGATCTTTGTTTCCTGTGCGATCGCTACTAGCATAACCGCGATAAAGTTGGAACATACGGGTAAAACCAACGGTCTTCTGCCCATTTTGGGTATCAAAACCCCGGTAATAAGGTACGGTATGGTCTCCAAAATTTTGAGTATATTCCTCAGAATCGATATAAGAATCTATATCTGCATCAAAACCTTGACCTTGATATAGATCGAGATGTTCAATAATTTCCGACTCATCATAAGGAGCGCGACCGAGCAAATGTTTGAAATTTAACTCAATGGTGCGTGGATGGTAATTGTTATAGAAAAACTTCGACTTGTATAGCTCTGACTTAGCTAATCCCCGGACAAATTCCCGAACCGTAATTACACCATTGCACAACAAAGATTCAGCACTGGTAAGACGTTCGGATTGCATCAGGTGGTCGTTACCTAGTACTTGTCGATAAACTGCGCTAATAGCAATTTTTGCATCATCCTGGCTCCAATTGGGGCGTAATTCCACAGGACTGAGATCGCTAAAGGCAGAAGTTCCCAGACGGGATGCTGTTGCAGTAATCGCCACTAATTCTGCTCCTTAATTTTGCTGAATGACTTTTGTTAAAAATATTGCTCGAAACTACGGTCAACCATCCAACAGCAATTAGTCGGCTAGTCACCCGCAATTCCGAGCAGCTAGGGAAATTCTAGCTCAGGGCATTGATGGCATAATCGATATAGGAATTAGCTTCCACAGCAGGATCACCACTCAGACCATGGTTACCTTTAATATACTTGAGAGCCTCTACATACCAGCTAGGAGATAACTCGAAAGTAGCGTTAATTTCAGCAATACCAGATATTAAATAGTCATCCATCGGACCAGTACCACCAGCTACTAGACAGTAAGTCACCATCCGTAAATAATAGCCAATATCCCGAGAACACTTGGCTTTTCCTTCATTGGTAGAAGCATAGTTAGCTCCCTGCATTTGGGTAGTGTAAGGGAACTTTTGGTAAACAGCTTGAGCTGCACCATTAACTAACCTATCTGCATTCTCAGTTAAAGATTTAGCAGCTTGCAAACTAGCATTTGCTTGACGGAAACGACCAAAAGCAACTTGAATTTCTGTGCTGCTCAAAAAACGACCTTGGGAATCGGCGGCGGCTACGGCTTCTGTAATGGGAGTTTTCACGGGCTATATACCTCTGAACAATGATTGTGGAACAACGTAGATATACTGACTATCAAAGAAACATACTTAAGCAACTGCTGCTGCTGCGCGATCAAAATAACCAGCTACTTCAGACATCAAAGCACTACAATCTCCACGAGTAATACCATTGGGGTCATTGGCAAGGGCGATCGCTGCTTCTTTCATTTTGTTAACACCTTCAGCAACAGAACCTCCAGGAACTCCCAAAGCTGAATAGGTTTCTCGCAAACCATTTAAACAACGGTCATCCAATACACTACCATCACCAGCAAATGTCGCGTATGTTACATAACGCAAGATAATTTCCATATCTCGCAAACAAGCAGCCATGCGACGGTTTGTGTAAGCATTACCACCAGGTGCAATTAACTGGGGTTGCTCGGCAAATAAGGCACGAGCAGCATTAGCTACAATTGCAGAAGCATTACTTGTAATCCGATTCACAGTATCCATGCGCTTATTGCTTTCAGCAATCATATTCGCCAGACCATCGAATTGCTCGCTGCTCAGATAAACACCCCGTGAATCGGCTTGGGAAATTACCCGCGTAAATGCATCAAACATTAAAATCTCCCTTAAATTTTGACTTGTATAAATGGAATATCGAGAAAACTGAATCCTAACTGGTAGACAGCGTTAATGAGGAGTTAAACTTAGAACTCAATGCTTTAGCTTCTTGATTAACTCAAAAATCGCAATATTTATTTTTCAGTTAGGAATCCAGTGGTTTTTGGACTAAAACTATATTCGCAAAGTCTTTGTGCAATTCTCGTGCAATTATGTGAGTAAACACTAAAGTATTATTGCTTTTTGTAAAGGAAAGTTAATAAATTTAGTGTACTAATAATATTTGTATGTTTGGAAAATAGTAAGACTTACGCAACTGGCATATTTTTTGGCGTAGGGTGCGTGAGGTACGAAAATATTTGAACGTAGCAATAAGACTTATAACGTCACGCACCAACCACTGATTGTGACAATTGGTCATTTTTCAAGTTAGTCCCCCAGGGGAAAATCCCACAACCAAGGATCTGAAAATGTTTTGTGACTAATTCTTTAAGGGCGCACGCAATGCGCCCCTACTCCTTCCCTCCTTCCCTCCTTCCCGACCGGCGGGGAAACCCCGCCCCTACTCCGAACTCCGAACCCCGAACCCCGAACTCCGAACCCCGAACTCCTTCCCTCCTTCCCGACCGGCGGGGAAACCCCGCCCCTACTCCGAACTCCGAACTCCGAACCCCGAACCCCGAACTCCAACCCTCTTTTCCCTTCTCCTTAATAAGGAGAGGGTGCCACAGGCGGGTGAGGTTTTACAAGTGCTCATCTGCACATGACTTAAACAATTCGTAATTCGTAATTCGTAATTACTGGAGCTTTAGTCTAAACTCCAGTAATAAGGAGAGGGTGCCGCAGATGAGTAAGATTTTATACATTTATTTGTCAAAGCGTGATATAATTTTATATCAACTTGAACAATAAGATTTTCTCCTGATTTTAAAACCCAAAGTTGATTTTGATACTAACGGAGAAAATAAGGTAGAGAAAACCCTTGATAATAATCAACTTATGTTCAAAAATAGTAGCCGTCATTGTGATATAGAAAACAATATCATTGGCTCTAACCACTACATACCATAGAACGCAACTTAGTATAAATAAATTAACCTAATTTTTTTGATGTATCTATTATACTATCTCCAAATCAGTAAATGATAGAGAAATCATCAAATGGTTCACACAACAGATAATCAACCTGAAGAGCTTCAAAATCAACAAAGTTTAAGTACCCAGTCAGCTCGTAACCTGACCAGTACTACCAAAACTCCACCCCAAATGCAGGGGAGTACCCCTCGATGGTTGCTGAAACTATTACCTTGGATGGAAGTCCCCGGAGGAACGTTTCGGGTTAACCGTCGGGATATTCAAGTGCAAGAAGGGACTTCTACCAATGAAGAGGGAGAGAAAAATATTGAAATTCTCAGTGGTAGAGAGGGAGAACCAGAACTAAGTCAAACTTTTGTAGATTATGATGATTTTCCCAAAGAATATCCCTTACAAGTGGCACAAACCGTATTAAGGGTACATACCAGAGTCAGTGATCTTTATACAGATCCCTTTGACCAATTTAAAGAACAATTGCGTCTGACCATTGAAGGGTTGATGGAACGCAAAGAAAAGGAAATTGTTAATAACGCAGAGATTAATGGAGATGCTGATAAAGCTTTTGGATTAGTGAATGTAGTCAGTCCATCTATGAGGATTCAAACTCGTAATGGACCACCAACCCCCGATGATTTTGACGAATTGTTAACAAAAGTTTGGAAACAACCAGCCTTTTTTCTTGCCCATCCCAAAGCAATAGCAGCATTTGGTCGAGAATGTACCTTGCGAGGTGTACCTCCAGTAACAGTAGAAATGTTTGGTTCACCATTTATTACATGGCGGGGTGTTCCCATTGTTTCTAGTAATAAGTTACCCATAGATAGCAAAGGGAAAAGCAAGATTTTATTAATGCGAGTTGGACAGCAAACTCAAGGAGTGATTGGGCTGCATAGAACAGGTTTAGAAGGGGAACAACAGCCCAGTTTATCAGTGCGTTTGATGGGCATTGATAATAAAGCGATCGCTTCCTATTTAGTAACTGCTTATTTCTCCGCAGCGGTATTAGTTCCCGATGCTTTAGGGATGTTAGAAAATGTGGATATCAACGTCTACCATAGCTATGATTAAGGGGCATTTACAGACAGAAAAAAATCTTGATTTGTATTTTTACCAATCCTCATAAATATCTGAGGAAAAATAACATAAAAGTTTGGCGTTGCTGATTAAAAAGATGAATTTGTTGAGCTACGCTCCGCAAACGCTAACATTTATTCTTACGCACAAAGTGAAGCTTCGGTACAGGGTATTTACCAATAAAGATAAGGGTGAGTTCGACATTTGATATTCTGATTCAGCAATGTCAAAATTTTTGTGCAATCAAGGTGAATATTTCATTGCTAGAAATGTCTAATACTTGCATAGAGATAAGTCTTTCTGTCATGGATATCTTTGACCGATAGATATGAATATTTCCAAATTTCCCATGTTCCGATCATGCAACAACTAAACCCCCAACAGCCAAATCAACCCTTAAAGGTGTCTCCATCTGGCGATCTTAGTAATCCCCAAGCCTTAGAGCAAATCTTTCAACAATTAGTTAAGCAACTACCAATGAATCAGGGCGAGATACAACAGAGTACATCAGTACCAGATTTATCCCCCTCCCAGGCAAATACCTATGGTTCTACGGTTAAAGATCCTCAACAATCTGCCCAACAAGCAGAGGGTAAATCAGCCTCCCTCAGTAGTCAAAATACAACCCCTATAGTTCAGGGAAATCAACCTCAATATTACTTCTTAGCTGAACAAACCTCAGCTGTTCCCCCTTCCAGCGCTACCACTCCACCTCAAGGTACTGTTTCCCCTTCCAGCGCTACCACTCCACCTCAAGGTACTGTTCCCTCTTCCAGTACTACAACTCCACCTCAAGGTGCGGATCAACTAACTGGGGGATTACCACCCCTATTTTCAGCAACAGAAAAACAAAGCGAACAGTCATTACAACAAAGTCAAGAGCATTTACACCATGCTCCAAATCATCAGCCAAGTGCAATACAAATGCCCGATGAAGCTCAACTATTGCAACTGTTTGCCCAAGGTAGTCACCAAGTACCCCAAAGCCAGAGCCAGTTACCTTCAACTGTGCAAGAATCTCCCGTAGCAGCTCCTTCCCCTTATGGTAAGACTCCCAACTTTTACTTTTTACCCCAATCTCCCCCAACCCTTCCCTCAGAACCAACACAAGCAACTCAGATACCTGCTCAAGGGTTTAACGTGGAAAGAGTTCGTCAAGACTTTCCCGCACTGCACCAACAGGTAAATGGCAAACCCCTAATTTGGATGGACAATGCTGCTACCAGCCAAAAACCCCAAATGGTGATTGATGCCCTGGCTCAATTTTATCAAAATGACAATTCTAATGTTCATCGTGGTGCCCATACTCTAGCAGCGAGAGCAACCAACGCCTATGAAGAAGCAAGGGAGAAAATACAGCGATTTTTAGGAGCGAGTTTAGCCAAAGAAATTATTTATGTGAGAGGAACAACAGAAGGAATTAACCTTGTTGCTCAAACCTATGGCAGAAAGGAAGTTCAAGCAGGCGATGAAATTATCGTTACCACTTTAGAACACCACTCCAACATCGTCCCTTGGCAAATGTTAGCTCAGGAGAAAGAAGCGGTTTTAAAGGTAGTTCCCATTAATGATCGTGGGGAAGTAATTCTAGAGGAATATGAAAAATTATTCAGTGAAAAAACAAAAATTGTTGCTCTAAGTCATGTATCTAATGTGCTAGGCACAGTTTTACCAATTAAAACCATGACAGAAATGGCACATCGTTATGGAGCAGTTGTCTTGGTAGATGGTGCCCAATCTGTCCCCCATTTACGGGTTAATGTACAAGATTTAGATGTTGACTTTTTTGTTTTCTCTGGTCACAAACTCTTTGCCCCAACAGGAATCGGTGCAGTGTATGGCAAAGCGGCTTTATTAGAAGCTATGCCACCTTGGCAAGGAGGAGGGAATATGATTGACCAAGTTAGTTTTGAGAAAACAACTTTTAATGATATTCCCTATAAATTTGAAGCTGGTACGGGCAATATCGCCGATGCGGTGGGTTTAGGAGTTGCCATTGATTATCTCAATCAAATTGGATTTGAGTCTGCTATTCACCATGAAGAGATGTTACTCAACTATGCCACTCAAGGTTTAAATACCATTTCTGGGTTACGCCAAATCGGCACCGCACCAGGTAAGGTAAGTACCCTTTCCTTTGTCTTAGAAGGGGTTCGCTCTGAAGATATGGGCAAATTCTTAGACAGTGAAGGAATTGCCGTTAGATCCGGACATCATTGTGCCCAACCTACCTTGCAACGATATGGTTTAACCAGTGCAGTGCGACCTTCTTTAGCTTTTTATAACACCTGTGGAGAAGTTGATGCTTTAATCGCAGCTATTGAGAAAGGGAAAAAACAACTCTCTTAAACCAACCAAATATAGCACCAGGCAGAGGGCAGGAGGAAAAAGCTGATGATGCCTAAATTGCTGGGTTTTCAATTTTTCCTCACCTTTAACTATTGCGCTATATTTCGCTTAACTATTGCGCTATATTTCGCTCCCAACCAGAGTGATTTTAAAAATCCTTGAAGCCTTTATCTAGTAGGCTTTTCAGACACATACCTGAAAGTCATCGTCAATTATGGTTAATACAGCTAATAATAATCAACCTCAACAAAGTTTAAGTACCAACTCAGCTCGTAACCTCACTAGTACTACCAAAACTCCACCCCAAATGCAGGGGAGTACCCCTCGTTGGTTGCTGAAACTATTGCCTTGGGTAGAAGTTCCCGGAGGAACATTTCGAGTCAACCGTCGGGATATTCAGGTGCAAGAAGGTACCTCCACCAATGAAGAGGGAGAGAAAAATATTGAAATTCTCAGTGGTAGAGAGGGAGAACCGGAGCTTTCGCAAACTTTTGTAGACTATGATGATTTTCCTAAAGAATACCCCTTACAAGTGGCACAAACCATATTAAGGGTACATACCAGAGTCAGCGATCTTTATACAGATCCCTTTGACCAATTTCAAGAACAATTGCGTTTGACCATTGAAGGGTTGATGGAACGCAAAGAAAGGGAAATTATTAACAACGCAGGGATTAATGGAGATGCAGATAAAGCCTTTGGGTTAGTAAATGTAGTCAGTCCATCCATGAGGATTCCAACTCGCAATGGAGTACCAACTCCTGATGATTTTGATGAATTGTTAGCAAAACTCTGGAAACAACCGGCCTTTTTTCTTGCTCACCCCAAAGCAATTGCAGCATTTGGTAGAGAATGTACTCGACGGGGTTTACCACCAGCAACGGTGGAAATATTTGGTTCACCATTTATTACATGGCGGGGTGTTCCCATAATATCAAGTAATAAATTACCCATAGATAGTGAAGGAAAAAGCAAGATTTTATTAATGCGAGTTGGACAACAAACTCAAGGAGTAATTGGACTTCACAAAACCGGATTAGTGGGTGAACAACAGCCTAGTTTATCAGTGCGTTTCATGGGCATTGATAATAAAGCGATCGCTGACTATTTAGTAACAACCTATTTCTCCGCAGCAGTATTAGTTCCTGATGCTTTAGGGATGTTAGAAAATGTGGATATTAATCGCTATTACGATGAAGATGGTAATAGTAGAAAACGTCCAGCAGCCAATATTAAATCCCCATCTACAACTACTACAGTCCCTACCCCAACAAAACCTGTAACTACCAGTGATAAATCCCCAACGAAAACTCTTTGGCAAATTGGTAAACCAGGGGGACCCAAAGAATTTAATCAAGGACAAGGATGGACGGAAGAACATAATTACATAGTTGGACAAGATACTAATCCAATTAATCATCCTAGTTTACCCGCCGTCCTCACCAGTCCAAAAGGGATTAGACCAAAAAGGAAAGCCTCTACCAATCGCTATAATATTACCTTTACCTTAGAACATGATTATGGTGATGGGGAATTAACCCTCTTTTATGACCGCTATGGAGCAGAAACAGACAGTATTTTTCTGGATAACCAGCTTTTGATCAAAATTAAGGGAGCTGGAGAAGGAAAATTAAAACAAAGTGAAATTTCCATTGGCACCCTTAGTCAGGGAGAACATACCCTATCAATTACCACAACAGGTCAAACTAAAGATAAAGCCCATTTAATTGATTACCTGAAGTTAATGGGAATTGATCCAGGTCAAACAGAAAGTAATAATAATATTCTTCTCACCCCGGCAAATAGTAATTTAAATTACTATCAAGGTCAAGAATGGATTACTGATTCTGGTTATAAATTTATTTTTCAAGATGATGGGAATTTAGTTCTCTATAATCCTGCAAATTCACCTATTTGGGCAAGTAATACTCACGGAAAAGGAGCAAATATATTTGCTGTTCAAGCTGATGGCAATGTTGTTATTTATGCTGGTCCAAAACCTCTATGGGCAACTAATACTCATGGACACAAAAAAGCATATCTCGCCATTCAAAATGATGGTAATGTCGTTGTTTATCAAGGAAGTCAAGCGATTTGGGCTACCAACACATGGGGTAAATAACTTGATTTTCAAGTCTAGAATACCGATTCATTAATCCTAGGGCGTGTTTTCAAACTATGGTGTAGGTTGGGTAGAACGAAGTGAAACCCAACAAATGAACGAAGAATGTTGGGTTACTCTGCGAGAAGCCCCTTCGGGTCTACGTTCCTCAACCCAACCTACAATTTATGCCAATTTTGGGTTTGATATCGTTTCCGTTTGTATCGGAATTATTTCAGTTACTCTCTCTCTTCCTCTTCCTTTGCGTCCTTTGCGTCTTTGCGGTTTTTTATCATTCAGATGCTATCGGATTTGATA
>JASJCJ010000287.1 GCA_030066045.1 Calothrix sp. MO_167.B12
TAAAATTACCGAAAAATTGTAGGCTGGGGAGCCACTCTGTTGCGGAGGTTCCCTCCGTTGTAGTCAGTGGCGTTTGAGGGACGAAACCCAGCATATCGTTGGGTTTGGTTTCGTTCAACCCAACCTACGTTATAGGTAACCTTCTGCCGAGAAGGGAGTAGTTCAATAAGCATCCTGCAACTCATAAAAGTCAGGAGAGATATAATCCTTACGTAAAGGCCAACCTACCCAATCTTCCGGCATCAAAATCCGCTTCAAATTGGGATGTCCTTGATAAATAATGCCGTACATATCATAGGATTCCCGTTCTTGCCAATCCGCAGTCTTCCAAATCCAATATACTGAAGGCACCACGGGATTTTCCCTAGGCAAGAATACTTTGACACGCAATTCTTCCGGTGTATCCGCATTATCACTGACTTTAATCAAGTGATACATACTCACCAACTCTTGCCCAGGACCAAGGTCAATACCAGATTGACACTGGAGATAGTTAAATCCATAGGCATAGAGGGCTGTAGCAATAGGCAGTAAAAAATCTGCCTCTACCTTAATGATTTCCACCCCACTCACGTCAGCCTCTAAGGACTCATGGGCAAAACCATTTTCGGTCAACCACTGGGAAACTTTACCAGCTTGGACAATAGATTCTTCCTCTGCTGGCACTGGTTTAGATTCTTCAGCCACGGTTAATTTCCTCCTTTTGTGACTGGGAAGTCGATAAAGCAGGTGGTACTGGCATACCCATACCTTCTGTTAACTCCTTGGGTGGAGTATAGCGGGTATTGGTCTGCAAATACTTACCAGTTAAAATTTCTTCGGTTGGCTTCATATTGTGAGTAGTACTGTAATAGCGGTGGGTTTGCTTAATTAAACCCCGTTCTTGGATGGAATCATTACTGATTTTTTTCCGCAGCTTGATAATCGCATCAATAATGGCTTCTGGACGGGGAGGACAACCAGGTAAATACACATCCACGGGAATCAGCTTATCAACCCCACGCACTGCCGTAGGTGAATCCATACTAAACATGCCGCCAGTAATGGTACAAGCACCCATCGCAATTACATACTTGGGTTCTGGCATTTGCTCATAAAGACGCACCAATTGGGGTGCCATCTTCATGGTAATCGTACCAGCAGTAATGATTAAATCGGCTTGCCGGGGGCTAGAACGGGGAATTAGACCAAAACGGTCAAAATCGAACCGAGAGCCAATTAAAGCGGCAAACTCAATGAAACAGCAAGCAGTACCAAATAACAAAGGCCACAAACTGGATAGCCTTGCCCAGTTGTGCAGATCATCAACAGTAGTGAGGATGACGTTTTCAGAGAGTTCTTGGGTAACTGTGGGACTGCCAATTGGATTAATAATACTTTCTCCGTCCAATTTCTTTCCCTTTAAATTTGCATCTAAGACCATTCCAACGCTCCTTTACGCCATGCATAAACTAGAGCAATTACTAGAATTGCAATAAAAATGAGTGCTTCAATAAATGCCAATAATCCCAGACGGTGAAAAGCTACCGCCCAAGGATATAAAAATACCGTCTCTACATCAAAGACAACGAAGACGAGGGCAAACATATAGTAACGGATGTTGAACTGAATCCATGCCCCGCCTATGGGTTCCATCCCCGATTCGTAGGTGGTGCGCTTTTCTGGATAGCGTCCGGTGGGACGTAAGAGTTTGGATGCTGCAAGAGCTAAGGCTGGTACTAGGCTACATAGGAGTAGAAAGCCTAGAAAGTACTCGTAACCGCTGAGAACAAACACAATGAATATCTAACGCTTTTGGGTGTAAATAACTCTGTTACCTGCTTGTACATATCATTATATATTTGTCAGCTGCCCAATTCTGGGGAACAGATACCAAAACAGATTAGATTCCTGAGTGCTGGTTATAGAAAAAACTAACAGGTATGTCATAATTTGTAACGTATATTTAATATTTGCCTCAGAAGTATCCACTTTGCCAAAGCCATGAGCGAACAAGCTGTTGATACCACGGTGCTAGACCGTTACGAATGTCGTGCCTGCGGTTACGTATATGAACCAGAGAAGGGAGATGACAGACGTGATATTGATCCAGGAACACCCTTTGCGGAACTACCTGTAAATTGGCGTTGCCCGGTTTGCAGTGCGAATAAGAAAGCCTTTACCAATGTGGGACCTGCTGGTACAGCATCAGGTTTTAAGGAAAACCTTAGTTATGGTTTTGGTGTAAATAAATTAACACCCGGTCAGAAGAATATTCTGATTTTTGGTGCTTTAGCCCTTGGTTTCTTATTTTTTATCAGTCTTTATGGTTTGAACTAGCCCTTTTAGTCAGAGGTTTAAAACTGTAAATCAAGATTGTATCAACGATACCGACAAAATACTAATAAGTTAAAAATGAGTTCAATTTTCAGAAGTTGGCAAAGATTCCTTGCCTTGTTTGTTGTTTTGCTGATGTGTGTGGGTTGTAGCAAGGTGGTTTCCATCAGCGACAATCCCTGGGAAGTGGTCACAGTCCCCACGGAGGCAAAGTTATTAGATATTGCTTTTAGTGATAAATCCCATGGTTACTTAGTGGGTAGTCAGTCTACCTTATTAGAAACTAAGGATGGTGGTAAAAATTGGCAACCCATAAAGCTAGAGTTAGATGAGCCTAATTACCGCTTTAATGGGGTGAGCTTTAATGGTCAGGAAGGTTGGATTGTGGGGGAACCTTCCTTAACCCTACATACTACTGATGGAGGTAGTTCTTGGTCTAATATTCCTTTGAGTGCAAAATTACCAGGTAGTCCCATTTCCATCGTCGCTTTGGGGGAAAACACCGCCGAGATGGTTACTGATGTGGGCGCTATCTATAAAACTACCGATGGCGGTCAAAATTGGAAAGCACAGGTAGAACAAGCTGTGGGTGTGGTGCGGAACATGGAACGTTCTGCTGATGGTGCATACATAGCGGTTTCGGCAAAAGGTAACTTTTATTCTGTTTGGCGACCTGGACAGGAAGCTTGGGAACCCCACAATCGTAATAGTTCTCGCCGGGTAGAAAACATGGGATTTGCCCAGAATGGGCAAATGTGGATGCTAGCCAGGGGAGGACAAGTACAATTTAGCACTCCTAATAATCTTGAAGAGTGGCAAGAACCACAATATCCAGAATTCTCTACCAGCTGGGGTTTGTTGGATTTGGCATACCGCACACCGGATGAAATCTGGATCAGTGGCGGTAGTGCTAATTTACTCCGCAGTACTGATGGTGGCAAAACTTGGGAAAAAGACCGGGATGTGGAAAATGTTCCCGCCAATTTTTACAGGATAGTCTTCTTATCTCCAGAACAGGGATTTGTAATTGGCGATCGCGGTGTTCTCCTCAGATACGATCCTACCGTTGCTACCAGCGCAACATCTGAACCAGCTTAGGTGTTATTCACAAAATTTCTGAGAAAGAAGTTGCAATTTGTAACTCTTTCTAAACTTTGTAGGATAATAAACATTAATAGCAATCATTGTTAAGGTAGGGAGCTACATGTCAGGAACTACTGGAGAACGTCCATTTTCCGATATCATCACTAGTGTGCGTTACTGGGTAATTCATAGCGTTACCATTCCAGCATTGTTTATTGCTGGTTGGTTATTTGTCAGTACTGGCCTGGCATATGATGTGTTTGGCACACCCCGGCCTGATGAATATTTCACCCAGACACGACAAGAAATTCCCATTGTCAACGATCGCTTGCAATCAAAGCAACAAGTAGAACAATTTATTAAGTAGTTGGAATTATGACTAGCGGCAATAACGTTAATCAACCCGTACAATACCCCATTTTTACTGTAAGATGGCTTTCGGTTCATGCTTTAGCTGTACCAACCGTCTTCTTTTTAGGTGCGATCGCTGCTATGCAGTTTATTCAACGCTAAGAGGAAATCATGGAGAGAAACCCTAATACTAACAATCAACCGGTAGAGTTAAACCGGACTTCACTTTACCTGGGATTATTACTAGTTTTCGTTCTGGGAATTCTATTCTCCAGTTACTTCTTTAACTAATCTGAGTAACTAGGAGCAATCCTTAAGTTTATTAATTTGCTGTGTTTTATATTTTGGGAGGATGAATCGTGTCTGGAGGCGGAAGAATTCCCCTGTGGATCGTAGCTACGGTTGCAGGCTTAGGTGTTATTACTGTTGTGGGAATTTTCTTTTATGGTTCCTACGCTGGTGTCGGAGCGGGAATGTAATTCAGGTATGGTGAAAATACCTGAAGCCCAACTTTATTGATAATTTGCTTGACAAATCAGCAAAATAAAAACCGCCTATCTCTTAGAGATAGGCGGTATTAATCATGTTTAAATAGATTAATAGCTTCATGGATATTTAGTTGTTGAAGCTAATATCTATGGGGCTATTTAGGCAATGCTGTCCCGTTCAATGTAAATGAACATAAATGCCAATACCACAAAGAAATGAACTGCCATAAAGGGGACGAGAAGGGAAGGTAAATAAGAAGCAGCCATAGTTATCGATTCCTATTAATTTACAGTACAATTCAAAATGAGCTTACTGCAAATTCTGTTGATTTGTTGAAAATTCTCAAGATTTTTAACACTAAAAAATTTGTCCCATGTTTAAATACCCATCAGCTCCTCTGTAAGTATTTGCGGTAAATCTTCTGGAATGACAGAACGCATAATACTAACTTTGTGGCTTTCTTGTTGAGTTGTCAAATCAATAGCGATCGCCTCGAATTGGATTTGCAAACAACCCAAGGGAACCTGTAGTTGAGTTGTTAGCTGGAGATGATGGGGTGGCTCAGGAATCCAGTTTTTCAGAATATGTGGTTGATTTATTAGCCGGCGAGTTTGACAGTCTTTAAGCCACAATTTGATGGCGATGTGGGGTCCTAAATTCGGTAATTTCACCCTGACTTTGATTTGTTTACCAGCTGTTAATTCTCCCGTAGGTATGTACAATTCTGGCACGGGTAAGGGTTCTTGGGTGGTTGACTGGGGTGGTAATAATGGGGGTTCTGGTAGGGTTGATGGTTGCTCTGACTCCATAGAAGAGTTGTATGTGGTTTCCACTTCCAAAGAAGTAGCATCAGTATCATTCACAACTATTTCTTGATCATCTTCTTGATCGTCCACAACTATTTCTTGTGCTAACCAAGCAGGTCTACGTTGGTAAGGATTAGGAGGAGGTGGTGGTGGTATTATGGATGGGCGATCGCTATTTTGCTCTGGCTCTTCTGGTATTACCCCCGCATCAACATCCAACTCGTTCACAAAAATTTGCTCAGTATCATAATCTTGATACTGGACATTAATTGGTTGGGGTAAGCTGTATCCTTGAGTGCGTATCCAATGACGAATTAAGGGAGATAGGGAATCAGGGTTATCGGTGGCGGTAATTAACTCAGCATTGCTGGATAAAGCCGGTTCCTGAGATACTGGGGATTCTACCGGATTTACCACCTGTTCCCCATTACTATTTTTATTCTCTGTAGTTAGTAATGTTTCCCCAACCGGAGGGTTATTTTCTGTAATTGGCTCAGGTTGAGTGATCTGCTGACGGGTAACTATTGGTTGTAACTTTTTTAAATAAGGTAAAGTCCTACTCCTAGGTCTTCTCCATCGTACATCTGCCGTAGTTTGAGTACCGGCAACTACCAGCTGTTTTTTCTGGTTTTGATTGCTACTAGATGGCAGATTTGGTAGTTGTGGCGATGGCGATGGTGCCGGTTGTTGTAGTGAGTATGGATCGATGCGAGGGGGTAAAGATGTTTTTGCCTTTGGTTGGGTAACAAGGGATTGTTTTTTGGGTAAGATTTTGACTAAATTAAATAATTCTAAATCCAGAGGTGTGGATACCTTGGTCTCCTCTTGAGTATTATCAGCAACGACAATATCAGAAAAACTCAGTAATTCTTCTGGGGTTCGGGATTGAGCAGCAACACTCAGTGCCAATAATTCAGTTACAGCGACATTAATGGTAAAAGCATGGCTAGCTAAGAGTACTGATTCCGTAGCATCACCAAGGGCACCATATAAATTAATATTTGCCAGAATTAGCTTAGATGGGCAATCTAGAGGAACCTGTAACTCAAAGTCAAAACTACAAGGTAGGGTATCTGAGGATACAACTTGTCTGGTTTGAGCGATCGCTTCTCCATCTTGGGGCGATGTTCCAGAGGAACCACCTAAGGGCGAGTGCAATTCTATGTGTAATTCTCCCCCATAAATCTTTGGGGATGCACCCAAATCCTTTAATTCCACCCCTCCACCAATGATAAAAACTTCTCCCCAAGGTACAAAATAGTTTTCTGCATCCAAGGTAATAATTAGGGGTAATTCGACAATTGCTGGGAGTGGCTGTTCAAGGTGTTCCTCTTCTTCCAAGGCAGGTTCATTGCTAGGTAGAGCCAAATCCGCTAGATTTTGTAAAATCTGCTCTGCCGTTTCCCCTTTTAATAGTACTGGGCTAACCAGCTGATCTATTTCATGATCATTATTCTCTTCACTGGCAAATTTGCGATCGTTGTTATCTCGCCGTGCTTCCAAGTCAGGGGACAGATTCTCTGACACATTTGTCACATCACTGGGATTAACATCTCCAGTAGTGACAACTGCCTCTGGAACATGGAACTGTTCATCTGTATTCGCAGGAAGAGTGGATTCTGGGGCAGTTAGGTGACTAGAGGTAACTGTTACTTGCTCTGCGGAAATTGTAATAGTTGCATCTCCCATGCCATCATCATCCATAGAAGCAGATGTGACTAATTGTTCCACATCAGTAGTATTAACTGGCTGTTGAGAATGCTTTTGTGTAGGTGATTGCTCCGTGACAAAACCAGAATCCTGGGATCCTAACTCAGCTTCGCCTCCATCTGCGACTAAACCCTGAGACGTATCATTTGGTAATACTTCCAAACGGACGCTAAACTTCCATGAGTTGCCCATTATATCCGACATTAAATCACCAGAGCAGCGTAACTCCCAACTTCCCGGCTTGAGGGAAGTAAAGGGAATTACCGCCATTACCCCATCCGCATTCGTGCGACGCGATCGTTTTTTGACATACCTTTTGGGGGGTGATTCATGGTGGGAGTAGTGAGTAACTCGCACCTCTACATCCGTATTAGCGTAGTTAGAGTTGGCCACAACCCTATACTTACCTTCAGGAAGTTTCACCGTTGATGATTCCAGTGGATGCCAACGATGTTCTCCTTGCTTTTGTATCAGAAATTGCCAGTTTTCCATCGTGAATAATGCCCAGGCTCGCAGGGGAGCGAATACCACAAATATTACCTTGTTTGCAAGTTTACCTCACTAATTTGTAATTAGATGATATTTAAACCCCATCCATCTTGAAATCTGGAGTTTTCATGTAGGTTGGGTTGTTCGCGTTAGCGTTGCGTAGCAATAGAATGAAACCCAACGATAGCAATGGTTCCGTTGGGTTACGCTATCGCTTTTCACAGGATGCCGAAGGCTATACCCAACCTACAA
>JASJCJ010000004.1 GCA_030066045.1 Calothrix sp. MO_167.B12
GTTCTGACGGGGACTGGTAACAGTCTAGTTAAGAGTCTAAGAAGCAGGAAAAAAGGTGGAGAGGCAAGGATTTATCCTGCCTCGTAACATCCTTTGAGAATCCCTGCGGATTTATCCCAGGGAGTACGTCAATTAAATTATCTATACTCAAGCGGGGTTTAAAACCCCATCCCCTACGGGTTGTTTGTTTTGTGTTGGGGTTTAAATCCCCATTACAAAACGTAATTACGAATTACGAATTACGAATTACGAATTGTTTAAGTTTGCCACACATCCATGATTCGTAAGAGCACGGCATCCACCCATTTGTCCCATTGTTTTTCTGACATCTTCAATAAAAATGATTGCGAAAGATGGAAGCTTGCAAAGCTTATCCAGTAGTTCTTTCACAATCTAAAATTCTAAATTCTAAATTCTACATTCCCCAGTGAATCCTGGCGTTACCAAAACCCATATTATGTAAATAATCATTCCACTTGTCAGCATCCGCACGCCGAGCAAAGGGACCAACCGCTACATAATGTCCCCGTCCACTCTTTCTGGCCGTAATTCCCCGATACAATCCAGTATCTTGCTGAATGCGAGCCGCTATTTGCATTGCCTGTTCAGCACTACTGGGGATCGCCACATAGTAGTATCTAGAATTTGGTTCTTTTATACCACCAATAGCATCATTATTAGGTATTTCCCGCCTTTGGCTCGGACTGAAAATACGGGTGTTATTCACCCCATAAGCTGCTAATTGTCTAACCCTTCTGCGGGCATTGCCAGGTTCGCGAAATACCCCAGCTTGGATAATATATCTCCTTTGGAATTCACGGACATAGGCTCTAGGTTCTACCTGACGCACCTGTTGCAGTGTTTGAAAATTGTTGCTGTCTACATAAACCACATAGCGATGGAAATTCTGTATATACCGAGTCGATGGGATAGTACTAAATTCGACGTAACCCTGGTTATATCCCGAGGACTGATAAACCCTGTTGTTAAATTGTGGACTGGGGTAATTAATCATCCCTTGATACATTTGTGCGGCAACTGGGGTGGAAATACCTAAAACTAGAGACAAACCAAATAATAATGGTTGATGATAATGGCTAGTTAGTATAAGTTTATTTAATGCTTTTGGGAACATAACAACTTCTGATTTTAAATTTTGGTTATACAAGTCAGTAAAATTAACCAAGAAATTGGGGATTAGCGTACAATCAAAAATAGGTTGACATTTGTACCATCTACACAGTGTTAGCTTAGAAATATCAACCAAGCAAGATATACCAGAAATGACAAAGGTCGTAGTTGGACTCTCCGGTGGTGTTGATAGTTCCACCGCCGCTGCTATTTTGCACCGTCAGAGCTATGAAGTAATTGGTCTTACCCTTTGGCTAATGAAGGGTAAAGGACAGTGTTGCTCCGAGGGCATGGTTGATGCTGCCTACATTTGCGAACAATTGGGTATACCCCATCACGTTGTTGATATTCGGGAAGTATTTCAAACTCAAATTGTTGACTATTTGGTTAGTGGGTACAGTACGGGGATAACTCCTTTGCCTTGTTCCCAGTGCAATAAAACGGTGAAATTCGGTCCAATGGTCAAGTATGCCCAAGAAAAATTGGGCAGTGATAAAATCGCCACCGGCCACTACGCACGAATTCGTCATAATTCAGAAACCGGACGTTACGAATTGTTAAGGGCTTGCGATCGCAATAAAGACCAATCTTATTTTCTTTATGATTTGTCCCAAGATTTACTGAGAGCATCAATATTTCCACTGGGAGAATTACAAAAAAGCGAAACCCGCCGTTTAGCTGCCGAGTATGGGTTGAAAACCGCAGACAAGCCAGAAAGTCAAGACTTGTGTTTGGTGGAAAGCAATGGTTCCATGCGGGCATTTTTAGATAAATATTTAGCCCCCAAGCAAGGGGATATTGTGGACACAGAGGGTAAAGTTTTGGGTCAACATGATGGTGTGCATCATTACACCATTGGGCAGCGTAAAGGGCTGGGAATTGCCGCTCCTGCACCCCTGTATGTGATTAGTTTAGATGCGGTAAACAATCGTGTTATAGTGGGCGATCGCACTAAAGCTACCCAACCAGAATGTACAGTGGAAAGGGTTAATTGGGTTTCCATTGCTGAGCCATCCAGTCCAATTCGGGCGGAGGTACAAATTCGTTATCGTTCCGCACCAATTCCGGTAACCATAGTTCCCTTGGGCAATTCTCGGGTGCGGGTGGTATTTGACGAACCCCAGTTTAGTGTCACCCCCGGACAAGCAGCAGTTTGGTATGAAGGGGAGAAGGTGTTAGGTGGGGGGATTATTGAGGTGATGGGTTGATGGTTGACAGTTGACGGTTGACAGTTGACGGTTGACGGTTGACGGTTGACAGTTGACGGTTGACGGTTGACAGTTGACAGTTGGGAGTTAAGATTTTTTATCTTTCACTCCTTCCCTCCTTCACTCCTTCCCTCCTTCCCTCCATCACTCCTTCCCTAGATAGCTGGATTTTGCTAATTTAATAAATATTTAATAAATTGTAACTGAACCTAGAGAAGGAATTAGCTTGAGTAACAACATACAAGGCATTGCTCCCCACGGTGGGCATTTGGTAAATCGCATTGCCACATCCGAACAAAAAGAAGAATTTCTGTCTAAGGCAGACTTTTTGCCACGAGTGCAACTTGACGAGCGAGCCGTTTCCGATTTACATATGATTGCGATCGGTGGTTTTAGTCCTCTGACTGGTTTTATGAATAAAGAGGATTATGATCGCGTAGTATCGGATATGCGGCTAGCTAATGGTGTAGCGTGGGCAATTCCCGTAACACTTTCCGTTTCCCCAGAACAGGCTGATTCACTCCAGGAAGGTAATCTAGTGCGTCTAGATGACACCACAGGGAGATATATTGGTGTTTTACATTTAACACAAAAATATAGCTACGATAAAACCAGGGAGGCAATCAACGTCTACCGTACCGAGGAAGAAAAGCATCCTGGTGTGAAGGTAGTTTACAACCAGGGGGAGATCAACTTAGCTGGTGATGTGTGGTTATTAGAACGCGATCCCCATCCCCTGTTCCCTTCGTACCAAATCGATCCCGCAGCCTCACGGTTAGTGTTTCAAGAAAAGGGATGGAATACCGTAGTTGGTTTCCAGACTCGCAACCCTATTCACCGTGCCCATGAATACATTCAAAAGTGTGCCCTAGAAACCGTGGATGGTTTATTTTTACATCCATTGGTGGGAGCAACCAAGTCAGATGATATTCCTGCTGATGTGCGGATGCGCTGCTATGAAATTTTGTTAGAAAACTATTATCCTCCCAATCGGGTGATTTTAGCCATTAATCCCTCCGCCATGCGTTATGCAGGACCAAGAGAAGCTATTTTCCATGCTCTGGTTAGGAAAAATTATGGCTGCACCCACTTTATTGTAGGACGGGATCATGCTGGGGTAGGTGACTACTACGGTACTTATGATGCCCAGTATATTTTTGACGAGTTTAAACCAGAAGAATTGGGTATTGTACCCATGAAGTTTGAACACGCTTTCTACTGTACCCGGACTAAACAAATGGCAACCAGCAAAACCAGTCCTAGTAATAAAGAAGAGCGAGTCCACTTGTCTGGAACAAAAGTGAGGGAAATGCTCCGTCGGGGAGAATTACCCCCACCAGAATTCTCTCGCCCCGAAGTAGCGGCAGAATTGGCGCGGGCAATGCGAAACCAAGTCACAGCTTAGGGTATTGATACTCCCCTGGCTAAAGCTGGGGGATTCTTGATTCATCCAGCCGAATTATGTCCCCAAGTGTAGATGCCGATATGCCCTACCGTATTTAATCCCCAGCTGAAAAAGTCTTTGGGTGAGGGTAGGCAACAGGCAACAGGCAACAGGCAACAGTTTCATCCCTGATTTTTTCTATTCTTTTTACCAAAAAAAATGAGCACGACTCGCGCTACCCAGAGCGACTGTCGTCGTCGCGGGGTCGCTCGTCAATGCAAGGTTTTTAAATCTCAAACCCCTATTGACTTGCACGCCTGCCCCAATAAAATAGCCTCAAAGCATTGATACATCAATATTTTTCAGTTATTCAGCAAACCCTAGTTAGATACCTAGTACCGCTGCTTTGGAAGTCAAAAGTATTGTGAACTCTTGCTTTGACGTTTTATAAATGGTTGCTTTATTTCCGCCGTGCTGTACTAGGATCGGGTATCTTCCCAATAGTCAAGTGAAACTCATCCTAGAATAGAAATATCTATAGCCGAACATTTCACATTTTTTGTCTATGCCAGTTTTAGCAGCGATCGCAGTCTTGGCTGTTTTAATCTTAGTACACGAGTTAGGACACTTCCTTGCTGCCCGTTCTCAAGGTATTTATGTTAACCGCTTTTCTTTAGGCTTTGGCCCAGTTATTTGGAAATACCAAGGGTCTCAAACTGAGTATGCCGTCCGGGCTTTCCCCTTAGGAGGTTTTGTCGGGTTTCCCGATGATGATCCAGATAGTGATATTCCACCCGATGATCCCAACTTATTACGTAATCGTCCTATCTTAGACCGGGCAATAGTTATTAGTGCTGGAGTGATAGCCAATTTAATATTTGCTTATTTGATGCTGGTAATTCAGTTTGGGATTGTTGGTACTCCTGAATTGAAATATCAACCTGGCGTAATTGTCCAGCCGATTACTACTGAACAATCTGTAGCTTATCAAGCTGGAGTTAGGGAAGGAGATATTGTTCTTGCTGTAGGGGATAAAGAACTGGGAGCTTCTAAAAATGCGACCGAATTGCTCAAAACTGAAATAGAAAGCCATCCCAACCAATCCATAGAATTAAAAATTCAGCGCCAACAAGAAAATTTAGTTTTACAAGTGACCCCACAGCTAAAAAAGGGTAAAGGTCATATAGGTATTAAGTTAATACCAAATGCCACCCTTGTTGATCCCCCTGTGTATCATCGTCCCCAAAAAGTACAAGAAGTTTTGGGAATTGCTGCTCACAGATTTCAACAGTTAGTTATAGGCACATTCCAAGGATTTGGGCAATTAATCACCAATTTCCAAAATACTGCCGACAAGTTAGCAGGTCCTGTGAAAATCGTAGAAGCAGGAGCCAAATTAGCTGCCAATGACAGCACTAATTTGTTATTTTTCGCTGCTATTATCAGCATTAACCTGGCAGTGATTAATATTTTGCCTCTACCAGCTTTGGATGGTGGACAACTAGCTTTTCTCCTGATTGAAGGTTTGCGTGGTAAACCCCTGCCTAATAAAATCCAAGAAAATGTCATGCAAACTGGTTTGGTGCTACTTTTGGGATTGGGAATTTTCTTAATTGTTAAAGATACATCCCAATTAGAGTGGGTGCAAAAATTATTTCAGTGATTACTAGCCACAAAAAGTTAGGTAAAAAGCAAAGGGCATTAGAAATATTAGTGCGTCTCAAACGTTTATATCCTAATGCCACTTGCTCTTTAGATTATTCAAGTACCGTACAACTGTTGGTAGCAACTATTCTCTCCGCCCAATGTACGGATGAAAGGGTGAATAAGGTTACACCTGAGTTATTCCGTCGTTTCCCTGATGCGACGAGTATGGGTAATGCTGATTTGACAGAGTTAGAAACCTTGGTTCGTTCCACCGGGTTTTACCGCAATAAGGCAAAGAATATTCAAGCCGCCTGTCGGATGATTGACAAGGAATTTGCCGGGGAAGTACCTAAAACAATGGAACAACTATTAAAGCTTCCTGGAGTGGCAAGAAAGACTGCCAATGTGGTGTTAGCTCATGGTTATGGGATTAACGTGGGGGTGACTGTAGATACCCACGTCAAGCGTCTCAGCCAGCGTTTGGGTTTGACCGAACACCAAGATCCCATTCGTATTGAGCGCGATTTAATGAAGTTATTACCCCAACCAGATTGGGAAAATTGGTCAATTCGGCTGATTTATCATGGGCGTGCTGTGTGTAAAGCCCGCTCCCCTGAGTGTGAAGTTTGTCAACTGGCAGATTTGTGCCCAGTGGTGAGTGAGGGAGTGAGGGAGTGATGGAGTGAAGGAGGGAAGGAGTGAGGGAGTGAAAGAGTGAGGGAGTGATGGAGTGAGGGAGTGAGGGAGTGAAAGAATTAAACTTTCAACCGTCAACTGTCAACTGTCAACTGTCAACTGTCAACCAACAACTAACAACCATTACCAGTATGGGAAAAATAGAATAAGATAGAAAATGCTGTCAAAAATTAATTTTAGGATTTATGGCGAAAAAGAGCATGGTTGAGCGCGAGAAAAAGCGCGTCAAAATGGTGGCAAAGTATGCCGCAAAGCGGGAAGCATTATTAGAAGAATTCAGACAAGCTGAGTCTCCTTTAGACAAATTGGAAATTCATCGCAAAATTCAACAACTACCCCGCAATAGTGCTCCTAGCCGCCGCCATAACCGTTGCTGGGTAACAGGTCGTCCCAGAGGTTATTATCGTGACTTTGGATTGTCTCGTAACGTTCTGCGGGATTGGGCACACCAAGGTTTATTGCCTGGAGTTGTTAAGTCTAGTTGGTAAGACTAGGAATTAATGGGTTATGAGTGATGAGTTATGAGTGATGAACAAAAATTCCTAACTCTTAACTCTCAACTCCCAACTCCCAACTTCTATTGCCCACAACATTTGTCAAAACCGAGACTTTCTAAAAGAAGATCGCTAACAGCGTTGGCGATCGCAAATTCTCCATAAAAACTTTTAGAAAAATCAAACGCTCGCATTTCTGTAATAATAGCAATTACCAGACAACCAAGGTCGTTCTCTCCTTCCATTCGCTGCCTCATAAAAATTTGAGCAGCACGCTCGGCAATATCGCTGTTAATGTCTTCTGGTATAAATTCTTCATTCAACCACTGGTGTAAAGATTTTTGTAACCATGTCTTTTCCTGCTCTGGATTAACAACTGGGGGTAGTGTAATTGATGGAATTGGTTCAGTCATATTGAATATTTTTTACGCAGAGTAATTTTACAAATGGTAATAGCCAAGGAGTAATGAATAATTACTTTGATAATGACCAATTATCGATCAGTAATTGTAAGCAGGTAGGCATAATTAAATGTAAGATCGAACCTCACCCCCATCCCCTCTCCTTATTAAGGTGCCGTCAGGCGGGGTGAGGTTTTATACTTCATTTGACCCAGTTACCTAATTAAGGTATTCCACGTATATTTTTTTTCGATGGTTCCCATCAGAAATTTAACTCCTCTGCTACTTTTTATCTTTATTTTATAAATGCAGTACGATGTTGCCACTATTATTGAAGGCTATGCCCAAGGCTATTTTCTCATGGCTGATGAAAATAATGTCTTGGGATGGTATGGTAGTCGCGATCGCACTCTCATTCCCCTAGATGAGCGATTTCGCTATCCCAAATCCCTGCGACGGGTTTTGAATCAAGAACGATTTACAGTGGCAATTAACCGCGATTTCCCGGCTGTGGTTGAAGGTTGTGCTAATCGCGAGACGACTTGGATTTCACCAGAACTCAAAGATATTTATTGGCTACTACACCAAGCTGGTTGGGCATATAGTTTTGAAACTTGGCAAGGGGATGAATTAGCTGGAGGAATTTTAGGTCTTGTTATTGGTGGTGCCTTTATTGGGGAATCCATGTTCTACCGTATTCCGGAAGGATCTAAGGTGGCGATGGTTAAGTTGGTGGAAAGGTTGCGGGAAAGAAAATTTGTATTGTTCGATGCTCAAATGATGAATCCCCATCTGGAAAGGTTTGGTGCTTATGGGGTAAGTGAAGAAGAATATCAAGAGCTACTTTACAAAGCGTTACAGTGTCAGTGTTTTCTTATTTAGCTGTAGAGATCGTTACACTTGTTCGCTCTGTTACAATTGTCTAAAAATTTTAATCATCCCATCATCAGCCTGTAATCAATCAAATTGAATGACAGAAATGAATGGGATACAAGCCCCGCCCTTCAAGGGCGGCTTTTTATATCTGGATTTTGATGTTATTATAGTATTTGATACTTTATAACTCAGTATCAATAGTGTTTGTCTACTCATACAAAGTCAACCCAAGACCACGACAAATAATCGCCATTAATGAAGCAATTAGGACATCTCAATTTGTCCGTAATAAAGTGCTGCGTTATTGGATGGATAATCGCGGTGTTGGCAAGACTAAAATGTTCAGATACAACACCTTACTGAGAAAACAGTTTAAATTTGTAGAAGATTTAAACTGTCACGCTTGTCAGACTGCTGTTGAACGGGTTTTAAAAGCAGTTAATCGTTTTTACAGCAATTGTAAACAACAGATTCCAGGCAAGAAGGGTTATCCTAAATTTAAGAAAAATACTCGTTCGGTTGAATATAAAATTTCGGGGTGGAAGTTATCACACAACAGAAAGCATATTACCTTTACAGACAAAAAAGGTATAGGCACTCTGAAGCTGATAGGTTCTAGAGACTTGAATTTTTATCAACTAGAACAGATTAAACGAGTCAGAATTGTACGTCGTGCCGATGGTTACTATGTGCAGTTCTCGGTAAAATTAGACCCTAGAGATACAGTTGAACCCTTAACTCCCAGTCAAAACGCGGTAGGTATTGATGTTGGTATCAAGTACTTCTTGGCAGACAGTCAAGGCAATATTGAACCGAACCCACAGTTTTACCGTAAGGGAGAAAGACAGTTAAATCGGTTGAATCGAAACAAGTCTAAAAAGTACTGCAAAGGAAAACCACAGTCTCAAAATTATCACAAAGCTAGAGTCCGATATGCTCGCAAACATTTAAAAGTAAGTAGGCAGCGAGAAGAGTACCTCAAGAGAGTGGCGCTCCGCTTAATCAAGTCTAACGACTTAGTAGCTTATGAAAATTTGAATGTCAAAGGCATGGTGAAAAATCGACATCTAGCAAAGTCGATCACAGATGCAGGATGGTCAATGTTTCGCCAGTGGTTAGATTATTTTGGTTATAAGTACGGGAAGATAACGATTGCGGTTTCTCCCCACAATACAAGTCAAAATTGTTCTAGTTGCGGCGAAAAAGTGCAGAAATCTCTATCTACGAGAACCCATATTTGTATTGAGTGTGGATTTGTGGAAGATAGGGATGTTAACGCGGCGATAAATATCTTGCAGAGGGGACTAAGTACGGTGGGGCACACCGAATCTTATAAGCTTGGGGAGTTCGATCCTCTAGTTTCGTTGGAGAAATCCTGCGGGGTTACGGTTGGACTATGAACCAAGAATCCTCGCCCTTTTAGGGCGGTGGAGTGTCAATCGATTTATTCATGACCAATTTGCCAAGGATTATCTGGAAGAACTACTACAACCTTATGGAGAAGTACAAGCACCCTGTCGTGTGGCAGGAGAAGTGCGAGAAATTGATGTTTTATTTACTCCAGCAGCACAACAAGTTACCAATTTAGCAACATTAGGTTTGTTAGGAAAATTTGCGACTAATCCTGCTATTATTGAGCCATTTCGTAACCCAGCATCTAAAGAAGAAATATGTGATTGTCTGTTGAAATTATTAGAAGTTAGGGGTGCATTGCAACGAGAAGCGAATAAAAATAAAATCCCCATTCAAGAATTAGACATTCCCAAATTATGGATTCTCACCCCAACAGCATCCGCGACGGTGCTATCTGGATTTCGTGCAGTTCAAGGCGAAGATTGGTTGCCTGGAGTACATTTTATGGCAGAGTATTTACGGACAGCCATTGTAGCCATCCATCAGTTACCACAAACTCCAGAAACACTATGGCTGAGAATTCTGGGTAGAGGAAGGGTACAAGAACGGGCAATTGATGAGTTAAAAGCACTACCATCAAACCATCCATTCCAGCAAACAACGCTAGAATTAGTTTACAACCTACGTCAAAATTTGAGAGTTAATCAAAATTTAGAAGAAGATGATAGGGAGTTAATTATGCGGCTAGAACCACTGTATCAACAAGATCGGGAAAAAGCTAAGTTAGAAGGTGAACGTCTTGTTGTCGAAAACTTACTACAAATTCGCTTCGGTTCATTAGATCGAGAACTACTAGCAATTATTGAACCAGTATTAGCATTATCACCAGAAGAATTTACCCCATTACTCATGCAATTATCACGGGAGGAATTGATTGCTAGATTTGGCAGGCAATCTTGATATTGTATTTATTATTCTTAACTAATTTTCCTTTCAACCACCAAAGTCAAGCTTACCCATTCACCCTTTTGGTTGTAACTGCGAATCATTCTTTGACGCAGGGTAGGTTCAATTAACCAACCCACCTCTAAAAATAGAGATTGACCTAATTGTGCCTTGAGTGGAGCGGTAGCAGAGGCACCATCAGGAAGCATTAATACCTGTACTGGGTTTTGGGGATTCTGTTCAAAGAGAATTTGAGTACCTTTGATAGTACCGATTGAAGTAATTGTTCGCTCTGCAAAATCGAGGGTTTGCTGCAATTGTCCATTATTATCTAACTGCAACTGCATTTTTGTGGCACAGGTATTGGCAGGGCGTAAATCGGGATAGATAGTGATTGCTTCCCCTTGCCATTCTCCCAATAATTCCTCAATTTTCAACTGGGGACGTTGTTCTATACTTACACCAGCTCGATGTTCCCTAATTAGGGTAATTTGACTTAATTGATTACTGGTATCAAATAATTGTACTAGGCGCAAACGGCGATTTTCATGAATTAAACCTAATTCGCCCCCAAATTGAGCGGCTGGGCTAAATTGCACCGCTCCTTGGGAAAAGGCTCCATTGTCAAAAAAGATAACGTCACCAATACTCTGGGGGGTAAAATCTAAAACTATATCGTTCAATCCTTCACGGCAAAGGGTTAGCTTTATTTTCTGGTTGTTATCCAACCCTTCTAGAGTCAGACGGCTAGGAATATCTTGGATGAAATTACCTTCGGCAGATAACCTAGTAAAAGAACCTTCCCAGACACCGAGAGTTTGCAGAAAACATTCCCATTGCGATCGCATAATAATTTGAATGTGGATTTTGGATTTTGCAACTAAACTTTAGCAAAGCGACGAACAGCAAACAGACTACCAATTAATCCTACAACAGAACCAAAACTTAATAACACCAAGGGTAATAATATAGTTTGTCCCAGGGATAATTTGAAACCATTAGTCAGAAATTGAATAAATTCTGGCTGGTTGGCTAATAATTGCCCTAAAAACTGTTGAATAATGCTAATAAAGCTCCAAGCGATCGCACCACCGAGTAATCCAAATGTAATTCCTTGTAATACAAAGGGTAAATAAATCCAAGTGGAAGTTGCACCCACCAGTTGCATAATTTCAATTTCCTTACGTCTTGCCATGACAATCAGACGAATGGTGGTGGTAGTAACCGCGATCGCAGTCACAGTTAAAATAATGGTAATAGTAAAGCTGACCCAATTTAAACCTTGATGTAGCTGGGAGACTCTGCGTACTGCTTCATCCACATATTGTACAGAATCAACCCCCTGAATCTTCACTAGTTGAGTGGCTAAAGCGGGTACACCTTGAGAATCACTTGCTTTGACTTTCAGCTCATCTACCAAGGGATTTTCACCCAATTGTTGAGTGGCAGCTTCAATATCAGAAATTCCTAGCTCTTTGACTAATTGAGTCCAAGCCTCCTCCTTAGTAATAGTTTGAATATCTGACACCTGGGGGATTTGTGCCACCAGTGATTGAATACTTTCCACCCTCGCATTCGGTTTGAGATAAACCGAAACTTCCAATTGGCTACCAAACTGGTTGAGTAAGGTTTCCAATTGCCAGGATGTTTGCAGGCTCATACCGAATAAAAATAGTAATACCGTGACTGTACTAATTGCTGCCCAGTTCATCCAACTTCCTCGTTGTAAACCCAGCCACGTTTCTTTGAGTAGATAGTCCAGTTTAGTTAGAAGTTTCAGCACGATTATGCCCCAATACAATCCAAGGGTGTGGGATAATCCATTGTAAAAATATTGTTCGGTAATGTCTCTAGATATATGTATTTCTATTGGTTATAGTGTTAATTATCAAACATATAAATAATAAACTCAAAATTGATTCTAAATTCTAAATTACTTAATCCTCCTCCACCTGATAAAGATTACCATCAGGCATAATTGCTCCAGTGAAAATTGCTTGATTTAGATTCGCTCCTTGTAAATTTGCACTGCATAAATTCGCTTCTATCAAAAAAGCTCTTTCTAAATTCACTTCACTCAAGTCTGCTCCTGTTAAATCCGTATTACTCAAATTCACTTGTTGTAAATTAGCTTGTGACAAAACAGCATAACTCAAATTTGCCTCTCGCAAAAATGCCCTTTGTAGAATAGCTTGACTCAAGTTCGCTCTTTGTAATTGAGCTTTCCCCAAAGAAGCTTGATATAACAGTGCCTCACTCAGATTTACCTCTCTTAAATCAGCTTCTGTTAAAACAGCTTGACTCAAATTAGTCAAGTGCATAGAAGCTTTGTATAAAATTGCCTTTTCTAAAGAAGCCTGGGTCAAATTCGCTTCATTCAACAATGCTTGGCTGAGATTAGCTTCAGTCAGCAATGCTTGGCTGAGGTTAATATCTTCAAGATTGGCTTGAGTTAGAATAGCTTGAGATAAATTAATTTCTGGTAAGTCTGCTTGAGTTAGAATTATTTGAGAAAGGTTGGCTTGTGTGAAATCTCTTTCTCCCAATAGATACCGCCTCAAAAGTTCCTCTTTTTTCATCAATGTTTTCGGTCGAAGAGTAGCTTCTTGTTTTCTGTTAATAAAACTTAACCGAAAAACCTTAGGTATAAATGCTTAATTAAGCTTTTATTAACAATTGTCCCTGCACCAGCTGACTCAACAACAAAGATAGTGATAGTAGAAATAACAAAATGTTAACTTGTTCCGTAAAATTTAAAAAAAATATTAAATTCTTAATATAAGTTGTAGTTTATAGATTCTAGAGTGACTGTTTTTGTCTGAACCCATCCCAGAAGACCATCAAAAGATAGCAGCATCTGAAATTGAGCGGGAAAGATTGCTGGGAGCAATTGTCCTGCGGATTCGGCAGTCATTGGATTTAGATTCGATAATCAACCAAACTGTGCAAGAAGTTAGGTTGTTTCTCAAAACAGATAGGGTACTAGTCTATCGTTTTGAACCAGACTGGAGTGGACTTATGGTTGCTGAATCAGTCATTGCACCTTGGAAATCCGTCTTTGGTTCCAAGATTGTTGATCCCTGTTTTACAGAAAAACACATCGAACAGTACAAATTGGGGCGCACTCAAATAATAGAAAATGTTGAAATTGCTAGATTGACTCCCTGCCATGCGGATTTACTGGCAACTTTTGATGTTAAAGCCAATCTAGTTGTGCCAATTATTGCAGAAGAAAAGTTGTGGGGACTATTAATTGCCCAACATTGCCAGTGTCCTCGTCAATGGCATTCATCAGAAGTGGAACTGCTCAAACAACTAGCAAATTATGTTGGAATTGCAGTTCAGCAAGCCGAGCTTTATCAGCAAGTCCAGAGTCTTAATAACTATCTAGAACGGAAAGTCAAAAAGCGCACTGTCAAGTTACAACGGGCTTTTCAGTTTGAAGCGTTAATAAGACGTGTTACAGAGAGGGTTAGAGATAGTTTAGATGAAACTCAGATATTACAGACAGTAACTCAAGAGTTAGGAGAAGCTCTGAATATCGAAAGCTGTAAAATCGAACTTTATGATGAAGAAAGGATAGTAGCAACTATCGTTTATGAATATGCAACAAAAGAGCCTATATACCAGAGAGAAATCAGACTAATAGCTGATTATCCCAAACTTTATCAGCAACTATTCCAGAAGCAGTCCCTCCAGTTTGTAGAAATCATTCCCCAACTAAATCCACAAAAAAACCAAATTACTAGATTCGTTTGTCCTATTTTTGATAATCAAGGTATTTTAGGTAATCTCTGGTTACTCAAGCCCCCAGAAGAAATGTTCGATGAATTAGAAATTAGTCTAGTAGAGCAAGTCGCTAACCAGTGTGCAATTGCGATTCGTCAGGCCAGACTTTATAAAAGTAGTCAGGCTCAAGTGAATGAGTTGGAAAAACTTAATATTCTCAAAGATGACTTTCTCAAAACCATTTCTCATGAACTACGTACTCCTATGAGTAGTATTTATCTAGCGTCTCAAACTCTAGAAAGAATAATTGAAACTCAGGGTATACAAGGAGTTCATTCTCAAAAATTTCAGCGCGTATTCCAAATTTTTCAAAATTCTTGTCAGCAACAGAATAAATTAGTTAACGACCTAATTACACTTTGTTATCTTAATGCCGAAAATGCAAAATTAGTTCCTGAATGTGTTGATTTGTCAATTTTTGTTCTAGAATTAATAGAACCTTTTAGGGAAAGGCTTCAACAACAACAGCAACATTTAATTATTAATATACCGGAAAAATTATCTCTGATATTACCAGATATTTCTCTTCTCGAAAGAGTATTTAACGAACTAATTAATAATGCTTCTAAATATACTCCTGCTGAAGAAACAATTACCATTACTGCTGGAAGAATCAGAACAATGGTTTTTTTGAGTGTTAGTAATTCAGGCATAGAAATTCCCCCAGAAGAGCAAGAATCTATTTTTGAGAAATTTTATCGTATCCCTTCTCACGATCCTTGGAAATACGGAGGAACTGGTATTGGATTAGCTTTAGTTAAGAAACTAGTAGAACTTTTAGATGCAACGATTAAATTAGATAGTCAAGCAGGTCAAACTACTTTTACAATTCAATTTTATCCTCAGAATAAAAATTCAAAAGACCTAAAGAAAGAAAACTAATCCCGGTTGTTTGCAGCAATCTAACTGGAAAATGGTTGTTAGTTGTTAGTTGTTAGTTGTTGGTTGTTGGTTGTTGGTTGATGGTTGACAGCTTAGGTGTGGGAGCTGCAGTCGAGGTATTTTCATGCTTGGTTATGTACAAAAGTTCATGGGGGACTAACTTGAAAATAGGGAGTTCGGAGTTCGGAGTTCGGAGGTCAGGAGTAGGGGCGGGGTTTCCCCGCCCAGAGTTAGGGAATTATTTTCATCGGCAGGTTGTGGAATTTTCCCGTGGGGGACTAGTACCGCTACGCGGAAGTCATTCAATATAATCCTAATCATATATTTTTCAGATATTTTCCTCTGTCAGAATAAAAATTTAATGCCGGGGATTGTTAAAATTTTTTATATAAAAGTTAAGGTTGCTGAATGCCCTACAGACTGGTGAATTCTGACTTCTGACTACTTTGAGTGACATATCTAAACCTGCAAAAACCTGGTATCCTACCACCTGTACCAAAAATATGTCGCAACTAGGCTTGTAATTCAACATGGCTAGTAAATACCGCCGCGCCAAACTCAGAGGTAAATCCTTTAAAGGAGAAGATTTAACAGGTGTAGACTTCTCCGGTGCAGATATTAGGGGCACAGATTTTTCTGGTGCCATTCTCCGAGATACTAATTTCAGCCATACAAAAGCTGGGCTACAGCGGCGTTGGGCAATTAGCCTATTCTTACTATCGTTGCTGTTATCCACATTTGCAGGCTTACTCTCAGCAATTGGTGGCTCTTTAATTGGATTTTTGCTGGTAAATCAAGCCCGTCCCCAAGAAAATGTGTATGTTGCCATCACCAGCTTAATTGTGTTGTTGATATTCTTTCTGGTGACAGTCCGTAAAGGAGTAGCAACTGCTTGTATATTTTTGGCTATAGCCGTAGCTGCAACAGCCATAGCAGCCGTTGGTTGGGCAGGAATAGTGGCTGTAGCATGGACGGGAATTGCCACCACCCAAGGAGGGGCAATGGAAACTGCCCAGTTAGTGGCTGTGGTGGTAACCGGGGCTGTAGGAGTTCTAGCTGCTGCCTTTGGTGCAGTTGTGGTGGCTACTACTGCGGCAGTGGCGGGCACTATAGCGGGTTTAATCGCCGTGGCACTGACAATATCAATTGCTGGGGCAGTGGCGGGCGCTGTTTCCGTGACAGCCGCATCTGTCAATCATATCCCTGGTATTACGTCAGCAGGGGTAGCAGTATCGGTAATTATGATTGCTACTTGGGTTAGCAGCCGTGCCTTATTCGGAGATATAAAACAGAGTTGGATTCAGAATATTGCGATCGCGATCGCTACTAAATATGGTACTAATTTTCATAGGGCAGATTTAACTGATGCTGATTTTACTAAAGCACGATTGAAAAATACGAATTTCGATCAAGCCATTCTCACTCGTACCTGTTGGTTCCAAGTTACAAAGTTACACCTCGCTTCAGTAAAAACCACCTATTTAGAAAACTTACAACTACGGCAATTGCTGATTACTAAAGATTTGCACAACCAAGTATATGATGGTTGGAACTTGCAAGGTTTGAATTTACAAGGAGCAAATCTTCAAGATGTGAGCTTAATTGGTGCTAATCTTCGAGACTCTAATTTACAGGATGCCAATATTTCCAGAGCAAAACTAGTACAAGCCCAACTCGATAAAACCGATTTTAGGGGAGCAAACCTGACTGGTGCATACATTGAGGACTGGCGGATTACCCCACAAACAAATCTCAATGGGGTCTTATGTGATTACATTTTTATGAGAGTACCCACATCAGTGGATCCTAACCCCTGTCGTCAACCTGGCAATTGGGAGGCAACATTTGCACCCGGAGAATTTTCCCAGTTTATTAACCCGTTTGCTAATGTGTACAAAATTTAGTTTGACTTGAAAATGGTTGTTAGTTGTTAGTTGTTAGTTGTTAGTTGTTAGTTGACGGTTGACAGCTTAGTGGTGAGAGCCGCACTTGAGATATATTTTCATGGCTTGGTTGTGGGATTTTCCCGTGGGGACTAGCTTGAAAATAGGCAACAGGCAACAGGCAACAGGCAACAGGTAACAGGTATTTTCATCCTTGGTTATGTACAAAAGTTCATGAGAGACTAACTTGAAAATAGTTAAGAAGCACCCTTGTAGGTGCGTATTGCGTGCTAACTTGAGGAGTTATTCACAAAGCATTTTCAGATCCTTGGTTGTGAGATTTTCTTGTGAGGGGCTAACTTAAACCTAGGGAAGGAAGGGAGGAAAACTGGATAGAGACATCTCAAATTTACATTCGGTATTCCCACAACTGTAGACGCTATGCGTCTACACTCCATCACTCCCTCACGGGAGTATGTCACCAATTTGAGAACAACTATTTCTATTGTTACTAGAAAAGATTTTACAGAATAATCCGTATATTTACGAGTGTAAAAATATTGCCATTGAGGGTGATTCTGCATATCTTGGAAAAAGTAGTGGTGCATCAATGTTACTAAATTTGCAGAACACAGTGATTGGTATGTCATCTTTATCTCCTAGTAATCAAGCAAAAATGGTACCTTCACTTTTAGTGGGCAAGGTTGTGGTCAAAGTTGTAGACAGCTTGATAGCTGGAGCTTTTAGTTTTGCTCATGACTGTATTAAAACCCAAGACAATCAGGATGGAGATGAAATACAGCAAAGATTCCACACTCAACTGCAAGATTTACGAAAGAATAATCAAAAGGAATTTCAATTAGATAAATTTAAACAGCAACAACTCCTGCAAAAGTCACTTTTATCTTACAAACGTAATAAAATATTACAAACAGCGGCTAAACAACGGCAAGCAGTTTTAACTTCATTGGATGCTTATCAGTTATTACCAAACTGGCCTCTAAAACTTGTTCCTGGTTTAATTCTCAATTCAGAACCAAGAAATAGTTACGTTCCCCTACGAATTATTTCTATACCTCCACAGCTAGACTGGGAGCAATTTGGGAAAGCAGCTAAAAATTCTCCCAAGATTGACCAATATTTAGTAGAGGAACTGGAAAAATTCTTTGAGCAGCATTACTCATCAAATAGTTATACAAAAGCAGTAGAGCTGGTGAAAGCTGGATGGCATAGAAGACGCTATCGAGGTATTTCTAGTATCCAGACAATATTTAATATGCTGAAATCCGAGCCTACTGTAATTTTAGATTTAGAAATTAAAGATAATTGCCTGAATTTTCGTATTTTCTACTGGGGAATAGGACAAAAAGAATATTCCTGCGCTCAAATTCTATCCCGCTTTCCTTTTCGAGAAATAGTTTATGAATCAGCTAAAAGTCGCGCTCGTAAATGGAAAACAGTTAAAGACTTGTTAGAAAAAACTGGGAAAAATCCCCAAGAAATGAACCCTGTGGATAGCTATAACTTAGAGGTTCTCGAACTAGAAGATAAAATACGACAATTAGGGGTTGACCCTAGGAAGTTACCCCGACGATATAAATTAAAACCAGAGGACTTGACAGCCCTTGCTCAGTTTCTACTCGTTTGTAACTGTCTAGTGACTGCTTGTTTCGCTGATATTCATCATTTAATTACAAGTAATGTACCACCCCAATTACCCCGGTTATTACCTAACTTAATCCCCAATGTTCTGGATAAGCAAACTATACAAACTATTATTTCTAGATATTCAGAGATTTTTCAAGCTCTTGAAGGTGAAAGACTGGAGCAAATGCCAGAATTTGCCTTGGAATTAGCTAATTGTCTCAAATATTTACCAGATAAATCTTGGGCAAAGCAACAACTAGACTATTCCGTTGATTGCTGGCTAAGACTACGGGGTGTATATCCAGGGAAAGCTAGTAACAATATAGAATCTATGGAATCTGTTTTGACATTGGCAGACCAAAAATATACTGAAAAAGTAAAGGCATGTTTCGCAGAACTAGAAGATGAACAGAAATTTACCACCATCCAGGGAATAATCAATAAAGCGATTGAAAATCCAGATGCTTACTATAAGTCTGGTTTGTATCGAGCCAGACAGAAAGACTATGAGGGTGCGATTGCAGATTTTGATCGAGCAATTAGTCTCAAGAGTAATTTTGCCGATGCTTACTGTCATCGGGCATTGGTATTATTTAAGTTAGGGCGACCAAAAGATGCGGTTGATAGTTACGAGAAAGCCCTAGCAATTAATCCCAATCACCAACAAATTCGTGAATACCGTAAGTACTTACCAAGTAAAGCCGATAAATATGAATTTGAGGTCATAACGGTTAATTCCTTCGGTCAAAGGATTGACAGACAAAAAAGTGAAACCCAATGCTTTATTGAAGACTTGGGTAATGATACTTTCCTAGAAATGGTAGCAATTCCTGGTAGCAAATCATGGATTGGTTCACCAGAGAATGAAGGATATGAGAAGGAAAAACCTCAACATCAAGTGGATTTTCCCTATTTTTTCATGGGTAAGTACCCAGTTACCCAATCACAATGGTCAGCAGTGGCACAACTACCCCAAATAGAGCGTCCCCTTAAAGCCAAACCTTCTAGTTTCACAGGCGATTCCCTAAGGAATAGTTCCGCTTACCGCTTGCCTGTAGAGAAAGTATCCTGGTATGATGCTGTGGAATTTTGTGCCCGTTTATCCCAGAAGACAGGACGTAAATATAGATTACCCAGTGAAGCAGAATGGGAATATGCCTGTCGTGCTGGAACCACCACACCGTTTCACTTCGGTGACGCTATCACTGCGGATTTAGCCAATTATGATGGTCATTATACCTATGGTTCTGGACCCCAGGGACAAAATCGCAAACAAACTACACCTGTTGGTAATTTTCCTGCCAATGGTTTTGGTTTATACGATATGCATGGTAATGTTTGGGAATGGTGTGCAGATGCTTGGCATGATAATTATGTAGGTGCACCTGTTGATGGTATACCCTGGATAGATGGAGGCAATTCCCAACGTTCTCCTCTCAGGGGTGGTTCTTGGTTAGTAAATCCAGTATTTTGTCGTTCAGCCTATCGCTTCCAGTTTATGCTAGGCAAGAATTATATTAACTTTAGTATTGGTTTTCGGATTGTGTGTGTTTTGGAAGGTAATTAAGAGAGCATCCCAAATGTTTAAATTGGTAGTGCGGGCCGGAAAGCCCGCGTTTTACAGCAGTTTTCATCTATTTGAACCACATCTTCATGTAGGGGTTTAGCAGTGCTAAACCCCTACGGTGTGGTCTATTTACCTGAAAATCGCTGTATTATGAAGGGAGCTTTCCGGCTCCCACTGCCCTATATTTTTGCAAAATGGGGATGCTCCCGGTAATTAATTGTAGTGATACCCAGCTATGCAACTAGAATTGTTAAGATTAAAAAACTAGAACTACATTACAACCTAGCCCGAAACTAAGAGTTAAAGGATCATGCCTGCAGAAATTGCTGTTGAGAAGAAAAAATTAAAAAATCCACCCTTAGAACTACATTATTTGGGCGATCGCGTCCTTCGTCAACCAGCCAAGCGGATAGCGAAAGTAGATGATGATATTCGCAAACTAGTGCGGGAAATGCTGCAAACCATGTACAGCAATGATGGCATTGGTCTAGCTGCACCACAAGTAGGTATTCATAAGCAATTAATTGTGATTGACTGTGAGCCAGATAACCCTGCTAATCCTCCCCTAGTGTTAATCAATCCCGTCATCAAACAAGTCAGTCAAGAAATTTGCGCTGCACAGGAAGGCTGTTTGAGTATTCCAGGGGTTTACATGGATGTGACCCGTCCCCAAGTAGTAGAAATTGCTTATAAGGATGAAAATGGTCGTCCCAGGACTTTAAAAGCAGGAGACTTATTGGGACGCTGTATCCAACATGAAATGGATCACTTACATGGAGTGGTATTTGTTGATCGAATAGATAATTCCCTAGCTTTAGCACAGGAATTATCTCAGCATGGCTTCTCCATGCAAGCAGTGAAACACATCGCCTAAGGAGAATGTATTGATGAATCCCATGACTCCTAAAAGCGGCCTATTTTTAGCTTGTTCCTGTATTAGTGCGATCGCAGCAGTAGGTTCGATTTTTGAAATTACTTCCGGTCAACCAGACCTAGGTGTTCAAAATACTGCAATCATTCTAGCACTGACTGTTCCCCTTACAGGATTATTTTTCTTTGTCGCTGTACGGGATGCTAAAGCTAATATGAAATAGGCATCAGGTGCCAATAAAGGAAAAGGAAAAAGGAAAATGGATATACCTTTCATTTCCCCTTTTACCTTTTACCTTTTACTTAACGCTGTTTTTTCTCTTTCACTTCACCTTTAACACTTCTGGAAATAGCTGCGTAATTAGGGAAAGTATCCAAGAAAGTCTGAAAATTAATTCCCAGCTTCCAGGCGAATAAAAATATTTTTATTTTTCCAGAGTAACAGAAAAGGGATAATTAATTGATTTATTATCATTACTATGCATATTCATAGCAACTATACTGAGAAAAAATCAATTTAAGGGGGATTACTAATATATCTTTGCATAGCTCAAATCTTTGTAGAGACGTAAAATTACGTCTCTACATCACTAATTAACGAATTTAATTATTCCCCAGTAATTGAAAGTCCTTCAACCCAAATTTTTGGACACACACCACCAGGAGTTAACTCAGCTTCTTTTTCCACAAATACAATTGACTTCAACAGTTCCAGAAAATCTCCTGCAACCGTTGCTGAGTCAATACTGGTTTTCACGCCTTTATTGACAATCCAACCATCAAATGGTAGCGAAAAAGATCCTTGCAAAGATTTCACACCTGCATGGAGAGCTTGCAAATCATCAATGAAAATGACATTTTCCGCAGTTGACAAACTTAATTCTTGTTCTGCTGGTGCCCCAGCAAACACATGATAAAAATTGGGGCTGACGGTAACTTTAGCACCAATATTGGCATTACCAGTAGGTTTGGCATTCATCCTTTTTGCGGTGCCGGCACTGTGAAGGAAACTAGTTAAAACCCCATTTTCAATCAGCGAGACTTTGCGAGTGGGAGTTCCTTCCCCATCAAAAGTTGATGCAGCCACATTAGCTGGATGTAATTCGTCATCACATACTGAAAGTAAGGGAGAAGCAATTTCCTTACCTATATCATCAGGGGTAGAAAGACTTTGCTTATCTAGAATACTTTGGGCATTGAACAAATTAGAAAAGGCACCGAAAAGACTTAAAAAAGCCTCAGGGGAGAAAACTACTGTATATTTCCCAGATTTAACTTTTTCGTAATTTAAATGGCTGATGGTTTTCTCTGTTGCTTCTTGGATACAACCATCAATATCTAAATCCTTTAAGCCCTTGCTAACTCTAAAAGCACCCGCACTACGGGGCTTTTTACCTGACTCTTCAGTTTTACTGTACAGATAAATGGATGCCAAAGAGTGGGATTCTGACCTCATTGCCCCTTCACTATTGAGGTAAAAACTGTCAACATCTCGTTGTGATAAACCATTATAAGGTACACCTTGTATTGCTGGGTGAGCAGCAATTACTTCTTTCTCTGCTGCCAACAAGCTTTCTATGACTTCGGAGACAGGAACTTGAGGAGCTTTCTCTTCTGGCTTACTGTCAATGGGAATTGTAGCTTCTGGACTAAAGTCAGGGACATTTTCTTTGACACCAAAAAAGCTCGCTTCGTATGCAGTTTTCAAAGCCAATTCCAGCCCAGTAGCATCTACATCCGTAGTACTGGTAATACCCATTGTGTTCTTTTCATTCCACACCCGCACGGTGACACCGGAAAGGTTAGAAGCCTTGACTTGTTTCGGTTCTCCTTGGTCTACCTGTACACTGGTAGAATCAGATGTGGAACCGGAAATATCGAATTTTTTAATGCCCAGCTTTACAGCACTTTCCTTGGCAGTAGTTGCAATCTCTTTAATATTAGCCATTACCAATTTTAGATTTTAGATTTTGGATTGAAGAATTTTAGATTTTGGATTTTGGATTTTGGATTGAAGAATTTTAGATTTTAGATTTTGGAGATGATGATTGCTGTTTTTCCCGTAGAGTTTTGATGGAAGCAACAGTCATAGCTAGAATTTCGGTAGCTTCTTGCATCAGATTTTTTAATTGTTTTTCTGAGACTATTCTTGATTTAACAAGGAGTTTAAGCCAATAAATAGTTTCATCAGCTTCTTCTTCGACAATACTGAGTTTAGCAATCAAATCCGCCGTTGATTTTGCTCGACATACTGCTCGATAATTAGCACCTACAGATGTGGCAGAACGCAACAGTTGGTTTCCAATTACATTAGCTGTTCTATTATTGGGAAGTGGTTCGACTAGACGAGTCACTCTTAAGGCAAGCTGTTTGGTTCTTACCTTAAACTGCTGTTCGTTCACAATCTAAAATCTAAAATCCAAAATCCAAAATTCCTACCTTCCGCCAACTGTAATTGAATCCACCTTAATATGTGGTTGTCCAACAGTGGTGTAAATACTGCCACTAATGGAACCACAAAAACCGGGTGCTAGGGATATATCTTGGGAACACATGGAAATCTTATTCATAATTTCCTTAGCTTCACCAATCAGAATTGCACCCTTGAGAGGCTTGCTAATTTTACCGTTTTCAATTAAATAGGCTTCATCCACACCAAAGTTAAATTGACCAGTAGCACCAACACTACCACCACCCATTTTCTTACAGTAAATGCCTTTATCAACGGAAGCAAATACATCGTCTACAGAGTAATCCCCTGGAGCAATATAAGTATTCCGCATCCGACTAGCCGCAGCAAAGGTAAAACTCTGTCTCCTACCGCTACCAGTTCTGGGATGTCCGGTACGCCAAGAACCAGCTCTATCTGCCAAAAAGTTCTTGAGAACGCCTTTTTCAATTAACAGGGTTCGTTGAGCGGGCATTCCTTCATCATCCATATCAATGGTGCCGAAAGCATTTTCAGTCCGTCCTTCATCCCAAGCAGTCAGGCTTTCGTGGGCAATTTTTTCACCCTTCTTATCCGCAAAGGGAGAAGTATTGCGCTCAATTTGAGTAGTTTCTAACAGGTGTCCACAAGCCTCGTGGAAAATTACCCCACCAAAATGGTTTGCCATAATAATTGGGTACGTACCGGATTCCACGTAATCAGCGTAAAGCATTTTACCGGCAGATTCGGCAACTTTTTCCGCAGATTCTTCATAATCCCAGGTTTTCAAGAAATTAGGGTCGCTGGTATTTCCAGCTCGCTCACCGATAGAACTACGATGGCTACCATCAGCACACAGAACATTGAATCCTACAGACTGGGTGAGACGGATATCACGGGCAAAAGTACCATCACTGGCAGCAACTAATACTTCTTGCCAATCCCGGAAATAAGATGCGCGACGGGATTGCACATGGCTGGTCTTTTGCTGCAACTGGTCAGTACCATATAATAGTATTTCCCCCATTTCCTGTATGGAACTACACAGAGGCAACCAAGCATCCTTACCCCTTTTAGTTGCATAGTCCCGTAGTAGTTCTAGATTGATTTCGGGGATAAAAGCATTGGGTGCGGGTAACTGTAAACCTAAAATTGATAAACCCTTTTCTAAAGCCGCTTTCAACCCTGCAAAAGACAAATCATTGGTGCTGACATAACAATCTGCCTTACCGCGAAATACCCGGACTCCTGCCCCTGTAGAAAGACGGGGTGTGATACTAGTGATAGCATCTTCTTCCGCCAGACAACCAATATAGTTGACACGCTCTAGGAAAAATTCGATAAAATCTGCACCCGCAGCACGTCCCAATCCCAGGAGGGTTGATAGGGGTGCTTCCCAGGTGTCATCAAATCTTTCTGGAGTGGAGGAGTATTGCAGAGTGGGAAGTTGTTGAGAAATCAGGAGAGTACTTGTAAGCATAAATTGCCTCTTCTACGGATGCGACTGGAAATTTGACTAAAAATATCCTGGTGTGATTAGTCTAACAAATCTACGAAAACCGTAGCAGCATTTAGGCATCCTGATGTTTATACTTTTTCCCATTGATGATTATATTCAGCGTTTCCTGTTTATATATTGTTTAACTGTTGTTTAGTTATTTCGCTCAACTGTCCATCTTGAAGCCGATATTGATTAGTCTGGCTTTCTTCTAAAGAATCAGAATCCGGATATTTTGATAACACTCTAGAACACCAAGCAAATATAGTTCTCAGGGATGCACAAGTATCACTACGAGATAAAACATGTTCAACATTCAAATTGTCAATTATTTTACCCCCGTGTTCTTTTTCATCAAAACCAGGGTATCTTTTTTTTTAATTCAAACTCTCTAGAATAGCGTTAAATTTAGATGTATTTTGAAAACGCTATTTATCTGCAAAATTGTTGGTAGAGACGTAAATTTTACATCTCTACCTTTGGAAGTCTTGTATTTTTGGTATAAATTATCTCAGAACAACAACTGCATTTTCATCCACAGAATCTGGTTTGATATCCCTGCGTTCCACATAATAGGAACCCAACACCAAAGCATCCATATTAGTTCTCAAGAAGCATTTGATGGCTTCTGCGGGAGTACGAACGATGGGTTCATTTTCATTCAGGGATGTATTTAACAGAATGGGAATTCCTGTACGTTGAGCAAAGGTATTAATCAAGTCCCAATATAAAGGATTGGTGCTATGTTTCACACTCTGTAAACGTCCGGTTCCATCCACATGGGTGACAGCAGGAATTAATTCTCTTTTTTCTGGACGAATTTTGAAGACTTTTTCCATGAAGGGTACGGGTGCATCAATTTCAAAGAATTCACTTACCCGTTCTTCGAGAATACTGGGAGCAAAGGGACGAAACTTTTCTCGGAATTTGATTTTTAGGTTGATAATATCCCGCATATCTGCACGACGGGGATCTGCTAAGAGAGAGCGATTACCCAAAGCTCTAGCTCCAAACTCCATTCTGCCTTGGAACCAGCCAACAACATTACCATCACACAGAACATCTACCACATGGTTTAATAATGCATCCCGTTCTAGCTTTTTGGGTTGGAGATTATGCTGTTGGAGTGCTAACAAACATTCTTCGTCGGAAAATTCTGAACCCCAGTAAGAATGCTCTAGGACAAATTCCCTTGGTTGTTTTAAGATTTGATTCCATACATAGAAAGCTGCACCAAAGCAAGTACCATTATCGGCAGCACCAGTGGGAGTATAGACATTTTTGAAGGGTGTATTTTGCGTTATTTTACCATTAGCAACGGAATTCATTGCTACACCACCAACTAAGCATAGATTATCACTAGGAAAGTGATCGTATAAACGGTTCAGAAGATGGAAGATAATCTCTTCAGTGACAACCTGTAAGGAAGTGGCTATGTTTTGATGTTTAGAGGTAAGCTCTGATTTCGGTATCCTAGCAGCTCCGAGCAATTTCTCCAATTCTGGGCTATGGAAGGGTTCAACACTAGGTACACCACTTTCCCAATTCATGGCAATACCTTGGGTGTGGTGGGTAAAATAGTCCAGATTCAGTTCAAAACTATCTCCCTTAGGGTAAATAATTTTACGAAAAGCTTCCACATATTCTGGTTCCCCATAGGGTGCTAAACCCATAACTTTGTACTCATCTCCATAAGCAGGAAAACCTAAGTACAGAGTAATGGCGTTGTAAAGATAACCGACGGAGTGGGGGTAATGGGTGCGGGAAAAATATTCTAGTTTATTACCTCTTCCAGCAGCCGAGAGAGTACTTACAAAATCTCCCATCCCATCAATCGAAAGAATAGCAGCTGACTCAAAGGGAGAGACAAAAAAACCACTAGCAAGGTGAGTGGTATGATGTTCTAAGTTATGAATTTGAGCGTGGATATCTTGTGGATAACAATTGCAAGCTTGGGCTAGTTGTTCTTTCAGGCTAGTTGATTTACTTTGCTTATTAAATCTATCTAAGAGAGATTTAAGAGAAGGACGCTTTTGTAGGGTAAAGAGTAGTTTTTGATTGAGATTGGCTTTAGGATTAAAAGATACTGCAACATGATCTAAATCTGTTGCCTTAATGCCACCAACTTGCAGACAATAGCAGATAGATTCTGCGGGAAATCCAGCCCAATGTTTGATTCTGTTAAATCTTTCTTCTTCAACAGCAGCCACTAATTTCCCATTTTGAATTAGGCAGGCTGAAGCATCGCCATGATAGGCGTTAATTCCGAGAATATTCATAGTAGTATTAATACTCCGTTAGTTTGTCATTCAATTTTGGATTTTGGATTTTGGATTTTGGATGTTGGATTGACCCCATGTCATTTGCCAGGGGCTGGAAATAATGATAAAACCGTTTGTTTTTTCTCCACGGATAAATCCAGGGGCTTGTATCCAGTTTATTTTTCGGTCAAAATTTACATCTTTGCTTTAGCCCAAATTTCCCCCTAGGATTAAAATCCCAGGTTCAAAGACAAAGTCTGATAAATCAAACTGATTAAGGATTATGTCCTACGGACAAGCTGCGCTAACAGTGTATTTTAATGTACTTGGTTTGTAAGCCTGGAAATTTATTTCCAGGTGGTTTATTGGGCTAAGGAATAAGGAAATTAATTTCCTTGCAGTATATGGTTTTTGCGTTAAGTTGATACCAATGAACCGCCAACTTCAGCGAAGCAAGTTGGGGTACTTCACTCAAGTTCTTCTGGATCAATATCCATAGCCCGGAGTCTTTCAGCTAATCTAACAGCTTTTTGCTCTGCTTGTTCAGCCCGTTGACGCTCTTGTTCAGCCCGTTGACGCTCTTGTTCAGCCCGTTGACGTTCTTGTTCAGCCCGTTGACGTTCTTGTTCAACTAATTCAATTCCCCAAGGTAATAAATTCCCAGATTTATCCCACCAACGTAACCAATAACCTTCAAATTCTGCTTTTTTCCCCATCCACATACCCAGAAATAAGCCCAAACTTTCCAGCCAAAACCGTTGATTTTCATCTGGTAATTGTTGTTCGTACTTACCATTTACCAGGTTATAGACTGCTAAAATTGGGGTTTGGGGATGGAAAATTACGTAAGTGGGAACTTGTAAAATTTGTTCGTAAAAATACCACTTGCCATAGGGGTAATGGGGATTAATGGAATATTCTGTTCCTTCTGTAGCGGAGATAAATTCCATGACAATGGTGGGTTTTTCGCCCTCTGCATGGGGAGTGTAGCTACGGCGAATTTCTCCTGGGGGTAAAGGCTTAACTGCTGGGACATAAACCCAATCAGGAGCTTTGACAACGGTTTTGTCCCCAACTGTGGCACAAATGCCAAAATTGGTGGCAATAATCATCGATTCCAGGATTAAGCCAGCTAACTCTAAAGATTCTCGCAGAGCAGCAGCTAACAGGGGTTGCAGGTTACTTTCCACAGGTTCATCTGGTAGGGGAAAATCCGCTGGTAGTCTTTCCCAGGTGATGGGGGGTAGGGTATTGCGGGGCTGGACTTGTGAAAGTTTCATGGTAAAGAGCGATCGCTAACTGTATCCATTTCTTATATGGTACTTTCTACTTTTGACAGACTCTTATATATCCTCCTGAAACTAATTTACAGATTTCAATCCTGAAGAGAAGGCTTTTTGCACTCCACTGCAACTGAATTAACAAATCTGTCCAATTCTTCCACATCTGAGAAATTTGAGTCAACTGAATCGTTAAATTCAGCTCTTCTAATCTCTACAAAGCCTTGTGTTTCCAATTCATGTTGTAGTGACTTGTAATCCCACATCCATAAATGACCACCATTCCCTAAAATCGTCTGAATTACTGCACCTAATCCTTTCGGCCGATTACATATTCCTAAACCAGTTGCATTTAGAAATTCTATGGCTGCATTTGGAGATTCAGAAGATAGATAAGAGCTGGTAATAGCCTCAAGATCTGGAACAACTATCCTCAAAATACCATCTGGCTTAAGTATTTTGTAAGTATTTGATAATGCTAGTCGAAAATCTTCCAAAGATAAATGTTCTAAAACATGACTGGCATACACTCCACAACAAGAGTTTTGCTCAATCGGTAGTCCTCTAACAATATCACCATACTTGATATTATTTGGAAATCTTTGTCGGATTACCTTATCTTCCAACATTTTATTTCCAGCATATAAACGACCAAATATAGGAAATCTCTCTAACCAAAGATTGGGTGATGCATCAAAATTTTGCCAATTATTGGGTGCACATAAACCACAACCATACTGTACATATAAAGAACTAGACATAAGACAAAGGTCAATAGTACAACAAATAATTTAATTAAATTTACGATTTTATTTTTTCCATTTCCAAAATCCGAGTTGCCAGCAATATTTCTGCTAACATCCTCTGAAAGGCATAATACCAACCATGCCAACCATCAAGGATACCACCTTTAAGAATGAGGCAGTAAAACAAGATAATAAAGGGAGCAAGAATTTTTTGCTTGCGGATGCGATCGCCTAAACTAAGTTCTCCCTTGGGTGTTTCTAGCAGTTTCTTAGCCTCAATTATCATATAACGGTCTTGTGCCCATAGCCAGCGAGTTAAAGGCTTGCGATCGTCGTGATAAATGCAGCCAGAAAGCATTTTACTGTTTCCCTCTACAATAACCCGATGGGCGTGACCATCGTTTTGATAAACAGCTTTTTCTTTTTTATAAAGTACTTTCCGTGGTGGTAATAAAGTTCCCCTTAAGGCTTTACCAAAAACACAATATTTAAATGGAACTGTGTAACTATTAACATCAGAATTTTCTATTGCTTTGATTTCAGTAATTAGTTCTTCACTCAGAATATAATCTGCATCTAAAGACAAAACCCAAGGACTCTCTAGTTTTGATAAGCCGTAATTACATTGATTAGCAAAAGAGTCAAATTTTCTGTAAAAAACTTCTACTTGAGGATAGTTTTGCAGAATTTCTGGAGTTCCATCATCACTATAGCTATCAATTACAACTATTCTCTTCGCCCAAGTGAGATGAGTCAGGGTGCGATTAATATTGGGTGATTCGTTGTAAGTGAGAATGAGAGGAGTAATTTTTTCTAGCATTGATTCAGTTATGCAACTAATTATACTTCATCTTACTGGTACAGTGCTAGAGCAAAGCATGGACTTCCAAAAATATGGGAATCTGCCTGCAAATTTGAATTTAATGTCCTCACACCCTTCTTCTTCTAATAATTGATTCAAGGTATTTACAGAGAAAAATTTTACATGACCTCCATCCCAGAGAGGGCTAAAATGCTGGTCTGTTTTCCCTAAAATAGCAAGTGTTAAATTTTTCCAATAACCATGATAGGGAGTTGTAATAATCAATTTCCCCCCAGGTTTTAGGCATTTTTTAGCTGCTCTAATTAGTTCTCTAGGGTAGAGTAGGTGTTCAATTACTTCTGCTGATATAACTATGTCAAATTTGCCTTCTAACTCACTATATGGTAATTCATAGATACTACTCTGAATGAAACGACATTCGGGAAAATTTTGACTAGCGAATAAAACACCTGAAGCTGAATCTTCAATTCCAAAAACTTCATGTCCTTGTTGAGCTATTTGATGACAAATGCTTCCATTTCCGCAGCCTAAATCTAATATTTTTAACCTTTTGCTATGATTAATGTTATACTCCGATATCAATTCAAACAGCGGATCTAACAAGTAGACGTGATGGTGACCAAAATCAGCATTCACATAAGAATATTCGTATTGATTAGTAGTAGTTTGCATAGTTTTATTTCAGCTATTATTTGATTTATTGTCGTTAGTAAAAAGTAGGAATTACCTTTTTTCAAGGATATGTGTATACACTTGTTGCATTTGACAGGCAATTTTATCCCAAGTATATTTTTCCATAATTAGTTTACGAGCGCGATCGCCCATTTTTTTACCTTCTTCAGGGTTATCTAGAAACTGTTGTATTGCAGCAGTAATTGCAGCCACATCCAGTTCCGTAATATACCCAACTTGTTGTTGCTTAACCATATCAGCTAAAGCGACACCAGGTGTAATTAAAACTGGTAAACCTCCAGCTAAAGCTTCTAACACTGATATGCCAAAGTTTTCTGAATAGGAAGTTAAAGCAAATAAATCGGCTCCTTGTATTAATAAATTTTTCAATTCCCCTTTCACAAATCCGCTGAAGTGAGTACGTTTTTCTATACCGTGATTAACTACTAGGGATTTAATTGCATTTTCATACTCTGCCTCTCCACTACCAGCTAAAATAAATGTAAATTTATAATTAGATAACTTGCTTAATGCCGGAATTAAATAATCTAATCCCTTTTTAGGATGTAACCGGGACAAAAATAAAATAATCGGTTCATCTACTGGTAAATTAAAATGTTTACGCAATTCTTGACGTGCATCAGGAATTATTTCTGGAATAGAAATTCCATGAGATAAAATAAAACTAGGAGCAGTTAAATTTAATTGGGAAGCTTCTTGCTGTTCTTGCTCAGAAGTGAAGTGAATTCTTTGGCTGGAATTGAGATTAGCATTCTCTATAAGCTTAAGATAAATTTGCTTTTTGTTTGCACTTTGTTGTAAAGACCATTCACAAAGTTGTCCTAGAGGTCTAACTATGTAGGGAACTTTTTGTAAACGAGCGATCGCCATTGCTACAGTAGAAGCATAGGAAAAAATTGCATGAACGTGTACCAAATCATATTGGTGTATTGATTGCCACAACCAAGTTGTAAATTCCCCAGAAAAAGCAAATTCTCTGATTGCATGCAGAGGAGGAGAAAAGCGTGGAAAGAACCACACAGGAACCTGTTGATATTCTGTGCGTTGTCCTAGAGGTACATCTAATAAATCAACTCCATTATCATTAGTGGTAACAATTTCAGCGTTAATATCATTATTTATCAGTGTTTTTACTGTCTCCAGCACTGCTTGGCTTGGACCTCCTCGCACTGGTGCAACGGAGGGAATTATATGCAAAACTTTCATGTAGATACCTTTTCCAGCCAATGTTTTAGGATTGCTAAATTCCAACGACGATACCAGGGTTGAAGAGGTATATTCTTGGGACTATTAATATTACTAAAATAATCACTCCATTCATTAGACATCCACTGTTCAAATGGGAAGAAAAATCCTTTTTTGGGGCGGTTAACAACAAAATCGGGCAACTCAGAAACTGCTTGAATTAATAGTTGTTTGCCAGCAGCTAAACGGATATTGCTAGGAATTGGTGCTATTGTTTCTAATAAATTTTTATCTACTAAAGGTACTCGTAATTCTAACCCCCAATTCATGCTCATCACATCACTATCTCGTAGTAACTGATTACGCATATAACAACTCAGCTCTAGCACACTTACTTGGTCTTCTAGAGTGAATACCTGTGAATTTGAATTAGGAGATGTGAAGCTGTGATTTGATAAAGCTTGATTACCAATATATTGTTGGACAATAGCATAAGCTTCTCTATGGGAAAAAATTCCTCGAAAACTGCGATAGGCATTATTTATACTTGGTTTTGCATATAAAAAATCACCCAGTCGTTTCATTTTCGGAGAGTTTCCCCATTGTGATAATCCCATACCTATGCCTTTACCTATTGAGGTCACAGTATGTAATTGTTTACCCCATTTAACCATCTGTGGTACTTTTTGAAAAGATTTATATCCACCAAATAATTCATCTCCACCTAAACCAGAGAGAACCACTTTTGCACCGCCTTCACGGGCAATTTGGGATACACAAAAAGTATTAAAGCCATCAATACTAGGCTGATCGATCGCTGCTAAAAATTGAGGTAACAGTTCTTTTGCTGCTGCGGCAGTAACTTTGTATTCTGTATGCTTTGTGCCAAATAATTTGGCTGTTTTTTGAGCAATTTCACCCTCACTCCATTCCTGTTCTTCAAAAGCTATAGAATATGTGTGTAACTCTTCCTTTTGAGTTTGACTAGCTAAGGCAAGAACTGCTGTAGAATCAATACCACCACTGAGAAAAAGTCCTACGGGTACATCACTCACAAAATGATGTTTAATAGAGTCTAGCAAAGCTGTATGGACTCTTTCTTGGGCTTCTATCAGTGAAATTTTTTGGGGAGTAAAGTCAATTTCCCAGTATTGCTTTTTGGTTATTTTATCTGCTTGCCAATATAACCAATAACCAGCTTCTAGACAATTAATATCTTCAATTAATGTATATGGCTCCGGAGCTGAACCGCTAATCAGATAACCGTATAAACCTGATTGACTGAGGTTAACAGCAGGTAAACCAGATGCTAAAATAGCTCTTAATTCTGAAGCAAAAACTAAAGTTGAACCAGATTGCCAATAGTAAAGGGGTTTAATTCCTAAGGGATCGCGAGCCAGAAAACAAGTTTTTTCCCATTCATCCCAAATAGCAAAAGCAAACATCCCCCGTAGATGCTGGACACAATTTAAACCTTCTTTTTGGTATAGTTTTAGAATTACTTCAGTGTCAGTGTGAGAACTAAATTCTTCTCCTTGAGAAATGAGATTCTGTCGCAGTTGTTGAAAGTTATAAATTTCGCCATTAAAAGTAATCCAATATCTACCATCAGAGCTAGACATAGGCTGGTGTCCAGCACTGGTGAGGTCGATAATAGAAAGACGAGTATGAGCAAAAGTTGCTTGTTTATCTGGGGAAATATAAATACCTCGATCATCAGGACCACGATGCTGGATAGCCGTTTGCATCCGTCCAATGATTGTTTCTAGGTTATCCTGATATTGATTTACTGTCAGAATTCCGGCTATACCACACATTTGCTTTTAATTTTTTATTTATGATTAAGTATTATGAATAAATTTAATCAACTTTGGGGAGTTGGATTCCCCTGGTTCTATAAGCAGTGCGTTTTGTGTCGGGGCAAAATCCCCATTGCAAAACCTAATTCTAAATTCTAAATTCTACATTCTTTTAAAGTGGTCTTGTAAATTACTTGCCAAAGTTGCCTGAAAATTTTCAAATCCAAAAATTTCAATGACTTGATTTCGTAAAGCTTCTGGCTGATAAATTAAAGGATTTGGATAATTACCTTGCAAAATTTGAATCAGTGTTTGAGCGATCTCTTCAATATCATCGGGGTTAACCAAAGCTCCTAATTTGCCATGATAAAGAGCATCAGTTGCTCCATCTTGATTACCTGCTAAAACAGGCTTCCCAGATGCCATTGCTTCTAAGTAAACAATACCAAATCCTTCTTTTTTACTAGGCATAGCAAATACATCACAAATATTGTAGTGATTACCCAATTCTTTGTCAGAGATAAAGCCAGTTAAGGTAACACTATCTTCAATCTGAAGGTGAGAAACTAGCTGTTGAATCCGGGGGGAATCATCTCCTTTTCCAACTAGAAGGTAATGAATATTTGGAATAACTTTACGGATTAAAGGTAAGGCATTAAGAAGTTGGTCGTAACCTTTATATTGTTCTGTTTGGGAAAGTCGAGCAACTGTGAGAATAATTGGCTGTTCTGGTGTTAAGCCATATCGTTGTAATAAGCCAGTCGGTTTACTTGCTATTTGAAAACGATGTGCATCAAAAGTATTAGGCAACAGAACAACTTTTTTGGAGTCAAGATTTTGTTCTTTGAGCAAGCGATCGCGGGTATAATTACTCACACAAAGAATGCGATCGGCTGCTTTCAATGCATTTTGTAAAGCTGGTTTTTGAATATTCCAAGCGTCAATACCATGAGCCACTGTCCAATAAGGAATTCCTGATAATTTTTTTAACCAGTAAGCTACAGGAATGAAATTGAGGTGAGTAGAAATAATTAAATTGGGGCGCCTGAGAAAACCGATGATGAGAATTTTCAGCGCGAAAATAAGTGTGCGAAATTTCTGTGGTATTTTTCCAGCAAAATAGAATCTCGTTTTTGGCAAGTAGCTAGTATTTGATGAAGTATTAACGTCATACTTGATTGCAACGTCATATTCACCCTGAGGATAAAGGTTCTGTAAGGCTTGTAAAAAAAATAATGAGTAAACTTGGATACCGCCCTTAAAACCAAACAGATTTGGTATCCAGAGATGGAATTTCATAAAACCTCGCGGTAACTGCTGTTGTCTAGTGATACTTCCTGAATATAGTTCAGTGCCTGCATTAGTCCCTGAGTTGCCTGAGTATAACTATACTGAGAAATAATACTACGGCTTTTTTCTCCCCAATTTTGTAATCGTTTTCGGTCTGCAAAAGCTGATTGTAAAGAACGAGTCAAGCTAGATACATCTCCTGCTGGAAATATTAAACCATTTTGATGGGGATGAATTAGGTCATGGGCACAACCTACATGGGTGCTAACAATTACTGGACGAGCCATACACATAGCTTCGTTGATAGCTAGTCCCCAAGTTTCCCCAGCACCGTAACTAGGTAGTACAACTAAATCTGCTGCTGCATAGGTACGTGGCATTAAGGTTTGGTTTTGAAAGGGAGCAAAGTAAATATTTGAGTACCCTGCTGCTAATGCTTTCAGCTCTTGCTGGAGGGAACCACCACCAACAAATAACAAAGATACATCATTTAGATGGGCATCTAAAAACCCATGTAGCAAATCCAGAGGACGTTTTTTTGGTTCAAATTTACCAGCAAATAGAACTACTGCATGGTGTTCTGGGATACCTAGCTCCTGTTTCCAAGCGATCGCCTGATGGGTTACACTTTCAGCTTGACTTAAGAAGCGATCGTTTTCTACAGCATGGGGAGAAAAAAACAAACGCTGTTGAGCAATGCCATGATAGCGGAAGTACTCATAGTTTGCTTTACCTACATACAGACAAGCTGAAAAATGACGATAGATTTGAGTAATCCACTGCTGCCTTAACCAAGCTTTGACACCAGTAGGTGCAAGCAGTCGATGGGAATCTCCTCGAAACAGTAATGGAATTTGACGAGTATTCCAGCTCCACAGAAAGCGGTAGAGGCTAGCGTAGTTATAACTCATCAACAGCACAGCATCTGGATTATCAGCCCTCACCTGGGAAACTAAAGATGGATTTTGCAAACCCCAAAAATGATGGGTTCCGGGAGCGGAACTGACATTAGGGACAAATTCATAATCATACCCAGTCAGTAAAGGGATATCCCACTCAAGTGACTGTTGGAAACCGACATCAACCTGCTTTGTGACACCAAAATCCCAGAGATAAAAGACTTTAATATTTAAAGCCGTATTATTAGCTAAATAACGGAACCAGGGAGCATAGTACTGAATTGGATGGGAGATAATAATTGCTAACTTTGTCATATCCAATTAGACTTGATATGGGTCATAAGCGATCGCCTGGGGTTGAGGAACCCAATAAGTTTGCATTAAAAACACTACAATGCCACCAATCACCACACTGGATTGAGCTAAAGCAGCGACATACACCCCAGCTGACCACTCAGTCTGAAAGGCATACGCCAAAAAGAGTACCGTAAACAGGGATTGGGTTGAAAGAATCGGTGCATTGATGCTCCAACGGGTAATTTTTCCATAGGCAGTTCCTAAAACAATTGCTAATCCCGCACAACCAAGTAAACCAAAATTGGCATAACTTTCAGCTAATAATCCCCAACCAATAGTCGTAGTAAAAGTATCTTCACGTCTCTGCAATCCGTAGTGGACACTTAACATATACGTTCCTTCGTGACTACGAATTTTCTTGGGGTTTAATATGCGGGGTACTAATAACTGTGGCAGAATCGCATATGTTTTCCCATATAGATAAGGAACTGATTCAGGACTTTTATCTTGAGTAAGAAGAAACAAGTGAATAACACTAGAACGTTCTAAAAAGGATTGTTTATTTGACGAAGGTGTAGATAAATCATCTTGTTTATTAAAGTAATCCCAGCTATGACCTGCCCATTTTGCAAACCAGGTAGGATATTGCCAAACTTGCACATAAGCAGGTTGGGCTCCAAACCAATACTTAGCTCGCATTTCTGCTTTACCAGAGTGCAAAAATGAAAAGCAAATTAGGGCAATCACAATTGGCAAAACAGGCATTTTTCGTCTGCCAATAATAAAAGCAACTGTAGAAACTAGAAAAGTTGAAGCTGCACCTACTAAAAGTAAACTGACTGCATCTGTCATCATGTAGGTAATCAGCAAAATTAAAAATAATCTAGACTTATTTTTTGATAATTCTTGAGTCCCTAATCTATATGCCAGTACAAAACTCGCTAAAACTGTCAGCCCTAAAATTGCAGCACGAACAGCAGTAAATATCTTTCCATACAAAAATAGAAACAGCCACCCTCCAGCATTTGCAACATTAAAGAAAATACTAATTCCTAAAACAAAGAGGAAAAATACATCGCCCTTTTGATTGCTTAAAGCACGATAGGATTTAGGTAAAGGTGGAGGATATTTGACAAATCGAAACCAAATAACAGTTCCTAATACCAAAAATCCAGCAACAGTAAGGCTAGCAAATAAATGACTTGCAGGAGAATAGGTTATAACCTGGGGATGCTTAGTGACTAAAGGCAATGCATAAGTCCAAATATATGTCAATGCAAATAAAGGAAAAATTGGCATTCCCAATGCTTTACCAGAGCACCAAAGGTAACTTGGTAATAGTGCCGCAACTGTGATTACTATCGATCCCAAATTAGTGACTAGGGAACTTGTATCAGTCCAAAAGAGTTCATATATAAATAGTCCCAAAGCCAATAACCAAAATACTTTGAGTAATTGTCGTCGTTGCAAGTGGGCAAGATTTGGCAGGAAAGCAGGGTGATTTGGGGTTTGCAAGAACTGGTTCATAGTCACTTACTTTCCTTTGTTCTGACAAGACAATTATCAAAAATATTACACTGCTGACGAGTCATTTCCCGTGCAGTATAGGGTTGAAAAGCTGACCAATTTGTTTCTGGTTGATATGCTTTTGGTATAGATAGCAACCAATTTAGCTGATCGTTTACTTGAGGTAGTAAATCTTTGGGTTGGGTGTTGGCAGTAAAAGTTACAGCTCGACCAGCTTGGGAACTATTGAGGATATCAACTACAGAACTTTGAGCATGAAAAATTGCCAAGATAGGTTTACGGGCTAAAACGCAAGGATAGAGTTTGGAAGCAGTGTAGCCAGGGTCATTAGAACCAATTAGTAAAATTGCATTACTATCTGTAAGAACCTTTAGAGCTTCAAAGTAGGGAATGCGCTGGGTATGCTCTGTAACTAAATCCCCAACCCCCAGTTCCTGGGCAATAGGTTCTATGGTTTTTACTGCTAAGTTTTCTGGAGCATAGCTAGTACCCACAAAGTGCAGTTGCACATTTTGCCACAATTGGGGATTTTGCTGGCGGTGAGACTTGATACCTAAAAATAATCCTCGCAACGCTAGTGCCATATCATCGCCCCCCCGACCAACATATACCCAGTGACGCTTACCATCATTGGGATCGAATATTGATTGTTGAACCTGGAGGGAAGGAAGAATTTCAAAGTCTGCTGTTGAAGCACCAAAGGGCAAGACTGTAAACTGTTCTGCCTTGAGGTGAGGATATCGCTGTTGCAGGGTATTGGGATAGGCAGGTGAAACGCTAATCACATGACTGACTTTACTCAGTGCTTTGGGTTCTAGCAGTTTTGCTTGCAATTGAGAAAATCCATACTTGAAACTACCACCAGGAGGTTTACCTGCTCCGGGTTGTTTTTGATAATCACTCAGCCAAGGATCTTGAAAGTCTAAGACATAGGGAACACCAAAATTGCGGTACCATCTGAGAGCAAGAGCCATTGATGTGAATACCGTGGTAGAAAAATAGACTAGATCAAATTTTCCCTCTTGCAATAAGCTTGTGCCTGCTCGCTGCAAATAAGGAAAACTTCTCAAACCCAGGCTACCTATGCCAATTTGCCGAGTCTGTTTGACTGGTAATGCTCTTGTATAAGTAACAGGAATGCGATCAGGAATTGTTTTTGCCAGTAGCAAATCTTGCACACCCTCAACATATTCTGGATTAACAGTCAGAACATGAGGTTCCCAGCCAAATTCCTCAAAATAGGGCAAAGACATTCGTACCCTTTGATGATCCGCAGCATTAATTGGTGGGAAATGGGGGCTAATAATTAAAACTTTATGCTTCAAAATAAGATACTTTGCTCCCCTAAAACCTTAATTGGGCAAGAATAGTCCGTTGGTGTGATGGGGTAAATCTTCAGGGATATATAAGTTTCCTTTATTATCAAATAAATAGCACTCGTATCCAAAATTAGCGAAAAAATTGCGAATATCTTGACCATTTTCGGCAAAAAGTTCTGCATAAATAGCTTTAATACGCTGCTGTTTAAGTAGAGACTCTGCTCCTTGCAAAGCAGGAATTTCATACCCCTCTACATCTAACTTCCATAAGTCTACATTTTCCAATGAACGGGCTGCTAATTCGTCAGCTAGACGGACAATTTGAATTACTTCACCTTCAGTTTCAGAAATTTGACTTTGAGCACCATGTCCAAAACCTGAGGAGACATGATTGAGGCGTAATTGGGCAGGAGAAGCACCCAGTCCAGCGCGAATAATTTCTACTGGCAAGGAAGAATTAATAGATAAACATTCTTCTATCCATTTAGCTGCTTCTATTCCCGGTTCAAAAGCTAATATCTTGCCTTCTGGTATCCATCCTGCTAGATAGATCAACATTTGACCAATATTAGCTCCCGAATCAACCACAATGGCATTAGTTGGGAGAAATTCTTTCGCCCAGTTCAGAAATGCTGCACCTTCATATTTGCCATAAACAATCCAACGATGAGTCGGATTTCGTAAATCGAGTTTCCAAGGAATACCTGCTCCTGTGTCTACCCAACAAATGCCGTGATCGGCGATCGCTTTTCCAAACAATCGCTCGCAAATTCCCAATTTGTGCCCAAATTCTAGTGGTTGTATCCAAGTTAAAGGTGTTGGCAAGGAAATAGTTTTCATATAATTAATTGTTTAATCGCAAAGTTTTGTATAAATTTTCGTATTTATCTATAATCGCATCCGCAGAAAAATATTGTTCGGCACGTTGACGACATTTGTGGCGATCGATATTTGGCAAATTATGAACAGCAGAAATTGCTTCATCAATACTATTAACTAAGTAACCATCAACTCCACCACGTACAATTTCTGGCAACGCACCTCTCGGACAAGAAATAACAGGAGTACCGCAAGCCAAAGCTTCTGCAAATACAATTCCAAAGGGTTCTTCCCACTCAATGGGAACAATCATCGCCGCAGCTTTCCCTAGTAACTCATTTTTCTGAGCATCATTAACGGTGCCCACATACTCAATACCATCCCGCCCCAAATGAGGAACAATTTCCTCCTGCCAATATCGTCCTGCTTCTCCAGAAGTGCTGTAATTGCCGGCGATTAGAAGACGACGCTTGGTTTGGCGAGCTACTGCGATCGCTGTATGTGCCCCTTTAATTTGTTCAATCCGACTCAAGAAAACTAATGGGGCATCATTTGCTACAGTTGGCTGAAAAGTGTATTTTTCTATCTGCACACAATTATGAATGGGATGCCAAATTCCTCCAGCATTTCTACCGAGACGACAAATATAATCGCTACATCCTGTAAACGTCAGAGAATCTTTTGCTAGTTTTGTCCCCCAGCTAGTTGTACGGTGACTGGGGTTGCGTTGGTAAGACATGATCTTAGGTAGAGCAGACCCAAGTAACGGTAACAAATACAGAATACGAGAGAAACTGTGAACAACATCAGGTTGAAAACGTTGCACAGCAGACCATAATACTGTTGTATTTTTTACAGAATCTAACTTATGTTGCGATCGCACCCCTTGCCAAGGGAAAAACTCTGCTGCTGGAGAGGTGGAATTAGGATTAGCAACTAATCCGATTTGATGACCACGGGATTGCAGTCCAGTGACTAACAAATCAACAATGCGCTCGATACCTCCATAGAGTTTTGGTGGGACTGGTAGTTCGGGATCGGCAGTAATTAAGATACGCATAGTAAAGAAGTCACAACTATTAACACTTTTCAGAAGTTGCCCACCAAAATCTCAAGTCTTGCTCTGAATCTAAAGATTTGAATCCATTTGGAGTTAAACCCATAACTTGTAAGTTCATACTCTCTAAAATCAGTTTCAACTCTTTAACACTTCCTCCTAAGCGTTGAATCTCTTCTGGGTGAACTTCTAATAAAATGGATAATGGAGCTTTTCTTTGAGTCAACACCCGTTTTCCTCCTTGTAGAGCTAACCATTCACCACCCTCAATATCCATCTTGATGAAACAAGCTTCTTCTAATGCATCACCCAAAAAATCATCGAGACTAATGCATGGAATTTGAGTACCTGATTCTTGCTCTGAGGCAATGGAACCCACACCTTGATTCCGCTTTGAAGGAGAGATAAAACTGATATATCCAGATTCTTTACTTACACATTTTTCATGGACATTTACATTACTAATATTATTCAATTTCAAGTTATTTTTGAGGCGTTCTATAACTTGCTTTTCCGGCTCAAATGCGTCTACACGCTTCACGTTATTTGCAAAGAAACAGGTATAAATACCAATATTGGAACCTATATCTAATACTCGACTATATTTGACAAGTTCGGTTGACAACAAATTAAATATATAATCGTCATACTCTCTTTCGTAATACAGATAAAATCCATGTAATTCGGATGGATCTACTAGAAGTTTATTTCCAAAGTGATTAACCAAACGTTGACGATGAGGTAATCGTAATGCCACTCTTTTAAACTGATTTTGCAATTCAGGTGCAGAGCGCATTGATTGATAAATAGTGTCAGTAATCATGATAATTAATATTTAACTAAAGTTATAGAAGTATGCAATCAAAAACTGGCTTCAAAATATAGTGAATAAGAGCGATGTTGCTCCCGATCAATAGGTGTTACGGGGAAATTACCATCTCGCCAACTACAACGATTTACTTTAGTAAAACCAGCTTGACGAAGGGTTAACTCTAGATGTTCAGCATCATAACCGCCATAATGTTCCCATCCTTGAAGAAAGATGTGATTTAATGCTTCCATCTTGCAAGTGAATGTTTTTTCTGGATTTTCTCCACCACAACCAATATGATTGAAAGTTTCCCACCCCGGTTCAAGGTAAGCTTTGATATATAGTTCTGCATCTGGAACAATGACTCTTAAAACACCCTCGGGTTGAAGACAGCGACGGCATTCTTGCAAGAATTTTGGACATTCATCTACAGGATCTAGGTGCTCTAAAAAGTGTTCTACATGAATACCAACACAAGAGCCATCTGCTAAAGGCAGCGAACGTCGAGTATCAGCCACAAGAGCCACATTAGGATGAGGATATAGATCCAGATTTACCCAATCAGATACGCCAAAAGGTCCACAGCCAATATTAACTAGAAGATTCCGCTGTTGACGTAATTGCTCAACTTTGGCTCTGGTTCCTGGATGTAATTGATGTAAGGTGCGGATTCTCCAAGCATTGAGTTCTAAGCGAACATGATTGAACACATGACGACTAATAGGTAGTTTCGGAATTACCCCAGCTCCTATTTTTTGTTTCAGAGTAGGCATTGTAAGTATTCCTCAGAGCAAAAAACTTGTTCTTGAAAATTTTTGAGCATTCATATCAAAACCCTCTCTACCATATGCAAAAATTTATGTTGTTCAATATCCCAGTTATAAATTTCCCGTCCTAATTTCCTGGCTGTAACACGAGCAAGCTCGAAATCCAGTGGATGAGAAAACCATTTATCCAAAGCCATTGCTATTGATTTTGGGTTGTGGATATCCACTATTACAGCAGCATCTCCTAGTTTTAGAGCCAACTGTTTCTGTGCTGGAGTGTCACTCATCAATACGGGTAATCCTGCCAGCAGATAGGTAAAAATTTTATTAGTTAGACAAATAGCTCGGTTAAAAGGTTTGTTTAATTCCAAAGATAATCCCACATCATATTCACAAGCCAATCTAGCCATTTCTGAAGGGGGTGCAGGAGGAAGTAGATGAATGCGATTGCTTACTCCCACTTCTGTGGCTAACTCCATCAATATTTGCTCATAACCAGTAGCAGGAGTTCCTCGTAAGTGCAGACTAACTCGTGTTTGCATCTGCCCCATTGCCATGACAATCGCTTCTAATCCTCTACCCGATCCAATTGTTTGAGAAAACCAGTAAAGTGAGGGTTCATTCTCAAGGGGATATGTTGCTTGTATATTCTCTAATTGTGGTGCTTCTGATAAAGGAAAGACATTTAAAATTGTCTCCATTTTCACCCCGTATCTTTCCCCATAAGCTTGGGCAATCATAGGAGAAGCAGCAGTCAGATGGTGGCAGCGTGGTAATATGGTACGTTCAATGCGATCGCGTACTACAATTTCTGTTTGATTTTCTGGTGTGTCAGCTAGTTCTCCAATATGAAAATCTTCCGCATCAAATCCTAGTTTGGCGTTGTGTTTCTGTGCTGCCATGAAAGCAGCAGGAAGGGCAGCTAAACAATGAGCTATATAAAGATCCGCAGGTTGTGCAGCAGCAGCTTTAGCCAATCGGTAACTCATTGGACTATGTGCCCAAATAGCGAGAGATAGGTGAGGAATCCATCCACTACTTGCGACTGCCTGAGCTAACTTTTGACCAAGTCTACGTCCTAGGTAACTTGGCTTGATTCCTAAACCTACCTGCACCCATGACCAAGAAGCTTTAGATAAAATAGTTTTATCCAATGGACGAATAGTTGCCAGGTAATCCCCAGCTACTACCCTCACTTGAAACCCAGCATCATGTAAAGCATTCGCTTCTTTTACCAGTCGGGGATTGGAGGATATATGACCGGGACTAACTAAGCAGATGGATTTTTTTGTCATAGGGTATAACCTGCTGCTGTCAGTCCATCATGTAAATTTTCAATTAAAGAACGGCGATAATCAGACCATTGCCAATTGGCAGCAGTTTCTAGGGCTGCTTCACCCATAGCTTTCAACTCTGTGGAATTATGAATGCACCATTCCAAAGTTTCCACCAGAGCCTCAACATCTCCAGCAGGAATTATGAATCCATTAACACCATGTTTTACTAAATCTGCTGCACCAGCCCGATTAGTAGTAATCACGGGCAATCCCTGAGCAAAAGCCTCTGTCACCACCATCCCAAAACCATCGCAAAGAGTAGGAAAAACGAGTACATCTGCTTGGCGATAGTGTTCGTATAATTCACAACGAGGAACAGTTCCAGAAATATGCATAGAGTCTGGTAAATTTTGCAGTAAAGTTCCAGGTAGCTCCATTGCTCCGAATATATTTAACTGTACCTTAGATTGTGGCTGAAGTTGTTTCCAAGCTTGTAATAAATAATGAGCGCCCTTACGAATACTAAATGTACCAGCCCAGAGGAAATTTACAGATTCTTGACTAGAGGTAGTATTTCTTGGCTCTGTACAAATTGGTGGTGCTCCTAGAGGTACAACTCGTACTTTTTTGACATCTAAACCAGCAGCAGCATAGGAAGCTTTAGTAAATTCGGAATTGGCAATCACTACATCTGCCAATTCCCATTCTTTTCTTCGTCTTTCTGTACGCTTTTGCTGACGAGAGCTACAGTATTTACGATAGGAATTATTAAGTTCAAAATATATTTTTATTTCATTTTGTAGAAGACTCTCTACAAAATCATGCTCTGGGGAAGGAACTTCATAAATACAAATTTTACCTTCTTTTTTCGCCGTTTCAAAGGTCTTTAAACAAGCATACTCATAACCATAGACTGCTTGAGAATTAGTAATCACTTGATTAGCAACCCAATTATCAAATGCCGTATTACCCCAATGAAAGACTAAATCACCGATAATTTGATTTTTACCAACACGTCCAACTAGGATACGGATGATTTCATACCAAGGATAATCATTGACAAGCGATAAAGGTAATTCTGTAACTGAACGACGTAAGAGTTCTTTTCGTATATCAAATTGAAATTCTTCAGCTATTTGACACAAGTAATTTAACCATACAGCTTCTGGTTTTGCTACAAATGTGGTTGCAAATTGTTTTAACATACCTGCTTCAAATAATGCTCTACCAACTTGTTGTACAAAGGGTGCTGGAGCAGGATGTGCTAAAGTAACTTGCATATTAATCTGATTTAATTAATGGTACTTATAAATTTGTGGTCTTAAATACAAACAGTAATCTGATAACATAATAGTAGTAAATAGTCAATAAATTATATCATTCCCTAATAGCACAAATTAAGATATGCCCAGATGTTAGCAAAGGATGAAACCAACTTTTTGATTTCATGGCATCTGTAGGAATTAATATTATTCGATCTGCCCACTCAGCAAGTAAATCATAGGAATCGAAGACGCTGTAAGAATATGCTAATCCATCACCCTCGGTAATTGTGTAACCTTTACCTCGGGTTCTGAAAAAATCTGCCCATTTCCATAAACCTAACTTGTACAAAGCTAATTTCATCCATCTAGCTAGTAAAGACCCTTGTCCAAATCGATTACTATCTGACAAGAATATTGCTTTTCTAGCGACCCTCATCATTTCTTTGACAATCAAATTAGGATCGGGAACATGATGTAATATCGTTTCCGTTTGTATCGGAATTATTTAAATTTCCTGTATATTCTTCTTTCTCTGCCTTCTCTGGGCCTCTGTGTTTTTTTTATCATTCCGATATAACCGGATTTGATATAACATAGCTAATTCAAAAACAGCATCAAAACTACTATCTAAAAAGGGAAGATTCTCTCCATTCCCTGTGCTAATCAAAGTATTAGGAATATTGTTTTTATGAATAGCTACTTCAACTAAAGCCTTTACTGGTTCAATTCCTTGAACACTTATATTTTGATGATTTTCCAAAAAATACTTCATTCCTCGGCCAGTACCACACCCAACATCTAATATACTGGTGATATTCAAACCATGAATAAAATTAGATATATAAGATAACGCAATATCATGTTCAATATCGCTATGCATCTCATCATAGAGGGTTGCAGTTTGAGTATAATAGTCGTTTTGAATCTTATATGTATCTTTCATAAGAGTAGGTATAAATTAATTTTTAATTAAGAGTAAAAATAAAATAAATTAACCTTTAAATAGGCGATCGCCTGAATTTTTTTACGCACCATTGAGTAGCTGTTATCCCTATCAAATAAGATATAATTCCTCCAAGTTTAGGCAAGCTAGGATTAAATTTTGGCTCTACTTGATACAAGCGCTGTAAATTTTCTTTAAATAGCTCTCTATCTGCCATCAGTAAGGTACGAGCAGTATAATCATATAATTGAGCTAATGCTTTCTTTCTTTCGGGATTTAATTCTCCTTGCCGTTCCCAAAATTCTTGTACCTGACATCCATTGCGATAACAATCTTTAACAAACTCTACGGGATTGCGACGAGATAAACTGGGATTATTGTGAATACGGTATTCTGCTCTTACACCGGGTACATGAACAAACTTACCCCCCATTAACCCTGCATCTAAAAGAAAACGAGCATCTTGGATAATGGGTAATGACTCATTCCATGAACCAATTTTTTGAACAATTCTACGATGATATAAAAGAGCAGCAGGAGGTGACCAAAAAGATGTAAATAAAGCAATTTGAATATCTGAATGTATATCTTCTATTTTTCTGCTAATGACTTCTCCTAATTTAAATTTTCCTGGTTCTACTTCTATTAATTTTTGCCAATCGGAGTAAGCAACATCTGCATCACTTTCTCTTAAGGCAGTAATTCGTTTCTCCAAAGCATCAGGACGAAGTAAATCATCTGCATCCAAATACTGAATAAACTCTCCTTGAGCTAATTCTGTTCCTTTATTACGTGCTGCACTAGCTCCAAGATTGGTTTGAAATTCTGCTCTAACTCTTGAACCAAAAGATTTAATTATCTCTGTACTGCTATCAGTCGAACCATCATCAATAATGATGATTTCGTAATCTGAAACTGTTTGCTGTAAAACGCTATTAATCGTTTGGGCTAGAAATTTTTCTGCGTTGTAACAGGGGATGATAATTGAAACTAATGGCACAGTTGATTCTCAATATGTTGTAAAACTATTATGATTAAATTCTCTATATTGAAGCATCACAAGTAACTAAATAATTTAGATAAGAATAGCTAGGGTCAGGCTGGACATCATCCTGAAAACATAAGGAACCATATTCTTGGATTTGGTGAAATCGATATCCAAAGTTTTTCAGGAGATTAATTAGAGTTTTTTGTCTGCATAAATGTTCTTCATTCTCGGTATAAAGTAATTCAATTATGATGTGAGGCTTCATTGTTTGGAGAGTATATTTTGCTCCCTTTAAGACTTCTAACTCTCCGCCTTCCACATCTATTTTGATGATTGATACATTAGAAATATTATATTGATTAATGTACCTATCAAGTGTTATTTGTTTGATGGGGATAGAAGTATTATAGATTGATTGAAATCCTTGAACTGTGGAAGCTGTATCTGTTGAGCCGTCACAAAAGTATAAATTCCTCATCCCTTCAAAGTCGCCCAAAAGAAAATTATTAATTTTTACTGTTGACTCCCATTTGTTTTTCTTACATAAGTTATTTAATAAATCAGTTAAGCTCGAAAACGGTTCAAAACAGTGAGTTTCTGTTTGATTATCAATACTTTTTATTAACAGTAGAGATTGACCATTATTAGCACCTACATCTATAAAAACAGATTTATTATCTCTTTTTAAGAGAAATTCGTAGATATGAATAATATTTTTTTCATATTCTTGAGGATTAAAAAATAAGGCATCACTAGAAATTCTACACACTCCTCCATATATGAGAGAGTGATTATTTAGATTGATGGGAAAGAAGAATTTATTATTTGAGTTAGTTTCACAAATGTATTTCCATAATTTATACGAAATTTTTCTAGGAATGAATCGATTTCTCAAAAATTTAGCAGCAATGTCAATATTAGTCATGAATTGTAAAGTTGTTGATAAAGATTTCCCATTTCTGATGCCACTTCTTTCATTGTTCGCACTGGCGCGATCGCTTGACGTAGTTTTTCCAATATATTTCGGTTACGAGCAAAATAGGCTATGGCTTCGCTCCAAGCTGTCACATCCATAGGTGATACTAACCAGCCATTCACACCATGTTGGACTAGTTCAGCAATTCCTCCCAAATTAGAACCTAAAACTGGTGTTCCTACTGCTTGTGCTTCTAATACCGTTAGGGGTCCTGTTTCCAACAATTGTGATGGTACAGCTAAGAGATCAAAACCAGCAAGGGCATCTGGTACTTCCTTCCGTGACAGAGGCTTTGCCAGTTTAATGCGGCGGTCGCCACCACTTCTTGCTAAAACTTCTTGTTGATAAGCTTCTCCTTCTTCTCCTTGGACTAAACCATGAATCACCAATTCAACAGGCAAATCAGATGGCAGCTGACAAATTGCTTCTACTAATATATGAATACCCTTGATTTTGTCCCAACGTCCCAGAAAACCAATCTTTAAAGGTTCTTCGGTATTTCTATCCTGTACAACTAATTTCGCTTTCTGGTAAGTAGGATCGACACCCTGTCTGCAAAGAACTAATTTTTCTTGGGGTACACCGTTGAGTAATAATGCATCATAAAGCCACTGACAAACAGCTACCACGCGATCGCTCAAATCAGCCATTTCTAACAAACGATTTTTATGACTAGCAACTAGAGCAGGGGTAGCTAAAACTGTTGCTAGACGGGAATTAGAAAATGAAGATTCAGCTATTTTACTCAAACCTTGAGGTACTTTACTAACAATTGGTGCAGCCCATTGAGGAATTTGTCTGGCGGTACCCCAACAATTACTGCAACGAACTATATCAATTTGTCCATCGCATACTTGTTCGCCATTCAAGAGCATTGTTCCTCGCAAACACACATTACCAGGAACATGAACAGTAATTACAGTTCGCATACCTAATTCTTTTGCCAGTCGCAGATGATGAATACCGCAACCTGTGACCCAAGAATGTTGATGATATATGTCTGCTTTCTGTTCTGCTAACCATCTAGCAAAGTATTCAAAACCACCATGAGGTTTAACCCCGCGAATTTGTTCAAGGGTAGACTCTGTAAACACAGGATAACGATAAACAGTTACCGAATTATGTTTATAGGCTATTTCTGTATCACTACTTAGAGGTGCAGCAACAATATTTTTGATATTGTGCGAGTTTCGCTGATTTACTAAACCATCAACATATACTTCTGTACCCCCAGATGATTGAGGGAAATAGAATCCAAGTGTCTGGATGACTTTCATATAGTGACTCAATTAAGAGTAAAATATTTCCCTTTTAACTGCTCCCCAAAAAAATCTTGATAAACATAACTGAGGATGTATAAGTAATATCTTCATTAACAGTGATAGACTTCTGTCATGATTGGTCAATATTTGTTCGACAATTTGATATGATTCAATATGCATTATATGTAAAATTACTTGTAACTTTTCCCAGGGGTTTAGATGTGGATACAAATCTTGAATAACCGTTTTTCCTTCTTCGACAAATAAGATAATAGATTGACTAGTTTTGGCATCAGAATGTATAAGAAATGTTGACACAATATCTGAAAAAGTAATAATATTAACCTCTCTACATAAAACTAGTACTTTGAAATAAAAAGCCCAGTCAAACGCATAGTGTAAGCTATCATTTAAATATCCCATATCTTGCACTAGAGTTAACCTTAAGAAGGTAGAAGGTTGACTTATCTGCAAGTCAAATTGACCATACTTCATTAAGTCTAATGCTTTTTTAGGTTTGATTGGTATTAGTTCATGAATTTTACGACCGGATAATAGATCAATTCCAATGGAACCACCAATAACTATATCAGGTTGATGTTCAGCCCACAATTGAGCAATTTTACATAGAGCTTGAGGTTGTAGTTGATCATCAGAGTTAATCCAGTTGAAAAGCTTACCACTACAGTATTTTAAACCTGTATTAATTGCATCAGTTTGTCCTTTATCTTTTTCACTCACCCAATAAGATAACCAATGCTCATACTTTTTAATAATTTCAACTGAATTATCTGTACTTCCACCATCAATAATTATATACTCCAGATTTGGATATCCCTGAAGTAAGACTGAGCGAATAGTTTCTTCTAAAAAATGACCATAATTATAATTAGGTGTCACAATGCTAATGCGAGGCCATTCTGAACCATCAGGCATTTTTTCGGGTAATGGCTCACTTCCTTCTGTCCAGGGCCATCCTGTTTTGCCTTCAGGTGGTGCAGGTAAATCTTTTAATGTTGATGCGGTATTTACAAGTGGCATTTTATTTTTACTTAAATTATTTGAAGAAAAATATATACAAATTTGAGCAATTAGCTTACAAGGTAAGATTGGGCAATGGTAAATATGTAGTGATACCCTCAGTTCGGGTTAAGGAGGTTTATTTACCGTTAATTGGCTGCAACGTTAATTGCCTAAAACAAAGTAAAGGAAAAACTGGACTACCTTATTTCCAACAACGTCTAATTGCCTCAAAATCATCAATGACAGAAAAAAGTCCTTTGACATAATCTTTGACAGTCCATTTATATGCTCTTTCCAAGCCACTTTCTATAAGTTTTTGACGGAGAACAGAGTTTTCAGACAAAGATTTTATAGCACAAGCAATTTCCTCTGGCTGTTTTGGATCAACCAGTAAAGCTGTATCTCCTAGTTGCTCTTTTGCACCAGATACATTTGATGCAATAACAGGACATCCCAAAGCCATAGCTTCAAGTGGTGGTAAGTTATCAGGACCAAAAAATGTCATGAAAGTCAAGGCAAAAGCATTGCGATAAAGAGGTGCCATATCCTCTTGAGGAACAAAGCCCAGAAAATATACTTGGTTTAATAAATCAAGCTCTTCCACCATTTCTCTAACATAGGACTCATTTCCTTTGTCAGAACCTACAAAAACTAATGGAAAATGTAAATCGTATTTTTCCTTTAATAATTTAATTGCTAGTAATAAGTTAATGTGATTTTTATGTGGCCAAAATTGAGCTGGATAAAATAGATATTTGTTAGGGAGATTATATTTTTTCGATATATCTTCATCTATTAAATTAGAACTTGATGTGAATTGAGGTGTAAAGAAAGGAAGAACTTTAATTCTTTCAGAAGGAATATGGTAGAATCTCTCAATTTCTTTTTTACCTACTTCTGTTCCAGTAATAATAAACGCAGCACGTCTCAATATTTTGGAGTAAGCATATTCTCGTTCCTCCCATGCACCAGATACACTGACTTCTGGGAAATATGGCTGTAATCTATGTTGCAAATCCCAAACGGGAATTATATAAGGGTAATCAAGTATGGGGCTATTTGGTATAAGAGATAGATGTACATCAATTTGATTTATTTGAAATGAATTTAATATGTATTTTTCATATGATTCTTCAATTTTAAATTTACTTGTTGGATTCTTTAACTTTTGAATAGTTGCTTTTTTTGTTCGCAATATTTTAGAATTTATTCTTTCTTTGAAAGAGCGATAAAGAGAAATTATTTGTATATTTTCAGGGAAAAATTCTGCATTATCACTTTGCTTTTCCCATGTATAAAGAACAAATTTATGTTTACTTTCAGAGGCTAATTTGAATATATTTTCTAATAACTGACTCTCAAAAGTATATCCTCCCCCTGCTTGTGGGAGGTTATTTGTGGTAAATAATGCTACTTTCATTTAATTCCTGACGATAAAATAAACTCCCCAAGTGTTAAACCCTGGTTGTTGGTTAGTCAGCCACTCCTGAAACTCAATGATTAGCATTTGCTGTTGATTTAAAAATAATTCTATTTCTGAATTAAATAAGTAGCGCATTGTATGGGTTTCGCGAAGCTCATTAACAGCACCACTATTTTTATCCTTAACAAAGATATGATAATTCACATCCACACAATTTTCATTCGCATACATCACGGGTTCAGCAATGCGAGTCACCAGAATTTCTTCATCTTCAAGACGTTTAACCCTAACAGATGGTTTGTCACTTAATACAGCAGGACCATACCAAACATCAAAAATGAAAATCCCACCGGGCTTTAGATGTTCTTTAACGGTCTTAAAGGCTGCAAGTAAATCTTCCTTTGTAGTTTGGTAACTAATTACATGAAACAATGAAAGGATTACATCAAAAGTTTGATTCACCCGTACTTCACGGATATCGCCGTGGGTAAATTCCAGTCGGTCAGCGAGTTCCGGGGGCAACTGCGAGAGGCGATCGCCTGCTTTGACTAACATCTCTTCGCTTATATCCACGCCGTGTAATTGGTATCCTTCCTTCGCCAGTAAAACGGCATGATTACCAGTACCACAGCCCAATTCAAGAATGTTCTGAGCTTGGGGAGCATGGGTTTGAATCAAACGATGGATAAACTGCGCTTCACCCACGTAGTCTTTATCGCGGTAAAGTAAATCGTAGTAACGTGCATAATTTCCAAAAACACTCATTTCATCACCTCTGTGAGTACTGTTGCCACCCGTTCCATTTGTTCCTCATTCAAAGCTAAACCGCTAGGAATATAAAATCCTCGTCGAGCGATGCGTTCTGCTACGGGACAGGAGATTTTGTCAAATAACTCCATGGGTTTGAATACTGGCTGTTCGTGCATCGGCCAAAAGAAGGGACGTGTACCAATTTTGTACTCTCTCAACCGTGCCATAACTTCTTCAGCATCAAAGGGCACATCATCTTTAAGTACTACACCGTAAACCCAGTAAATGTTTTTGGCATATTCTGTTTGGGACAGAGGTAACTGTAAGCCGGGAATATTGGCTAGCATTTTGGTATAGTATTGTCCCATATGGCGTTTACGGATGATGAATTCATCCAGTTGTTCCAGTTGAGCAACTCCCACAGCTGCTTGTAGATTACTCATACGCATATTCCAACCCAATTCATTGTGAACAAAGCGCTTCTTGGGTTGAAAGCAAAGATTACGCAGAGAGCGACAGTGCTCGGCCAGTTGCTCATCATTGGTGAGAATCATACCGCCTTCCCCAGTTGTGATGTGCTTATTAGGGTAAAAGCTAAAAGTACTGATATCACCAAAACTACCGCATGGTTTTCCATTGTAAGTTTGACCATGCATTTCGGCAGCATCTTCAATGATGGATAGCCCATATTTATCAGCCAACGCTAGCACAGCTTCCATTTCCACAGGCAAACCATAGATATGGACTACCATAATGGCTTTAGTACGGGGCGTAATCTTGTCTTCAATTTGGTTGACATCCATATTCCAGGTGATGGGGTCAGAATCCACCACAACTGGACTAGCTCCAGCCCTGACTATAGCCGCAGCACAAGAAATAATTGTGAAAGTAGGAAGAATAACTTCATCTCCAGGACCGATTTGCAGAGCGACTATGGCAGCATCGAGAGCTACCGAACCATTACTGACAGCAATGCCATAGTGGCGACCGACCCGAGCAGCTAAGTTTTCTTCAAGTTGTTTAACAAAGGAGCCTTCTGAGGAAATCCAACCAGTGTCAATGCACTGATTCAAGTATTGCTTTTCGTTACCGTTGAGTAGAGGCTCGTTAACAGGAATTGGTTCCATTACACCTTCGGTACGGGAATTTTAACATTATCAACAGAAATCCCTTCAAAACGGGTTTTATCTTGGTCTCCGACGTAGGGTCCCTGCTTGACTTCAATCATTTCAACCTCTTCGAGGACTTCAAAGCCGTGACCACCAGTGATGAGAAGAATGGTATCACCAGCTTCAAGAATACGGCTTTCGAGGTATTGCTGTTGGTCGCAGTAGAAATCAACTCGGAGTTTCCCGGTTTTTATAAACAAAACTTCTTGGGTGTAAATAACTTCACGGAGTACAGGGTTATGAACATGAGGCTGGATGATTTTACCCCTAGGGTGGTGCATATAGGCAAGCTGTTGAGAAAGCTCGTCTGGGGTGAAGAATTGGATACCAGTTTTGTTGAAGTGGTGGGAAACGATGATGGCAAGGAGTTGATTGTGATAGGTAATTTCTTCAATCATAATCTACTTAGTAAAGTCATAAACTTACTTAATTAAAAAGCAAAATATTCGGAAGGAATTCAGAAAGTTTCAAGGTCACTTCAATTCGACCTGTTCATATTTTCGTCGCCACAAAAATCTAAATAATAATGCAACTCTAATGTATAGCCAAAAAAACTACTTACGACTAAATTGAAGCACACGATGAAAGGTTCCTAAAAAACCACGAGATTCCAAAGAGCTTAATATTCTAAACTTCAAATCTTCTAATGTTGTAAGACTCTGTCGTGGAGTCATCATCAAATCCCAAGGAATAACAGATGTTCTCTTCCTGCACTTTATACTGTCAATACTCTCCAAAAGTTCACTATAGGAATAGCCAAATTCATGAATTTCTTGTTCTCCTAATGCATATATATATTGCTTCGCAATATGAATTAGCTGGGAGGTATCAAAATAATCTACCCATTCTTTTGTATAGTTTTTAACAGGGTTTTGGTGCTTATATATACTCTTATGATCTACAAATGATGTATTATTAAACTTTATTTTTTCACCATAATTGAGCATATTTGGTTCAAAATTTAAATTAAGTTTTTCGCATAGTCCCTTAATTGTATGTTCAGGTTCTTCAACCATGTTTTCATAATGTATTACAGCTATATTTTCATCAAATTCTCGAATACCTCTATTTATAAGTTTTGGTGCCGTCAAAATATCATGTTTCCGATCTTCTGTGAAGATTCCCATGTATCCATTTTGTTTAATCAATGAAGATAAAACGCTTAAAGGATTTCTTTTCAAAAAAATGATTTTTGAATCTGGAAAAATGGCTTTAATCTCAGGAATGATGTGATAGTACCTGGGTGTTTTATCCAAGAAGTATTTTTTATTTGTTCCTTCTAAAGCTTTTCTGTAAAGAAATAAAGATGACATACGTAACGATTCTAAATAGCTTTCAATTCCATTTGGAATCCTACCTAAAAAGTCTTTTAGAGCAAGATTTGCATAAAGAGAATTATATTCAGAATCTATTCCAGTTGAGCGTAATCCATATACCTTATGCAACATAATCCATGGTTCAGGTATAGTATGAATTGCTGAATGACTCCCCAAAATATGTTGTAATAATGTCGAACCAGAACGGGGTTGAGAAATAATGAAAATTAACTCTTCTCCCAAGCTATACATATTTCTCCTTATAATTCCATTCGTGTTTAACTACCAATAGTCCCCGTGATCTGTCAATAGCAATACCACTACCGTAGACATCCTGAGGAGCAATATCAAATTCTAAAATATTTTCAAGTTTAACTATCCACTCTATTCGCTCACGCACAAAACCAATGTCTAAAACATAACGACCGGAAGCTAGTGGTACTTCTTTAATTAAAAGCTCTACTAGACCATTGCTATGTAGAGTTTCTATGATGTAACCGCTAATGGGCATAGTACTTAGCCGAATTAGTTCTTGGCCATATATATCCTTAATTTGAATTACAAACCCAGGCGATAAGTACTTAATATTAGTACTATATTCCAAACGGATCAATAAGGGGTCTCCAGTTTGAGTGACTTTGTTTAAACTCTTTGGATTGATAATTCCAATATTAGTAAATTTAAATCCACTTCTTTCAGAATGCTTATGAAATGCTTTCTGGTTAATTTTGTACCAACTTTCCCCATAATCTAGATTACTTTCAGAAGATGAATAAGAAAAATATTTTTCAGTTACAGCAGAAGTTTCTCCTGATTCTATAATTGAGCCTTTATGAAACAAAAATGACTTTGAACAAAGTGAATTAATCGCAGCCATATTATGACTAACAAATAAGACTGTTCGCCCTTCTGTAGCAACATCCTTCATCTTCCCCAAACACTTCTTTTGAAATGCTGCATCCCCCACTGCTAAAACTTCATCCACAATCAATATCTCCGGTTCCAAATGCGCTGCTACCGCAAATGCCAACCGCACATACATCCCTGATGAATACCGCTTCACTGGCGTATCTAAAAACTTCTCTACCTCTGCAAATGCAACTATCTCATCAAACTTGCGTTTAATCTCCGCCTTACTCATCCCCAAAATTGCACCATTAAGGAAGATATTCTCCCTTCCTGTCAACTCTGGATGAAACCCTGTACCCACTTCCAACAAACTGGCAACTCTTCCCTTAATATTGATGCGTCCTTGGGTAGGTTCAGTAATTCTACTGAGAATCTTCAATAGGGTTGATTTTCCAGCACCATTACGCCCAATTATCCCAACTCTGTCACCCTGCTTAATCTCAAAAGATACATCCTTCAGTGCCCAAAACTCTTCTGAGGAATTTTGAATTTTAGATTTTCCATTTTGGAATGGTTTTAAAAATCCTTTAGCACCATTAGCAATTACATCCCGCAGTGATGTGTAGCGTTCCTGTTGCTGGTGTCCAATGATGTATTTTTTCCCTAAATTTTCAACGCGAATAACAGTGTCAGACATTATAAGATAATTCGTAATTAGTAATTTTTAAGAGTGATTTATAACCCTGTAATTAATTAAGTTAGGCAATAAATATAAATTTGATCAGAGCAAAAGGAATAATTAGGTTGTGAAATTTACCATAACCTTTGAATTGGATAACCATCAAAGGCAGAATAAATACTCACTATGGGTAATTGTTCAACAATAGTTTGAGCAATCAAAAGTCAGTCAAAAGGATCGCGGTGATGATTGGGGAAATTGGTTAAACCCCAAATATGAGTTAACTCAATAGGTAAAAGTTGTAGGGCATTTACACGCTGTTGATTTTCTATCAAACTAGGGAGAGATAAATTTAAGTTCAACTTACCTAGTTGCAGTTTAATTTGCATTTCCCATTCGGAGTTTATTCAGACTATAAATTTTTCTCCCAGTTTGATTAATTTAATTTTAGGTGATTTCAATTGATTATGTTATTTTAGCTATTTCATTTACCCGATAATACTGCTCATGATTGCTCCAGCCAATGGATTGCCAAAATTGCTATGCCTGAATAACCAGTTCATCAGCATCGGCTCGATCTGAAACTCCTCTACTGAAACCTTGCCTTCAATAAACAGTAACACCAGATTAGTCTGTAACTCAATCTGGTTACCTTCAGAGTCAGAGAGAGTAACTTCACAGTATTCGGTTGGATATTGACTAATGTCGTCTCCAGAGGAGATAAAATAATAATCAACTGCTCTTATTTTTCCTGTGATATCCTTCAACTTTTGAAAGAAATTTGCAATGTTTTTCTTGAAAATTTCTGGTTTGATAGTCCCACTAAAATAATCATTATTTACAGCGACATTAAACAAATCTAGATTGAGTCTTTCATCGAGAATTTTTTCCCATTGCTGTCTGGTTAGTGATTTTTTTGTGCGAGCGTTGAAATCCTGAACTACGCCTAGTGCATAATAAGTACCCATGACAGAACTCCAGATAGTGTTAGCACATTATCCTTCATGTAAGTAGGTTGGTAAAATGGTTCAGTCACTAGAAATGCTGCCTTTTGTTCTTAACTTAGATACTGTCAATCTCACAGATGAGCAATTTTGGCATCTGTGTCAGGCAAATCGAGATGTTCCATTAGAACGTAGTGCTAAGGGAGAGTTAATAATTATGCCCCCAGTAGGAGGAACAAGCGGAAGCCAAGAGGCAGATTTAATTGGTTTCGTATGGTTATGGAATCAGCAAATTGGTTTAGGCAAAGTTTTTAGTTCCTCCACAATTTTCAAACTTCCTAGGGGTGGTGATAGATCCCCTGATGCTGCTTGGATAAAATTAGACCGATGGGAAGCACTCACCCCAGAGGAGCAAGAAAAATTCCCGCCCATTTGTCCCGATTTTGTGATTGAGTTAAGGTCACGCACGGATGGATTAAAACCTCTACGAGAGAAGATGCAGGAATATCTCAACAGTGGGTTGCGTTTGGGTTGGTTAATTAATCCCCAAGATGAGCAGGTGGAAATATATCGTTTTAATCAACAGGTGGAGATTGTTTCATTTCCAGTCACTTTATCTGGGGAAGATGTGTTACCTGGATTTGTATTAAATTTACCCATCTAAATAATAGAATTTTAGATTTTAGATTTTAGACTGGCAAGAATCAGTAATCAGCCTGCCAAATTACATCTCATCTGGATTGATACCCATAGCTCTCAACCTTTCTGCTAATCTTTCTGCTCTTTGACTCTCCTGTTCTGCTCGTTGGTGTTCTTGTTCTGCCCTTTGACTCTCCTGTTCTGCCCGTTCTTCAGAAGTGGGAATCCAATTACCTGTAGCAGCATACCACCGTAGCCATAAACCTTCTGTTTGCTGATAGTTTCCTTGCCAAACCCCTAACCCCAATTCCATTTCTTCAAACCAAAACTTCTGTTCTGGTAGTTCTACTGCTTGATATTGGGTTGCTACTAACTGGAATACCCGCAACTGATTCTCATAGCGGTCAAATACGATATAATAGGGGATTCGCAAATTCTGTTCGTATACTTGCCATTTTGTGGGTGGCTTGTTGGCATCCGGAGGGGTTTGTCCCAAATCTTCTGTTTCTGTACCTGGTGAAAGTAATTCAACCACTAAAAATGGTGCCATTCCCTCCTGCCAAACAACATAACTCAACCGCATATCTTGTTGCTGTTGAGCGCGAGATACACCCAGTACTAAAAACCAATCTGGTCTTTTGTACCACAACCGATGACGAGGATCATAGTACAAATTTAAATCTGTACCAATGAACATCTCCTCTGTTGGGTAGTTGGGGGGTTGGCAGGTTTCCCGCAATAATTGGGGTTGAAAGTCGTGGAATTCGTCTGGCAAACCAGGCTCCTGTGGATCTTCACTAGGAAGATCGTACATGGTCGGTAGGACTTCGCTGGGAGGACGGGGCGGATTAGTCTGATACATGATACAGATGGATTGGGCAACTAACTTTAGATTAGCAACTCTACTAAATCACATCTGCAAATGTCCTCTCCATTTTGCGGAAATACCAAATCCCACTCACCAACAATAGGAATACAAATCCTAAAGAGAGAAGGAAGCCTGGTAAATATAAATGAGACTCTCCTCCTAAAATCGCCCACCGGAAACCATCAATTACCCCTACCATGGGATTTAAGGAGTAGATAAATCGCCATTGTTCGGGGACAATGCTACTACTAAACCCCACAGGGGAGATATACAAGCCAAATTGAACGATGAATGGGACAATATAGCGGAAATCTCTGTATTGCACATTCAAAGAAGCCAACCATAACCCTGCACCCATTGAAGCCGCAAAGGCAACAGCTATAAATAAAGGTAAAGTCAAAATCCGCCAACTGGGAACAAAATTAAACCAAGCCATTAAACCTAGTAAAATTATCCCCGATACCATAAAGTCTACGAAACTGACTACCACCGCACTCGTAGGTACCACCAGCCGAGGGAAATACACCTTCGAGAGCAGGTTAGCATTGGTAATTAGACTGTTACTACACTCAGAAAGAGAGTTAGCAAAGAACTGCCAAGGTAGCATGGCTGAAAATACTAGAATTGGGTAAGGCGCGCCCTCAGAAGGTAACTTGGCTAAATTACCAAACACAATGGTAAAAACTACCATTGTCAAGAAGGGACGAATTAAAGCCCAAGCAATGCCAATGACTGTCTGCTTGTACCTGACTAAAATATCGCGCCATGCTAGAAAATAAAATAATTCTCGATAACGCCATAAATCCTGCCAGTACTGTTTTTCAGTTCGTCCGGCTTCAATGACTAATTCATGCTGGGAGGTTGTGTCCTGAATATTCATCAATTGATTTAGCCCACAAATCTAAAATCTTTCACACCTTGAAAACCTACCATCTTCGCTTGTCGCCGGGTGAACTCTCCCACGGAAGGATTTCCTTGAGCATTAATTACCCCCATTGCTTGTTGCCAAAGCTCTGGGGGTGCTAAGGATAGATCGTAGTTTGTGCGATCGCGTTTTCGCACGTGATACCATTTTTTCTCTTGGCATTGTTCGCACCAAAAAGCCTCCAACCATTCACCTTCTAAAGGTACTGCGGTTTTGGAGGCGACTAATATTAATGCATTTCTTCTACGTATACCTCGCTGTTGTAATTGCCCTGGGTTATCGGCAAACAAGTTATACTTTTGACTTACACTATCCAAATGGCAACCATGTACCGGACAATATATAGACCGTCTTTTAGAGCGTTTCCGATTTCGGTCACACCTTCTCTGCACTCCGGCCTCCTTTGCCATAATTAAAATCCCATTGACTTTTAGAAGGTTGCGTTGGAGGGACTGAGATCGAATTGACCATCGAAGCCCATCTCCTAGAAATTAATAGTGAGTTATTCAATTGAATTAAGTTGTCATCTGAATTTACTACCCTCATGAGATGAATTCAATCAGTAGTTCCACTGAAATAATACCGATGACTCCCTAAGCCCTAAGAAATAGCTTGTTGTAATACTTGGGCGTATTGTTTGGCTATAACTTGAGGAGTAAAATTTGACTGCAAATACTCACGTCCGGCTTTACCCATACGCTCTGCTAATTGGCGATCGCTATTTAGGGATAGGATAAATTGAGCTAAACCATAACCATCTCCATTTTCAACACTGTCGCCACACTTAGCAGTTGCAACCAACTGTTTGAGATATGAATGGCGCGGACAAATAACTGCTAGAGGTCGTCCAGCTGCTAAAGCTCCGTAAAGCTTACTAGGAGCCACTAGACTTTCCATACCTGCATCTACACTGACTAAAGATACATCACAAGCTGTCAGCGAATAAGGCAGCACTTCTTTGTCTTGATAAGGTAAAAATAAGAAATTTTTATCTAATCCTAAAAGATTCACTTTTTGGATTAATTGTTTACGTTTTGCCCCACCACCAATACAGAGGAACTGAATCGGCTCATCTTTGAGGTAAGTTGCAGCCTCTAAAATGGTATCAATATCATGACACCGACCCATGTTGCCAGAATATAAGACAGTAAATTTATCTACTAAATTATGCTCCCTGGCAAACCAGTTTTTATGCTTACTAATGGGTACAATTTTTTCTGGATCTGCCCAACTATGAATGACGGAAATTTTATGAGCTACCTGGGGACAAATCTTGAGAATCCTTTCTTTCATGGCTGGGCTGAGAACCACAATTCCCTTAGATTTACGCCAAATAGCTTGATTCAATCTTTGCCACAATCTAGCAATCCAATGATTTTGGGAAATGACTCCTAAGTCGATCGCAATGTCTGGATATAAATCGTAAACCAGACAAACATAAGAAACCCCAAATAGAAGATGAGCAATGTAGCCAAGTAGAGGTAAGAATGGAGGGGCTGTAGTCAATAAGAGTACATTGCGATTACGACATGAAAAAATTATATGCAGTGTCGCACGAAGCAAAAATATAATTCCATTTAAAGCCTTAGTGCGAATGCGATTTGACCATAGCTGGGTAGTACGCGATCGCCTGATGTTTACCCGACCGATCTTTTCTTTACATGGCGCGTCCTGGCTCTGAAAAGCATAGCCTGGTTGACCAGTAAAAACTTGGACATCTACACCTTGCTTTCCTAAATGCCTGGCTAACTCTTCAATCAATTGTCCCGTAGCAGCATAGTCTGGAGGGAAAAATTGAGTAACTACGGTTAATTTAATTGCCTGGTTAGCTCTAATTAACTCCTGATTTATAAATTCTAATGTTTTCGAGTTAGGATGAAAAGAATCTTGAATAACTTCACTTATGGTCATTGTAGCTACTTTTTAAATACTACTTAATGCAACTTTTATGCAGCATTGAAATTGAATGAATATTTGATTAATAGATGTTCACCATATTCTATGAAAATGCTCGTAAAAAACCTATAAAATAAATATCATGTCTAATTATAGGTATCTTTTTATGACAAAAAAATTAGTCTCATACTTGAAAAAACAGTATATTTTGCATTTCCTTTAGTCATAATAAAAACAGTTATTTAGATGATTTTCATCGGTGAATATACTTGATTTTAATCTTGTGTATTCAATTACAAGATTTCCCTGTAAATATACTTATTTTGTTTTTTATCCATGCAATTAAAATAATCATTGAAGGATTCTCCGTCAAGGAATAATCTAGATGACATGCAAAGTTTATGCTGGAGATATAGGTTTCAGTCTTCAGTATATTTACTAATTTTGTATTTAATACATTTGAAATCAGTGATTTGAGTTAAATAAATCAAAAGCTAAAGACCTGACCAAATTTTATATCAATATTTACTCTGTTTCATGTACTTATAATTCAGGTTGATTTTACTTCTGAAGAGATGAAGGCAGTACGTAGCGAATTGTCTATAAATGAAAAGTAATATAGGATGTACTTGGCATTAGCACAACTAGGTATGAGTCTATTGATTGTATATATGATTTAATGCGATCGCGTCCTCTGCGAATGAGCAAAAATTTTCTCTGGCTGAAGTATTATTTAACCTGATGAGACATGAGTGACCGTGAATGATTTACATCTGCCAAATATAGAAGAGATGAATCATAGAAAAATCACTATTTCCCTTGACAAATAGACATTTATCGAAGCAAACTTGATATCGTACATTAGCCTTGTCTATAATGAAGGTTATTGAATGCCCCGAACAAGATTTTAGAGAAATTACGCAGAAATTATGAGTTTTCCCAGTGGAAACTGTGCAAAATATCGATCTCAAAATATTTATCTATTTATTTATTACAAAGCTTAATCATAGCAATATAGGGAATTGTTGGACTGCATTAGTTTTGTGTTTTGAAACTCAATATCCTGGTTCAATTAGTCCGATCCAGAAACTAACCTATAAATCTAGATGGGTAGCATGAGTGTAAAAACTAGAGAGAACTAGCAACTTTAGCTTTTAAAGCTCCTTCTACAATCTATCTTTGTACATTCCCACCTGCCTACAGTGAGTGCATCGACCAATAGCCGCATTTATTGTGTCAATTATCAAGTACAAGCATTAAGCAATAATGAAAAATCCTTTATATCCTCTTTCAAGTCCCGAACGGAATGGTAACTCCACATTCCCCATACTAGAAACACAACCGTTTCCGTGGTCGGAGAGCCAAAATGATGATTGGAGTTTGCGGGATTTTCTCGATTTAGCTAGGCGAAGGATGTTAGTAATCGCAGGGGTTGCTAGTGTCGCGATGGCTGTGGTTTCTGGAGTCACTCTCAGTCAAACAGCGGAGTATGAAGGGAACTTCCGATTATTGGTAGAGCCTGTAAGTAATGAGGATAATGGTTTACCAAATTTGAAGGTGGGTGGAAATGCTAATCTGACAGGGAAACAAGGCCTGGACTACGAATCTCAAATTCAGGTTCTCAAAAGTCCTGAGATTATGAAGGACATTGTTAAACAGTTACAGGTCAGTTATCCAGGGATTAATTATGGTAATCTGCAGAATGATTTGACCATTAGTCGTTTGGGAAATACGAAGTTAATAGAAATCCGCTATCGTAACCAAGATCCAGCAAAAATAAAGGTTGTATTACAGCAGATAGCTGATTCATACCTCAATTACAGTCTGGAAAAACGCCAAACTAAGTTACGTCAAGGTTTACAATTTGTAGACAAACAACTACCCACCATTAAGGATAGATTTGAGCGTCTGCAAAAAGAATTAGAAATATTTCGCCGCAAAAATAATTTTATAAATCCAGATAGCCAGGGAAACCAGATTAACGAACAACTTCGACTCTTGTCCCAGCAAAGATTAGCTGTAAATCAAGAACTAGCAAAAGCTAGGGCAAATTTCCAAGGCTTGCAAGGCGAAGAGGGAGCTTTAGCGATACTCAACAGTGCCCCAGTATATCAGGATTTGGTACTCAAGGTTAGGGAGCTAGAAACTAAAATAGCGGGAGAATCTACCCGTTTCCTGGAAGATAGTCCATCTATGCGAAGCTTGAAAGAAAAAAGAGCCAAGCTTCTGCCTATTTTACGCCAAGAAGCAAGCCGAGTTGTGGGACTAAAGCTAGCCGAAGCAGCTAGTGAAATTCGGACTTTGCAGGAACGCAGTCAAACTCTGGCGCAAACGGAAAAACAACTACAAATACAATTCCAGAGGCTGCCAATATTAGCACGGAGATATACTCAATTGCAGCAGCAATTAAAAGTTGCCCAAGAAAGTCTGCAAAAGTTTGTCACTACCCGTGAAAACCTGCAAATAGAAGCAGCACAAACAGAACTTCCTTGGCAATTAGTACAAGCACCATCTGAGCCTCAAAATCCTGTATCTCCGAATATCCGGCGGAGTCTTATGTTGGGATTCGTAGCTAGTATCTTGTTAGGATTTGGTAGTGCTTTGCTAATTGAGAAGTTAGATAATACCTACCATTCCCTAGAAGAACTCAAGCAAAAATTAAAGCTACCAATCTTGGGAACCATTCCCCTAGAGAAACAATTACAAAAGTTAAGTAAAAATAGTAACAGCGATCGCCAGCATAAGATAGAAAAACCATCTTTAGAGAGTACCGCAGAATGGCTTTCTCCAGAAATCCCTGGAATGGTGGCAACTGATGCAAAAACAAATGGCACGGAAGAAGAGGATTATTTTTATCAGTCTCCGCAATTTTTGGAAGCGTTTCGGATGCTACATACTAATATTCACTTATTAAGTAGCGATCGGCAAATACGCTCTTTGGTAATTACCTCAGCTATGCCTGGAGATGGTAAATCTACGGTTGCTTTCCATTTAGGGCAAATAGCCGCAGCTATGGGCAAGAGAGTATTGCTAGTAGATGCAGATTTACGTAAACCTAGAATTCATCGTATCTCCAAGTTAAAAAATATCTGGGGCTTAACTAATTTAATTTCCAGCAATATGCCCCACGAGCAAGTAATTCAGCAGATGGCTTTTAGTCGGAATTTTTCTGTGATCACATCTGGACAAACACCACCCGATCCGACAAAATTGCTGGCATCGGAAAAGATGAGAGGTATTATGAAAGATGTGGAGAGTACGTATGATTTAGTAATATATGATGCTCCTCCCATCCTTGGTCTTGCGGATGCTAGCTTGTTAGCACCAAGTACAGATGGTATTATCTTGGTAAATAGGATGCAAAGAACAGACCGTTCGGCACTGAAACAAACTTTAGATACTTTGAGAATGTCTAGGGTGAATGTTTTGGGAATGGTGGTTAATGGTCATAATAGTCGCTTAAGCAATTACTACAACAAATACTACTATTACAATCAAAAGTAATTGTATTTGCGAACCGGGTTCGGAAGTATTAGCTTTTCACACATAAAAGCTCGTTTCTGCAACCTTACATTATATTTCTGATACCAATTTCAAAAAAGAATGGGACAAATAGATTCCTGTAGTGGAGACGTTGCGCCGCAATGTCTCCATGTAATACTGCTATTTCATGCCCCCATGCCAGAATAATGTTTCAGCCCTCGTCGCCATAACCAACGATTGATGCCTAAAAATAATAATAGCCAGCCTAGTATTGATAAAAATCCTCGCATTAAATCTACTGGTAAACCAATTAAAATACTAGCTGGAAAATTGATTAAATAAGGAAAAGGTGTAAACAATACGATGTCTTTCACCTGTTGAGGAAAAATATCCAAAGGAGCAATTAAGCCCGATAAAAATAAATAGAACAACATCCAAAAGTTTTGTAGGGCACTAGCTCTTTCTGTCCAAAAGGCAAAAATAGCAAAGGTATATTGAATTGTGAACTTTAGGGCAAATCCTAAGGTAACAGCCAAGAAAAATAATAATAAATTGCCTAAATTGGGCAACAAAAATGCTTGCGGATAAAGTAGAAAAAACAAGCCGATTAAGATGAATGCAAAAGGCAAACGAGCCATTCTTTCTGCAATATGGGAGGCTATGTGATGCCATACTGGATCGAGGGGTTGGAGTAATTTGGGGGACAGTTTACCCTCTACCACCTCTTTTTCAAATTCCCAAATTACCCACACAGCTGTAAATTGTCTGATTAGAAAAACTGCTAGGAAATAGCGGGCAAATTCTACAGGTGTCAATCCAAATTGCCCCCCCAGTGCTGCTTGCATCCATATTCCCATGAGAATAATCGGTAAAGAGCCGGAGAGCATCCACAGAATTAATTCAGCACGGTACTCCACCATATAGGCGTAGTACACAGAAAGTAGGGTAAAAGCTTTTTTGATGGTTCGTTTGATAAATCCCATGGAAAGAGTTAGGAGTTAGGAGTGAGGAATGAAGAGTTAGGAGTGATTCTTGGAATTGAATCACTGGTGGGAAAATGTCAAACTAGGCCTGTTTGAAATACCCGCCCAATTGTTTCTTCTATGGGTGGTTCGCTCACGGTCAAATCTATGACTTCCAAGTGAGATAAAATCAAAGAAACGGTTTTGGTCAGATTTTCTTGGGGTACAATAAAGGATACTGATCGCCCATCAATATGTTGCACATCACCATAGAGTAATAAATTTTCCCTTGGCAAAGGATGAACTAACTCTAAATGAATTTCTCGGTAGGGTGCAAAGCTTTCTAACAATCCATCTAAACTACCGTCATACATTAATTTACCCTGGTGAATAACCAACACCCGTTGACACAAAGCGGTGATATCAGCCATATAATGGCTAGTTAATAATACTGTCGCCTGATAGCGTTGATTATACTGGCGTAAAAAATCCCGTACTCCCACCTGAGCATTCACATCCAACCCTAAAGTCGGTTCGTCTAAAAATAAGACTTGGGGACGGTGTAAGAGCGCTGCTAATAATTCTGCTTTCATCCTTTCCCCTAAAGAGAGTTTGCGTACAGGTTGGTTTAACTTACCTTTTAAAGACAGCATTTCTGTTAATTCCCCCAGCCGACGGCGAAATTCTGCTTCTGAGATGTTGTAGACAGCAGCATTGATTCTCAAGGAATCCATCGCCGGAATATCCCATAGTAGCTGCTGTTTTTGCCCCATGACTAAGGTCATTTTCTGCAAAAATGCTTCTTGGCGACGAAAGGGGATATATCCAGCTACTCGCACTTCTCCGTTAGAAGGATGGATGAGTCCGGTAAGCATTTTCAAAGTGGTGGTTTTCCCTGCACCATTGGGTCCTAAAAAACCGACTACCTCTCCTGGGGAAATATCAAAGGACACATCAGAGACTGCGGCTATGGAACGGTAAGTGCGACGAAAAAAATGGGCGATTGTACCCTTAAAGCCTGGTTCTTTAATGGCTACGGGATATATTTTGCTGAGATGTTTAGCAACGATGATGGACATACATTTTCAGATGAACTACCCCTGGCTAACTTCGTTTGAGCTAGGGGTTTCTACATCCCCCAGCGTAGCCAAAGACTTTTGACCCTTCCTTGCCCCTAGTTGCTTCATGCTTCCCGCAGTTTTGCGGGTACGTGAATTAGAGCTAGGCGACTCCACTATTATCAGGTTGATAATCATTGACAATAATTGTCTGATGCTATAAGCCAGGAATCAATCTAAAATCCAAAATTGCATGACTAATTCAAACGACCTGATCGCAAGATACTGATAATTAACCACAATCCTAATAAACTTGCTGCCGCAAATAATATGTTACTGACAAATAATAACTGAGCTGTCCGTGCATTGCTAGAGATAATCGCTGCGCCCATGATTAGGGAACCCACTAAAATACTGAATGAAAGACGATTGGCTGCATCATCCATTGTGCGACGCAAGTTATCTAAACCCCGGATCGATAAGTTCCACTGTAGGGTTTCTGAGGTAACTCGATCTAGAAGTAATTCAACTTGACGGGGAGATTGTAGGGAGAGACTTTTGAGGTCCAATACCGTTCTCAGGAGCGAGCGCAAGGGACTATTACCCAGTATCTGCCTCCTGACTAAATCGGTAATTAATGGTTGAATTTCATCGATAAAGTTTAATTCGGGGTTTAACGTCCGCGCTACCCCTTCTAAATTGGCCAAAGTTTTGGCATATAAACCCATGTTACTGGGCAGGCGAATTTTGTTGTTACGGGCAATTTGCAAGATTTCATAAATAACTTGGGCAAAATTCATTTGAGATAAACTGAGATTGTAATATCTCCGTAACATGCGATCGTAATCATTTTCTAGCCGGGATAAGACTACTGGTTGAGAAGAGGTTGCTAACTGTAAGGTTAATTGGGCACACCGTTGTACGTCTAAATCAACAATTGCCAACAACATCTCAGTCAAAATTTGCTGGGTGCGGGGATCGAGTCTACCCACCATGCCACAATCTAGTAGAGCAATGCGTCCATCTTGAAGGTAAAATATATTACCAGGATGTGGATCGGCGTGGAAAAAGCCATTAACATATATCTGTTGGAAAAAAGCCCGAAATAGTAAACTGGTAATTGCCTTTTGGGGGGCGCTCCCATCTCCATCAATGTTTATTGTGTCAAAATTTACTGACAACAAAGGCGTGCCATCAAGCCATTCCATGACCAGCAATTTGGGAGAACTCAAATTCCAGTCAATTTCTGCCACTACTATTTGCTGGGGATCGAACCAAGCACTATGGGATAAATTACGTCGTAATTGGTCTGTAAAGCCAGCTTCACGGGTAAAGTCTAATTCTGCTGCTAATGCCTGACAAAATTCCTCAGCAATGGACTTTATCTCGTAATTTTGCCCAAATTCAGTCCGCGCTACTAAATCAGCAATCCCTTGGATGAGGGCAATATCTTTGGCAACGGTAATATCAATTCCCGGACGTTGAATCTTGAGCGCGACTTCCTTACCCCCTGTTAGGGTAGCTCGGTGGATTTGGGCGATGGAACCGGCTGCTATGGGTTCGGGGTTAATGGTGGTAAATGTTTCAGATATACTAGTTGCCAATTGTTGGCGGATAACAAGTTCCACATCTGACCAAGGAACAGGTGGAACTTCATCTTGTAGGGTTGATAGCTCCTCAATATAACTAGCATTCAGCAAATCGGGACGGGTAGAAAGTAATTGACCCAATTTGATATAAACAGGTCCCAAATCCACCAAAATATTTTTCAGGACAGCCGGTGTTGGTAACTGGGGTTCATCAGCTTTGCCACCTGTGAGTAGCCTCCGCATATACTCCCAACCATTGCGGAGTAAGACTTCGAGAATTTCTCGTTGACGAGGAACTGTTTGAGTGAGAAACATAATTTTTTCAGAGTGGCAAAGCTAGTCATTAGTACGCCACGGCATAAATAAAGTTACTGTTGAGCATAGATGCAAAACTTACATCATCAGTATTTTTTATTTTAAATTTGGATTTTTCATCTGCATCCCTAAGCTAACACTAACATCCACAGGTTCCGGTCAACCGGATGACGCGGGGACACGGGGACACGGGGACGCGGAGCGCTCTGTGTCCCGAGCCTCGTGTCCGGGGCGGTAAACCCCAAGGGTCAAAAGTCCCTCATCAAAATCTGCGATTTGATGAGGGACTTTTGATGGGCACCTCAAGCCCCCACCACATCGGTGGAGGAGTGCGTCTGCCCCTCTCCGCGTCTGGTGCATCTCTTCTTGACTTAATCCTGGTTATAGCAACTGTGGAGCATCTGTTCTCTACCCTGCTCGTCCAAATGTACTTCACTGTACTTCACGAAAATGAAATATGCTGTATTATCTTTCTATAGTTGATTGGGATTGAAGATATCAGCGATCGCTAAGCCTAAAAATAGGGGGTATGCAGCCACTGTGGACTACATACCCAGTTGAACTCAAAATTAGTAACTAGAGACTACAAATCAAACATAGGGGAGGATTCCGTCATTTCAGTTAGCCTCCTGCGGAGGAGCTGCGCTAACAGTTAGCCTCCTACAAAATCACTGCGCTAACAGTTCCCCATCGACAAATCGAGGGGCAAGATTTCTGGGCTTGATACCGATTACTGTTTGGTTATCGAAAATCCCACTGATTTATCGGGTTAGCTGATGTTGGGTAGATGCTTTAATATAGTTGAGCTTGTGAATATGTTAGATATATTTCCCGCTCCATTACACTAGCTAAAAGATCATTGCCTAGGGTTAGACAATTATTTACAGTAGGGAATGAAATTTCGGATCGGCTTTGAGCTTGTTGACTAATTGCTTAATTTCTTGAGTCCTGTCCTTTTTGACAATGAGGGTAATATTGCGATCGCGCACAATTACCACATCCTCTAGACCGATTGTAGCAATTATATCCTCTCCATCAGTAGCATAAACAATTGCTCCTTCAGTATCCAAATTAATATGGGTAGCCATTTCTACATTGGGTTTGTCCGCTTGTTTGAGTAAGCGCTCAACAGCATTCCAATCACCCAAATCGTCCCAATCAAATTTTACAGGTAAAACATATGCCAAACTGGTTTTTTCCATCAGAGCATAGTCTATACTTTTCTTAGGTAGTTGGGGATAAATATCTGGGCCATATTTTTCAATGGGTTCAATAATTTCCGGAGCATGAGTATACATTTGGTCAAGTAAAACACTGACCCGAAAAATAAACATCCCGGTATTCCAGCAAAATCTACCTGTAGTCAGAAAATTTGCTGCTGTTTTCTGATCGGGCTTTTCAGTAAAGCGGTTAACGTGATACGCTGGCAAGTCGTTAAAGCTACCCAACTCTTCGCCTTGTTCAATATAGCCGTAGGCAGTTGATGGAAATGTTGGTTTGATCCCCAACGCCACAATTGCTGGTTTACTTGCTGCTAGTTGCACCGCTGCATTTAAAGTATGTGTAAACTCTTGTTGGTCAGTAATCCAATGATCGGCAGGGAAGAAGCCAATCACAGCATCTTCTCCATAGCGTTTTTTGATTTCCAGGGTTGCCCAAGCCACAGCCGCAGCCGTATCTCTTCCTTGTGATTCAATCAATAGGTTGTGAGATGGTAATTCGGGTAATTGAGTTTCCACTCCTGGTGCGATTTGACTAGAAGTGATTACCCATAAATTTTCCCAACCATCTGCTAGTGATAGTAATCTATGTGCGGTGGCTTGCAAAAGACTTTGAGAGCTACCATCTAGACTGAGGAATTGCTTAGGGCGATCCTGGCGACTTAATGGCCAAAAACGTTCGCCTTTGCCGCCGGCGAGAATAACAGGGAACAAGGGGATCTTCATATTGTCATAAAATTTTGCTTGAGAATATTTCAAGTTTACTGTGGTCTTTTCTACTGGCAAGGGTAGTTTGCATTAACATAACTCTTATGGGAGTGGTTAAGTGGGGAGTTATTTGTGGTTAAACAAATTCAGGGATTTCAACAAAATCGGTTAACTAAGCCAAAAGTTCAAAAGTCATCTAACCCGAGAGCTATTGAGGAACCAAGAGCAAATTTTGCTCGCGAATTTCCCAGTTCTAGCGGTTCTGTTCCCAGTCAGCTTTACTATCGACTGGGGTTAACTATGCCCAGGTGGCTATTTTGGATTTTGACCATTGCTGTGGGGTTAACTTTATCAGGGCTATTAGTATCAACTTTAGCTCTTTGGACACCTTTATGGAGCGGTACAGACAAAACAGAGGAAGAGCTAGGTTGGGCACAGAATGATCGAAAACAACCCATTCCTGGGGAATTATGGCGCAATATTTCCCAGTATAAGCTCACCCAACCCATGAATATATTGGTCTTGGGAATTGAACCAGTACCTGGTAGTGTGGATGGTTCTCCAGAGAGTTTTGCTGCTCCCAGCGATACCATGTTGCTGGTCAGATTTAATCCTGGGGACAAAACGTTGAGAGTACTTTCGATTCCTAGGGATACCATGATTGTGATTCCTGGAAAAGGTCTCACGAAAGTGGCTGCAGCGAATGGGGATGGGGGATCGGTATTGGCCGCAAGGGTGGTTAGCCGGACATTAAATAATGCACCAATTCATCGCTATATACGTATATCCACTAATGGAATGCAAGAATTAGTAGATCGATTGGGTGGAGTTGAAGTATTTGTACCAAGACCTATGGTTTACAAAGATTCAACCAGTAGATTAAAGATTAATTTAGTTAGTGGTTGGCAAACTTTAAATGGGGAACAAGCACTGAATTTTGCTCGTTTTCGAGAACAGGGAACGGGAGACTTGGGAAGGGTGCAGCGTCAGCAATCTTTACTAGTAGCCTTGAGAGAACGCCTGTTAAGTCCCAGTGTTGTGCCCAAATTGCCCCAATTAACTCAAATTATGGGTAAATACCTCGATACCAACTTAAAAGTGGAAGAAATGATGGCACTGGTCAACTTTAGTTTGAACTTAGAACAAGATAAGTTACAAATGACCATGCTACCGGGTATTTTCAGCCGTTTAAGTAGAGATCCTGATAGCTATTGGTTGGATTTGACAGGTAAAGCCCAGCTATTGGATGACTATGTGGGAGTAACGGTTGCGGGTCTGAAAGCAGATAAGCGATCGCTCACTAGTTTAAAAATTGCTGTACAAAATGCTACAAATAAACCAGAATTTGCCAAAAATGCGATCGCCTACTTCAAACAACAAGGTTTTAGTCAGGTTTACGGGGTTGATAATTGGTTAGATGACCGCAGCAGTACTAAGATTATTGTCCAGAAGGGGAACTTAGCGGCTGGGGAACAAATACAACAACTTTTGGGTTTTGGGACTGTGGAGGTTTCCGCCACTGGGGATCTCCAATCTGATATCACTATCCGTATTGGTAAGGATTGGCGGTAGAGGAGGAGGGAAGGAGTGATGGAGTGAAGGAGTGATGGAGGGAAGGAGGGAAGGAGTGATGGAGTGATGGAGTGAAGGAGTGATGGAGTGAAGGAGTGATGGATAAAAACTCTTAACTCCTAGCTGTCAACTGTCAACTGTCAACTAAAAACTATCAACTAACAACTATCAACCATCATCTCCTAACTTTCCTGACAAACTGCTAAATTTCAGGTTAAATATTTGCAGGTATTTGCCGGAAATGATTTGTGACACAAAAAAAAGTAGGTCGTTCGATTGTGGGAATTGCGGGAATTGTCGCCGCAGCCACGTTAATTAGTAAAATATTTGGTTTAGTGCGTCAGCTAGTTATCGCTGCTGCTTTTGGTTTGGGACCAGCTGCTGACGCTTTTAATTATGCCTATACGATCCCCGGTTTTCTACTCATATTACTAGGAGGGATCAATGGTCCATTTTATAGTGCAATTGTTAGTGTTTTATCCAAGCAAGATGAGGAAGAAGCTGCTCCTCTAGTAGAAACTATCACCACTATAGTAGGCGGAGTATTAGTAGTGGTAGCCATTTTGCTGGTGATTTTTGCCCCGAATATTATCGATTTATTTGCCCCCGGTTTAAGGGTACCAGAGAAAGAGATCGTTAGGGCGATCGCTATTCAACAATTACGGATTATGTCGCCAATGGCGGTGTTAGCAGGGTTGATTGGGATTGGTTTTGGAGTCCTCAATGCTGCTAATCAATTTTGGCTACCTTCCATTAGTCCCCTATTCTCTAGTGTGTCTGTGGTTTTGGGGATCGGGATTTTATTTCTCCAAGTGGGTAATCAAATTAGTACTCCAGAATACGTAGTCCAAGGAGGAATAGTCTTAGCTATTTCTACGGTGACTGGGGCTGGTTTGCAGTGGATAGTACAAGTCATTGCTCAAGTTAAAACTGGGGTGAGTAAATTACGGTTACGGTTTGATTTACATCACCCAGGGGTGCGGGATGTGATGAAAATTATGCTCCCTGCTACTTTTTCTTCGGGGATGTTACAAATCAATCTCTACACGGATTTGTTTTTTGCCTCTTTAATTCCCATGACTGGAGTAGCGGCTGGTTTGGCAAATGCGGGGTTGCTGGTACAAACACCTTTAGGAATTATTTCCAATGTGATTTTAGTACCCCTGTTACCCATATTTTCCCGCCTTACCGATCCCAGTAATTGGCAAGAACTCAAGTTACGTATCCGCCAAGGGTTATTACTTTCTGCCTTTACCATGTTACCCCTAGGGGCGTTGATGGTTAGTCTTTCTGTGCCCATTGTTAGGGTTGTATATGAACGGGGGGCATTTGGGGGTACGGATTCTGCTTTAGTATCTTCCTTACTAATTGCCAATGGGATTGGGATGTTTGTCTATTTGGGGCGCGATGTCTTGGTGCGGGTATTTTATGCCCTTGGTGACGGTCAAACACCATTTCGCATTAGTATGGTAAATATCGGGTTAAATGCCGTTTTAGATTACACTCTAATTAATGCTTTTGGTGCCCCTGGTTTGGTATTAGCAACGGTGGGGGTTAACTGTTGTTCTATTTTTATGCTGTTATTTATACTGAATAAAAAGCTAAACGGATTACCTATAGCTACATGGAGTTTACCTATTTTCGGCTTGGCTGCGGCAAGTGTAATTGCTGGTGGAGCAAGTTTTGCCACTTTGCAACTGTGCCAGCGATTTTTAGGTACAGAAGGGTTACTAATTTTGCTACTGCAATTAGTAATATCCAGTTTAGCTGGTTTATGCGTATTTGGTGCGATCGCAGCAGCCATGAAACTACCAGAAATTAACGCTTTTGTTGCCAGGATGCGTCAGCGTTTCATTAAATAATTGGTAAATATTGTCTAGTGGAATAATATTATCTGTACCATAGCTGGGATATGTACCTTAACCTTGAGCAGGAGAGAAACGTGAGCATATATCTCGATTCGGCAATTATCGCTGAAGCCCAGGCTGCCAAAGAATTGGGTTGGGTTAAGGGCATCACTACAAACCCCACCCTATTAGGAAAAACCGATCTACCTGTGGCAATTACTCTGAAAAAACTGGCAGATTTAACTGCGGGATCGGTGTTCTATCAGCTGGTGTCATCGGATTTTGACGAGATGGTTGGAGAAGGGAAACAAGCCTTTGAAATTCTAGGGAAGAAAACAGTGCTGAAAATTCCCGCATCATTGGTGGGTTTCCAGGTAGTTGGTTGTCTATCTGGGGAAATTCCCTGTGCAGTCACGGGTATATATAGCCCAGCACAAGCTGCTATCGCTGGGGAAGCAGGAGCAAAATATGCGATCGCTTATGTAAATAGAGCCACTAGGTTATTAGGGGATGGAGTGGCTTTAGTCGCCGATATGGCAAGTGTTTTAAGGGGTAGTGCTACGGAAATTATGGCAGCTAGCATCAAATCACCCACAGAAGCCGTCGCATCCCTGAAAGCAGGTGCAGATCATCTGACTTTACCCCTGAATATGTTGCAATCCCTAACTAATCATGAACTTTCGTTGCAAACAATTGACGAATTTGCCAGTAATGGGAAAGGGTTGGTGTGAAATTAGTTGTTAGTTGATGGTTGTTAGTTGTTAGTTGTTAGTTGATGGTTGATGGTTAGTGGTTAACTGCTGAAAGATCCATTCTTTGTTTCAAAAAGTTTCCTACAACTTGATTAAAAGTATCTGGCGTGCTGAGAAAGGGCCAATGATTACCGGGTATTTGACACAGACGCAAATTGGTTAAGTATTTTTGGTAAGGCTTGAGTTGGGAGTCGAAGCGGTTTACTCCTTTCTCTGGCTGTACAAAAAGGGTAGGAGTTGCCACGGGGACGGTTAAACCAGGGACTAGCATTACTTCTTCAAAAATGCGATCGCGAGCCGCTATAGTAAATTTACTGCCCCAACTACCATCAGCTTTTTGTTCTATGCCTGTTTGAAACACTTGTTGCTGTAAGGGTGTCCATTGTTCATATTGAGTTAATTGACGGGCTTTTGCTTCTGCTGACTCATAACTCGCAAAGGGTCCCATTCCTTGGAGAGAGGAAAGAACGCGAAATAATAGGGGAAATGTCAGCTTAAGAAAACTGGGCATCTTCCAAACAAAAATAGGGTCTACTAACACCATACTTTGCAACCGTTGAGGATTTTGTCTTGCCCAAATACAAGCTAATTTACCACTCCACGAATGTGCTACCACATGGGCTGTTTCCCACCCCAGATGATCCATCAGAGCTTCTAAATCCGCGATCGCACTTGTAAATGTATAATCTTCTGGTGGTTTACTACTATCCCCATGACCACGCATATCTGGGGCGACAATGTGGTAATCTGCTGCTAGATAATCCCCCAAACTAGACCAAACTAGGGCATGGTCAGCTAAACCATGTAACAGTAATAGGGGTTGTTGTCCTTGGTGCCACTCTAAATAAGAAAGTTGAATATTGGGTAGAGATAAGCTTTGGCGTACAGGATTCATTTTGGAAATGGTTGACAGTTGTTAGTTGTTAGTTGTTAGTTGACAGTTGATAGTTGACAGCTAGGAGTATTTAATTCTTTACCCCATCACTCCATCACTCCATCACTCCATCACTCCTTCCCTCCTTCCCTCCATCACTCCATCACTCCATCACTCCTTCCCTCCTTCCCTCCATCACTCCATCACTCCTTCCCTCCTTCCCTCCTTCCCTCCTTCACTCAGATTATGCTTAATCCAATCCAAAATAACCTGATTTATCTCTTCTGGATTCTCGTCATGGGGACAATGCCCCACGTTTTCCAAATTCAATACTTGTAAATTCTGATTGTACTGGGCAAATTGCTTAGCGAGGGTTGGAGGAACGAATTTATCTTGCTGTCCCCAAATCAATAACATGGGGATTGTTAAATTTGGTAAAATTTGTTTGACACTGGGACCAAAATTAGCACTAATAGTGGCTTTAAATAGAGCTACAAATGCTCGAGCAGAACCCCTATCTTGGGGAGGTCCAGCTAAAATATCAATCAATTCATCGGTGACAGCCTCAGGATTAGCGTAAGCGATCGCAGCCCAGCGACGCAACACACCTGGACGACGAATTAGGTTAAATAAGGGTTTTAGTAATAGTGGTGAAGCAATCAGATTTTTGATGACTGTAACAACAGGATGTAAGAAAGTGGGGATTGCTTCTTGTTCCAAAGAGGGATCGGGTAAACTCATCATCACCACACCCTGTACCATCTCTGGATAAGCCGCAGCCGCAGCTAAAGAAATCAACGAACCAATGGAATTTCCTACCAATACCACTGGCTGGCGGATAAAAGTCCGCCAAAAGTCGTAAACCTGATCTACCCAAAGTTTAACGCTGTAGTTCACAGGAGCTTTTTGAGACGCGCCAAAACCCAGCATATCTAAAGCATAGACTGTGTGGCGATCGCCCAACACTTCTAAATTATGTCGCCAGTGACCTATAGAAGCACCGAACCCGTGCAGCAAAATCATCGGTGGCTGTTTGGGAGAATTTTTATGGGGACGAATGAAGGTGTAGCGAGTTTGCCAACCCCGCCAAACCCAATCTCTTTGGTTGCCAACCTTTTGCTGCCATTGCACAACTGAGTTCAAGCCAACCTCCCACGAGAAAATCTCAATCTTAACCAAAATCTTTCACTCATTCAGAATCAATTATTTATAAAGTTTTTTGAATGTAGTGCAACATTTAACCTGTACAAACCGACTCATGAGCAGGTAATACCTGTATAGCATCGTTTTTAATATCGATTTTAATATCGATGGTTGTTGCCGACAAAGCTCTTGCAAATACTCAAAATTACTGGACAGCACATAGTAGATATTTGAACATATACACGATACAAAAGTTCAAATTTATTGCTGTTGTGTAACTTAGGTTAACAATTGAACCAAAATCTTCTCAGAATGAGTAGAATGACAGATACAAGGCTAAGGAACTATTCCAGGAATTAGTAAACTTTAGCCTTGCGATGCTGATACTGAATATTCAACAACCAAACTAAATTCATCAAAATCAGTTTCCAGAAATCAAAAATGCCTGTGATTCAGAAAAGAAGAAGTCGCGATTTGCCCCAAATCAACGAAAGAATTCGTTTCTCCACAATTCGCGTCATTGCCACTGATGGCGAACAGTTGGGAATTATGACCCCACAGGAAGCCCTGCAAATGGCACAAGAGAAAGAACTCGATTTGGTGCTGCTGAGCGATAAGGCCGATCCGCCAGTTTGTCGGATTATCGACTATGGGAAGTATAAGTTTGAGCAAGAAAAGAAAGCGCGGGAAGCACGTAAAAAACAGCACACTGCTGATGTGAAAGAAGTGAAAATGCGCTACAAAATTGAAGAACACGATTACAATGTGCGGGTGAAGCAGGCAGCGCGCTTTCTCAAGGATGGTGATAAGGTCAAAGCCACTGTGATGTTCCGAGGAAGAGAAATTCAGCACAGTGACTTGGCAGATAAATTGCTGAAGCGAATGGCGGCAGATTTACAAGATGTAGGAGAGGTGCAGCAAGTACCGAAAAGAGAGGGTAGAAACATGATGATGCTCATTTCTCCGAAGAAGTAATTCAGCTTAGGGTTGCTGTTTTCCATCTAATCTGGATGGAGGCAGCATCCCTCAGATTTTTGATCGGAGTTGTTATTGGCATCAAGAGGCGATCGCCACAGTAACATTTTTGCGTACTGAGTTCAATTATTTTAGTTTCCAGGGAAATTTCTACTTATAGTCCAGTAGGTTAATACGCAGCTCAATTGTATAAAGTAAAAAATCAGGTGATTGTAGTGGACTGACACACCTAAAAATGTAGGTTGGGTTTCCCTACCGCTCAACCCAACCTACCATTCTGCTTAAATCAACCGTATTGACCAAAAAACGAGACGCAAGCCCCTGGCTTTAGACACGGAGATAAGTCGGTAGGAACTTTTAAGTTCCGTGAACCGATTGGATGGGGCCACTGTGGTATACTTAAACCATAAGTGAGTAAGAACAACCATCTACGTTTTGATTCATCCTAGTACGGAGCAATCCCGGCAACGGAC